>CAZTQX010000084.1:0-10370 GCA_964615985.1 uncultured Gammaproteobacteria bacterium | reverse complement strand
GCCAACAAAACCCGTTTCACCTCAGCTGAAAAACACCACCCCGTAAAGGGGCTGTTTTTACCTTGGCTGAGCAGCTTCTCTGGCTCCATCTCCCAATAACCATTGGGATCAAACAGGCAAAGATCGGCACTGCTGCCGACGCTCAATGTCCCCAGCGGTTGTTGAATCACTTTGGCCACATTGTTCGTCACCAGAGCGATGGCTTGCGAAAGGCTCAAGACCTCCTCCTCAACCAGTTTCATGCAGAGTGGCAACAGCGTCTCCAGACCGGAGATGCCTGCCTCGGTCTGTGGAAACGGTTGCAGCTTGGCATCCGCCTCGTGGGGTTGATGATCGCAACAGATCAGGTCGATGGTGCCATCCTTGACCCCTTGCCTCAGTGCCTCTTTGTCGCGTTGGCTGCGAAACGGCGGACGCACATGGCACTGGCTGTTAAAACCGTCCAGATCCATCTCGGTGAAAAAGAGCTGGTGAATGGCCACATCGGCACTCACCGGCAGCCCCTGTTTTTTTGCTGCTGCGATCATCTCCACGGAACGACGTGCCGACAGACGACTGAAATGGCAACGCGCCCCCGTCTGCTCCACCAGTGCCAGCAGTCGTGCCAGCTCGACGGTCTCGGCGGCCACCGGACTGGCATTGAGACCGAGGCGGGTGGCGATAGCGCCTTCGTGCGCGCAGCTGCCTTGTGCCAACCACGGGTCTTCTGCTTGCAGAATCAGGGTGATGTTGAAGGTGCGAGCGTACTGCATGGCACGGCGCAAAATTTGGGTATCTTTGATGGCGCGACCGACGTTGCTAAAGGCGATGCAGCCTGCTGCTTGCAGGGTCGCCATCTCGCTGAGGCAGTCGCTGTCGAGGTTGCGGGTCAAGGCACCGATGGGCAACACGCGGGCAAAACCGGCATCTTCGGCACGACGATGGATCAGCTCCACGGTGGCGGTTTCGTCGATCACCGGATGAGTGTCAGGGGTGCAGCAGAGGGTGGTGATGCCACCGGCAGCGGCGGCGCGACTCTCTGATTTGATTGTGGCTTTGTACTCTTTGCCCGGTTCATGCAGACGGGCGCTGATCTCAATCAGGCCGGGAATCACCAGCAGATCCTGCGCATCGATGATCTCATCGGGTCTGAAATCGTCAGGCGCGTGTTCACCGATGGCGCTGATTTTGCCCTCGGAAAGATAGAGGTTGGTGATTTTATCGAGGTTGTTGGCGGGGTCGATGATGCGTCCGCCTTGAATCAGGGTTCTCATGGGTTGTCTCCTGCGTTTCTCATCACCAGAGACATCACCGCCATGCGCACTGCGATGCCGTAGGTCACCTGCTTTAAAATGACCGACTGCGGCCCATCTTGCACTTGCGATTCGATCTCCACGCCACGATTGCTGGGGCCAGGATGCATGACGATGGCATCGGCTTTGGCTTGTTTCAGCCGCTTTTGAGTTAAACCGTACTGCTGATAAAACTCATCCCGACTGGGCAGGAAGCCGCCCTTCATCCGTTCTCGTTGCAGTCGCAGCATGATCACCACATCCACATCTTTCAGGCCTGCATCCATCTGATGATAAACCTGCACTCCCAAGCTCTCGACCTGTTCCGGCAGCAGGGTGCGTGGGGCGATGACGCGTACCTCGGCGGTGTTGAGCAGGTTGAGGGCGTGGATCTGTGAGCGCGCCACCCGAGAGTGGAGAATGTCACCGACAATGGCCACCTTGAGGCGGCTGAAATCGCCCTTAAAACGGCGGATGGTGAACATGTCCAGCATCGCCTGAGTGGGGTGGGCGTGTTGGCCATCACCACCGTTGATCACTGCGATGTGGGGAGCCACATGGCTGGCGATAAAGTGAGCGGCTCCCGAATCGGCGTGCCGAATAACAAACATGTCGCTCTGCATCGCTTCCAGATTGCGCAAGGTGTCGAGCAGGGTCTCGCCCTTGGAAGTGGCGGAGGTGCTGATGTTCATGCTTAGCACATCGGCGGAGAGCCGTTTGGCTGCCAGTTCAAAGGTGGTGCGGGTGCGGGTGCTGTTCTCAAAGAAGAGATTGACCACCGTCTTGCCGCGCAGCAGTGGGACTTTTTTGCTGCTCTTTTCATTGACCCCCATAAAGGATTCGGCGATGTCTAAAATCTCGGTGAGATGGTCGGCTTTGAGACCATCAAAAGAGAGAAAATGGCGCAGTTTGCCGTTGCTGTCCAACTGGACGTTGTTGGCGTTGGGGTGCAGAGAGGAAGGAGCGGGACGTAAGATTTTTAGACTCATAAGTTGGTTCTCTAGGCGGAACGCGCTTGCAGGGTGAGGCCGAGGTCATCGGCATTGAGTTTGACCTGTTGGCCTTCACGCAGCGCCAAGCGGCTGCCGTAGACGTTGGCGCGAATCGGCAGCTCTTGGCCTTCACGCTCCACCAGCACCGCCAGCAGCACCTGCGCTGGACGACCGTAATCGAAGATCTCGTTCAGCGCCGCGCGCACGGTGCGACCACTGTAGAGCACATCGTCCACCAAAATTACGGTTTTATCTTCCACCTCAAAGGGCAGGTGGGAGGGTTTGACTTCGGGGTGCAGACCGATGCGACTGAAGTCATCCCGATAGAAAGAGATGTCCAGCGTGCCAGGCTCGTGGGGCAGTTTTAGTCGCCGTTGAAGCTCGGCGGCGATGCGTACTCCACCGCTGTGAATGCCGATCAACACTGTCTGTTGAGGATCACTCTGTTCCAGTTGGCGTTGCAGGTAGCGGGTCATGTTGTCGAGCCACAGCTCGACCTGAGAGGCACTGATCATAAATTACTGCTCGTCTAACCAGCGTTGCAAAATGACGCTGGCGGCTATTTTATCAATATCACCCTTTTGGCTTCTGCCACGGGTGCCGTTTTTACGTTGCTGTTTGATCTGCTCTTCTGCCTCACGGGAGCTGAGGCGTTCATCGGTCTCGAAGAGGGGCAGCCGGTAACGACCGTGCAGTTGTCGCCCAAAGCGCCGTGCCGCTTGGCTTATCTCCTGCTCGCTGCCGTCCAGATGCAGCGGAATTCCCACCACCAACGCATCGGGTTGCCACTCTTGGATCAGCTTTGAGATGCCATCCCAATCGGGTTTGTTGTTGATGGCGTTGAGAGTGGTGAGCGGGTTGCTGCTGTGAGTGATCTCTTGACCGATGGCGATGCCAATGCGTTGGCGACCGAAATCAAAGGCCATCAAGGTGCGGGCGTTCATCTAGGCGTGTCCCGCTTGGCTGGATATTCGCCCTAGATCAACGCCAATCAGTTGCGCCGCTGCCTGTAGACGCTGCTCAACAGGGGTATCAAACAGAATCTGAGCGTTGGCCGGACAGCTGAGCCAACTGTTTTGTGCCATCTCTTGTTCCAGTTGGCCGCCAGCCCAACCGGCGTAACCCAGTGCGGTGAGGGTTTTTTCTGGGCCGTTACCGCTGGCCATTGCGCGCAAAATATCACGGGAGGTGCTGATGTTGACCTCATCTTGAATCTGGATGCTGGCTTCCCATTCACCGCTGGGTTGATGCAGGATAAAACCGCGTTCAGAATCCACCGGTCCGCCGCAGTAGACACTCTGTTCAAGTTCTGTTTTGGTATCGAAAGGGATCTGCATCTGTGCAAACAGCTCGCGGATGTCGAGATCGAGCGGTTGATTGACGATCAAACCCATCGCGCCGTTTTCATTGTGTTCACAAATGTAGGTCAGGCTTTGGCCAAAATTGGGATCGTCTTTCAGGCTGGGCATGGCAATTAAAAAGTGATGGGTTAAATTCATTGCCGAGGCTCCCTTAATGCTTAATGGCTGGTGAGGCGGTTGTTGTTGAGAAATTGCCAGCTGCGAGTGATGTAGAGGATGTCTATTTTTTTCTGTAGCGTTTCGGAAAAATTGCCATAAGGTGCGGCCAGTTCGACGATGCGGATGGCTGCCTGATCCAGCACCGTGTGGCCGGAGGATTCCACCAAAATGGTCTCTCGTAAGCTGCCATCGGCGTTGATCACGGCGGTGAGGATCAGGGTGCCGCTGAGTTGGCTGCGGCGTGCTTGATCGGGGTAGTTGAGGTTGCCGATGCGCTCGATCTTTTTCACCCAATTGTACATGTAGGTGGCCGACGGTGTGCCTTGAGTGCTGGCGTCGATGTAGTCACGCCGTGGACGTTTGGCGTGCATCTGCATCTCTTTGTCGATTTCAGCGCTGAGACGGGCGATCTCCAAACTGTGTTCGATCAGCTGTGGACTGAGTTTGGTGATCGGTTTTTCTTGTGGTTGGCTCTGTTGCTGTTTGGGGTTGGTTTTCTCTTTTGCATGACGCTGGGTCAGTACCGGTTGTTCGTTTTTTGGGCTGGCTTTGGGGGCGCTGGCTTGCAGGCGCACCGCCGAGAGACCGTCGGTTTGGGTCGGTTCGGGAGCGCTGAAGGGCGAAGTAGGGCGGACTTTTTCTTCGCTGTCGCCGCCGCCTTTTTGACTCACTTGAGCCAAGTAGTCGGCTTTCTCTGGAGCCTCTTCGCTCTCCGTCTGCACCAAAATGACTTGCAGTGCGTGGGGTATGTTGCTGCTGAAATCCAGATGGGTAAAACCGACACCGAGAATGATGACAGCGTGAACAATCGCCGCGATAAAGAGGGTGAAGGTCAGCCGATCATTGGCTCGAATGGGTGTTGGGGAGAGGGGGGGTGTTTGGGTGGCGCTCATAAGAGTGATAACGGTTTCGTCTTCAGTTGTTGTAGGGCAGCGTGGGCAATTGTACCGCTAACCAGACCAAAAACCAGCGCGGCGGTCATTAATATCGGCAGCAGATGAAACAAACCACTGTGCGGGATAAAGAGAAAATAGGCGGTGAAAAATTGACCGAGCATGTGTGCCAAGGAGGCCAGTAAGCTGAGTCCAAAAATACTCAGCGGCAGTTTTCGCGCCAACGCCAATGCCAGCAAGCTGCAACAGGCTCCGCTGAGGCTGAGAAAAAAGGCCGGAGAGAGAAAGGTGCCCAACAGCAGGCTGCCCGCCAAAACCCGTAACAGACTGACCCAGACCGCCGAGGCAAAACCAAAATAGTAGAGAGTGAAGAGGGTGACGATGTTGGCCAAGCCTGGTTTAACCCCCGGTAGCGGTGAGGGCAGAGTCGCTTCGACCACGTAGATGGTGATCGCCAGCGAGGTGAGCCAGACAATGCGCAGGTCGTGACGGTCGGTCTTGATAATTTTGTTGGTCATTAGAAGTTGATCGCATCAAAGCGGCTGTCACCGCCAATCAGACTTAAGGTGATGCCGTTGGGCAAACAGGCGATGGCTTCGCCACTCTGTTTTAACCAGCCGTAGTGGATGCAGACTTTGCTGCGGCAGGGTGAGTCGATAAAACGGGCAAAACCGTCTTTGATTTCGATGCTGCTGGTGCCGATTTTGCCATCGATGCGCAGCAGTTGTTGGTATTGCAGCGCGGTACTGCGGCTTTCTTCGCCCTGAACTTCAATCAGCGCGTGGCTGGCGGGTTTCTGGCCGCCCCACAGCAGTGGGTAGAGACTCAAAACCGCCAGAGTGGCAACAATCATCAGCAATCGGTCTCCCAAGGTCTCACCCCAGAACATCAGAGCGACTCCACAATCACTTTCTTGGGCGCTGCTCCTTCGAATTTCAGCCGCTTTTGCATTGCGGGGGTGATATGAACCACACCCTCTTTATCAATCAGCATTACCTGATCCAATTTCATGCTACGGGCAATTTCCAACCAATGATCGCCACCGGCAATAAACAGCGCGGTGGCGGCGGCATCGGCTTTGGCGGCGTTGTCGGTGATCACGGTTACTGACTGGCAGTTGGCGGCGGGCAGACCACTGCGGGGGTCGATGATGTGGTGGTAACGCTGGCCTTGGTAATCAAAAAAGCGTTCGTAATCGCCGGAGGTAAAGACGCTTTCGCCTTCGTTGACGCTCAGTGAGGCCATAATGCCTTGTCGCCGAGGGGCGCGGATGCCGATGCGCCACGGGCGACCTTCGGGGTGGCCGATGGCGCGTAGATCGCCACCGGCGTTGACGATGGCGTTTTTGATCCCCAGTTGTTGCAGTTTTTTGATCGCTTGATCAACGGCGTAGCCTTTGGCGATGGCACCAAAATCAAAGTGCAGTTTTGCATTGTTGCTGCTGATCTCGGCGTTTTTCAGCGTGATGTCGTTCATGCTGGCATGATTGGCCAAGAGTGCTTCAATGGCGGCTTTGGAGGGCGGTGCGCCGCTGGGCAGTTCGCTGCTGTGAAACCCCCATAGGGCGACCAGTTGGCCGATGGCAGGGTTAAACAGGCCGTGACTCTCTTTGGAAAGTTGTTGTGCCTGTTTAAAGAGCGCTTGCATGTCGTTGGGCAGGGCGGCTGTTTTGCCTGCTTGCAGTTGGCGGTTGATGTCGCTCAGGGGGCTGGCTTGCCAAGCGTGCCAGCGGTGATCCAATTGATCGAACAGCTCGGTGAGGTCGCGAATGGCGCGCCGTTGCTCTGTTTCAGCGACACCATAGAAGCTGATGTCCACCAAGGTGCCCATAGCCAAAAAACGTTCATTGTGAATCTGGGGTTTTTCCTCGCCGCAGGCGCTGAGGAAAAACAGAGTGGTGAGCAGAGCGAGGTTTCGTATCAGAGTCATTATCGTTCCGTTAATTGTGCTTGGATGCACTCCATAAGATCACCGGCGATGTCCAAATCACCTTCTCGATCCAGTTCACGAATGCAGGTGGGGCTGGTGACGTTGATTTCGGTTAGGTAGTCGCCGATCACATCGAGACCGACAAACAGTAGCCCTTTTTCACGCAAAGTGGGGGCGACTTGTTCACAAATCCAGTAATCACGTTCACTGAGCGGCACGGGCACTCCGTGTCCTCCGGCGGCGATGTTGCCGCGCAGTTCGCCTTTGGCCGGAATGCGTGCCAGCGCCAGCGGTACGGGTGTGCCGTTGACCAGCAAAATGCGTTTGTCGCCCTGTTTGATTTCAGGGATGAATTTCTGTGCCATCACCAGCCGTTGGTTTTTGTGGGTGATGACTTCCAAAATGGTGCTGGTGTTGGGGTCGTTGAGGCGCAGGCGAAAGATCGACTCGCCGCCCATGCCGTCCAGCGGTTTGACCACCACATCATGATGTTGCTGAAGAAAGTCCAACAGACGCGGCGCTTGGCTGCTGACCAAGGTCGGTGCGCAGCACTGCGGAAATGAGCTGGTGAAGAGTTTTTCATTGGCATCGCGCAGGCTCGATGGCCGATTGACCACCAAGCAGCCTGCCATTTCGGCACGTTCCAGCAAATAGGTGCTGTAGATGTAGTCCATGTCAAAGGGCGGATCTTTGCGCATCAAGATCACATCCAGTTCGTGCAGGGGGCGGTCACTGGCTTCGCCCAGTTCGAACCACTTTTTTGCGTCATCCTTAACCGTGAGAGAACGCATACTTCCCCAAGCAACCTCTTGTTCTAAATAGAGATCCTCTTGTTGCAAATAGTGCAACGACCAGCCGCGTTTTTGCGCTGCCAGCAACATCGCTAAACTGCTGTCTTTGTGCGGTTTGATGCTCTCGATGGGATCCATGACGATGCCGAGTTTGATGCTCATGGTGGCTTTCCTTTAGGAGGACTGTTTGCTGATGGCGATTTCACGGGCGGCGGCCAGCAGTGCCAACCGAGCGATGACGCCGTAAGCATAGAAGCGGTTCGGCTCGGCATCGGGGGCTTGGGTCGGGTCGGGGGTGGTGCAGGTGTTGGCGAAGGCTAAGGGTTCGAATTTCATCCCTGGTGCATTGAGGTTTTCGGTGCGTTTGCGCTTGTTGTGGACGCGATAAAAACCACCGACGACGAAGTGATCGATCATATAGACCACCGGTTCGGCGACTGCATCGTTGCTGCCCCAATATTCGTCGGTGTAGACCCCTTCTTGCAGGATCACTTGGGTGATCGCTTTGCCTTCTTTGCTGGAGGACATGCGGTTGCGCTGTTTGCGATTCAGGCTGTGAACTTCGTCGATGCTCTTCACTGACATAATCCCCATGCCGTAGGTGCCTGCATCGGCTTTGATGATCACATAGGGTTCTTGGTCGATGCTGTATTGATCGTATTTTTTCTGAATTGCTGCTAGCAGTTCGCTGACTTTTTTTACCAGACACTCTTCGCCTTCACGTTTGAGGAAATTAATTGCGCCGCAGTTACTGAACAATGGGTTGATGAGCCAAGGGTCAATCTCAATTTGTTGGGAAAATTCTTCTGCTACTTGGTGGTATTGGGTAAAATGATCCGATTTGAGTCGATCAGACCAGCCCAACTCGGTGGGGGGAAGAACCATCTGTGAGAGGTTTTCGAGAATGTCAGGCCGACCACCGGAGAGGTCGTTATTGAGTAAAATGGCACAGGGCAGATAGTCGCCGATTTGCAGCTGTTCACCGTGACGTTGAATGGGTTCGATCAGCAGGCTCTTGCCTGAGGGCAGTTCAAAGGTTTGGGCTTCTGTCAGGTCGGGGTTGAGGCTGCCAATTTTGACCTCGTAACCGGCTAAGGTGATGATTTCGGACAACACCGAGAGACTCTCCAGATAGAAGAGGTTGCGAGTATGGTTTTCTGGAATGATCAGCAGCTTGACCGCTTGCGGACAGATGCGCTCCATTGCTGATTGAATCGCTTGTACGCAGAGCGGCATAAAATTGGGGTTGAGGTTGTTAAATCCAGCAGGAAATAAGTTAGTATCAACGGGAGCGAGTTTGAAGCCAGAGTTACGTAGATCGACAGAAGCGTAAAGTGGAGCGGGGGTCTTTTGCCACTGCTGACGGAACCAAGCTTCAATGCGACTTTGATGTTGCAGTAGGTGGGATTCAATCTCCTGTAACGGACCCTGGTTGGCGGTGGTTAGGTGCGGTACGGCTAGGATTGACTCGGCGCTCATGGGGTTTCCAGTGTGAAGGGTAATGACGTAGTTTACCCGATAGAACGGCGGTTTTGTGATGCGCTGATGCTTGGTTTTCATACGGTGATGCAACAATCGAATATTGATATCCGTTGTTGTTGTTCAAAAGTGAGAGATTAGGGCTGTTGCTGGAGGTCTAGTTGCGCTAAATTATGAAATTGTAGGGAGTTTCTTCAATTGGTAGGGATCCGTGAGAGAGGTTGATGTGTCTACGACAACAGAAACAGAGCGAGTTAGAACGGTGTTGGTGGTTGATGATAGCAACACCATTCGTCGTTCAGCCGAAAATTTATTGAAAAAAGAGGGTTTCGAGGTCGTGATTGCCGAAGATGGCTTCGAGGCTTTGTCGAAGATTATGGCGCATAAGCCCGACATCGTTTTTATCGATATTATGATGCCGCGTCTGGATGGTTATCAAACCTGTGCGTTGATCAAACACAACAGCTTGTTTAAAAACACGCCGGTGATCATGTTGTCGAGTAAAGACAGTATCTTTGATCGTGCTCGTGGGCGCATGGTGGGTTCGGAACACTACGTTACCAAGCCGTTTACCAAAGAAGATCTGTTGGGTGCGATCAAGACCTACGCAACATCAGGTTAGGTAGAGCGTTTGCTGAGGGGATGAATGTGTTGGTTGGATTTTATTTGAGATGTCTGTTGTTACTTGGAGTAAGACGATGATGCTCAATGTCTTGATTGTGGATGATTCTCCCACTGAGGTTCATTTCGTTCAGAGCATATTGGAAAAAAACGGTTTTAAAGTGAGTGTGTCTACCACCGGTGAAGATGGGGTGGAGAAAGCGGGTTGTTTGCAACCTGATCTGATTCTGATGGATGTGGTGATGCCGGGCATGAACGGCTTTCAAGCGACCCGACAGTTACACAACAATGAAGAGACCGCCTCTATTCCGGTGATTATGATTACCACTAAGGATCAGCATACCGATAAAGTGTGGGGCTTGAGGCAGGGAGCGGTGGATTACATTGTCAAGCCGATCCAAGCCGAGGATCTGCTGCGACGTGTGAAAGCGAGCCTAAATAACGGATGATTGAGTTAAGCACCAGTTCACCTTTCAAAATTTTGCAAGAGTATGAACGCCGAATTTTGCAGCGTAATGTGGCTTTTCCGAGTCGAGAAGAGGTTCGGGATAAGTGGGCTGGAATTGCTTTTCATCTGGGTGAAAATCGATTTGTGGTTGCCATGAGTGAGATTGCTGAAATTTTAGAGCAGCCCTCTTATACTCGAGTGCCTTGTACCCAAAATTGGTTTATTGGCATTGCTAATATTCGTGGTGCTTTATTACCGATCAGTGATCTTAACGGTTTTTTTTATGGGACGAATTTAGTTAATCGTACTGCCTCGCGAGTGTTTATTTTCAATAAGAAAATTATGAAAAAAGGCTGTCACTAAAAACACTCTGACGCTGCAGACGGGCGGTATAGTGTAGACTTCGGGTGGTGCGGGTGTTGTTGA
>CAZTQX010000083.1:0-10416 GCA_964615985.1 uncultured Gammaproteobacteria bacterium | reverse complement strand
ACAATGGAAGGGGTTTGGTCTCTGCTCCGTTCTTGGTTGAGACCCCACCGAGGGGTTTCTCAAGAAAAGCTCCCGCTCTATTTGAGCTTTTTTGAGTTCACGCACAACGTGAAAAAACGAGGAAAGCCGTTACTTCCCTCTCTGTTGGGGCTATTGTTCGGCTAAGACCTAGGAATCCATTAAGAGCCAACCGCCTTTGTACGTGATTTTGTGCATCACGTTGCCGTACTGGATCTGGCCACTGAAACGGTGAAAAAAATCCTCACCGTCGGCAACGGTCACGGTGGCATTGATGTCACTCCCGATGGCCGTTACGCAGCCACCTCCGCCATTGGCGATACCGTTATCTCCATTATCAACACCCAAACTCTGGACGTAACCAACATCGAACTGGGCAACGGTTCCCACGGCATTCGTGCCAGCAAAGACAGCCAATGGCTTTACGTCACTTTGCCGCAAGCCAATGAAATAGCTGTGATTAATCTCAACACACTGACCGTTGAAAAACGCATCAAGAGTGGCAAATTCCCCTTCTGGATTGCCGTACAAGGCAACCCCTAAGAGGGATTCAAAAGGTCCAAAAAAGCACCTTACTTCAACATCACCAAGGTGCGTTTTAACACCGGCAATGCCTTGGGTACCTGAATATCCATAATATAATCAGGCACCCATTTGTTGTCTTTTGCACCCAAGACTTTAGCAACGTGATTACCAAAGTTGCGACGCATCACAAAACTAGGGCCACTCTCTGCGCTAAACCCCGACTCAGAATAATCCGCCATGCGTTCGTTTAACAATTTAATAAAATTGCTGCGATGATCAATCTTTGGCTCAAAATCGGCTCGATTTTCCGCATAAAAACCGACCATGTACATGGCCAAGGCGCTGACAAAAATTTGCCGTTCTTCTTCGCTTTTTTTACCGTAAATGCTGCGATCCACCACTTGGATCAAAAAGGCCGAAAACTCCGCCAACACATCCAGACGTTGACACTGGGTGTCCGTTTGAAAACCTTCGTTTTCGATCTCCAACAACGCCGTTTGACCTATTTTCCAAATGGCGATGCCAACAGCGGTCGCCACCTGTTCTATTGAACGATCGTTCTCTTTTTTATTCCACCGAGTTTTAACGCGCACTGATTTATCTCCATTAAAAAATGATTCAATCGAAACAGTGGAGCCACATTGCCAGCGGTGCTAGCATAAGCGTCTCCAAACCCTCTCTTTAAATTCAAAAACTGTAAAAGACCATGTCCGACAAAAAACAACTGCTCGCCATTATTGAACACGGCGGTTATCCCAATTTATTGCCACTTTACCAAGCGTTGGGCTTGACCACCCACACCGCACCGTCCATGCGCAAAGGCCTCAGCCTGTGCAAAAAACACAAACCGGACATCGTGGTGGCAGAGTTTATCTACGCCCCCACCTACGGCTCTTACATCTGCAACTTAGAGTCGCTGTTTGCTTTTTTACAACGCAGCAAACCCGACACAAAACTGGTCGTCTTTATCGAAAAAGAACATCTGCACCACCTAGCAAAAGTGGCTGACCGTTTCCCCATTGCAGCGGTTTTAACTCACCCCATTCAGAGCCATGAAGTAGAACAACAACTGCTGGCTCACTTATAAAACCAGCTCCGTCTCACCCATCTCACCGCTGGTATCCACCAACACCTCTTGAATGCCAGGCACTCGCTTTAAAATATAGGCCGCCAATAGCACACCCATTTTTTGATTCTCGCGGTGAATGGCGCTGACGATTTTATCCGCCACAATTTGGCAACGCTGATACTGATCCGGCGCTTCGATCCAATCACGGCTCATCTGCCAACCACGATCCATGTCCGCATCCAGTTGGCGAAAAAATTCATCCGCACCGCTTAAAATGGCTTCGGGTACCTCAATGGGAAAACTCTGTCCTTCCACCGTTACTTTTAATTGCATCTTATCCTTACCTCATTCAAAGCAACAAACCACATCTGTCGCTTTCATAATTTTAATCAAGCGGTATGATAGCCACAAATTTTTATCACCGGAGAGGCATCATGCTGATCGAAATAGCCAATGTATTAACCCCCATACAGCTCAAGCAGGTTCAGGAAAAACTCGCCCAAGCCACCTTTATCGACGGCAAACTCTCCGCTGGCAGCAGCGCTCAACGTCACAAAAATAACGAAGAACTTTCACCCAGCTCGCAACTGCAACAAGAGCTGAACGCACTGGTGATGAACAACCTGCTGCGCCACCCCACTTTTCAAAGTGCGGTCTTGCCCCACCGTGTTGGCAGCCCCTTTTATGTTCGTTACAGCACCGGCATGCACTACGGCGAACACCTCGACGACCCCCTTATGGGGCCGATGGGACAGCAGTATCGCAGCGACGTCTCCACCACCCTGTTTCTCAACGAACCCGATGAATACCAAGGCGGCGAGCTGGTGATCAACACCCAGTTTGGCCAACAGAGCGTCAAACTGGCCGCTGGCAGTGCCATTACCTATTCATCAACCAGTCGCCACCATGTGACAACGGTCACCGCAGGCGAGCGCTTGGCGGTGGTCACATGGACACAAAGCCTGATCCGCGACCCTGACAAACGTCAATTGCTTTACGAGCTAAATTTAGCCCGCGATGCGCTGTTGCGCAACGCACCTGACAGCCAAGAAACTCAATACGTCGATAACAGTTACATCAATCTGATGCGCATGTGGTCGGAACTCTAAACCACAAAAAAGAGGGATAAAAGCCCGTAGCCTCACCCCTCTTTTTTATTCTAGCCGCAGATTAAAACCTGACGGTCGTTTAGCTGCAACCTTTAGGGCGAGGCAGACCGGCAATTTTATTGGCCGATTTCACCAAACCACCCATGGGGAACAAACCGTAGATGTATTTACTGGTGCTGCGATCTTTACCGTATTTTTTCTTCATAATTTTTGCAAAGATACGCGGCTCAGCAACGGTGCTGTTGGTCTCGAAATAATCACGCGCTTCGTTAACCACCACCCAATGCTCTTCACTCATCTCAACATCTTCAATTTTGGCCACTTCCAGTGCCACTTCCACAGTCCATTCGTCCAGATTTTCCAACCAACCCGCTTCGCTTAACTCAATGGTTTTACCGTTTGCTTCAACTTGCATTATTGTATCCTCATAAATAGAGCGGTATTAAAATACCCAACTGAAATAGTCAACTTTATCCTGAGCATAGGATAATGTCCTGAGTTTTTTTTTCAATCTTTATTTTAAAAACAGGCACAAAAAAGCCGCAGTCCTTGAGGTTTGCGGCTTTTCAAAAGCAATGTGGGCTTTAAACTAGCGTACAGAACCTTTCTCTTCATGAGCAATATCAACCAACTTCATCGCCATGTCATTGTACTTTTTACGATAACCGGCCAGTTCATCACCGTCTTCAGGCATGAAGTATTCTTTCATGCCAACGCCATGTTCACGCTCGTATGCAGAAAATTTATTTTGCATTGCGATCATCTCTTTAATCAAATCTGTTTTTGCACTCATCGTCTTATACCTTTTACCTAAATGGAAATATCAGGCCGCTTAACAGCGGCATTTTCAATCACAATCTCGCCAAACAAACCGGCTTAGTAACCGCCTTTACGACGACTTTCTGGCAAACCAGAGAGACGACCACCTTGTTTGCTAGGATCACCAGGGAAAAGATCATACAAGGTTTTTGCATTGATCTTTTCGTCCCATTTTTTGCCTAAGGTTTTCACCATAGCACGGGTATTGGGCTGATTTCCGGCGTTGCCAATAAACTCTTCACGCAAGTAGTTCATCAAATCCCAATGTTTGTCGGTCAATTCGAGTGTCTCTGCGGCAGCCATCTGCTCTGCCAAACCTTCACTCCAATCTTCAATATTTACCAAATAGCCGCTTGCGGTGGTTTCAATGGTAGCACCGTTGAATTCAAGAGCCATAAACCGTCTCCTTAAGTTATTTCATCACTGGTGTTAAAAAAAGTGGGTCTGTAAAAACCCCTGTTACTTCATCTGCTGTGTCTTGTTCACCGCCTCAATACCTTTGTGCGGAATAAACAAACCAAAGCCAATCTTGCGACCGCCACCCAGACCCAAACGCTGCAAACGCACCGACTCTTTTACATCCAAGTCAGCCAGCATCAAGCTGCGAGTAAACAGCGGGCCTTGTGGGGTTTCAAATCGGTGCGAAAGACCGCTCAGCATCTTACGCACCTTAATGTCCATCGCTCCTAACCGAGAAACAACGGACTGTAAAAACTCATCTTCATTCTGCTCTCTGTCCGCTTCAATGTAGCGGGAGAAAACCGTCGTTAATTTGCTCAACTTCTTACGCGAGGTGTCACCCAGAGTCAGCTTGCCCAATGACATATTCAAAGTCTCGCCCTTTAGCTGCTCCGCCTCAGCCAAGCGGTGTTTGGGCAGGCGCAAAGTCAAACGTGCGCGGCGAGACAGATGCAGAAGATCATTGGGATTTTCCGGACGTTGCCAGCCATTGGCGGAATTTGCCACATGAATCAAGTGAACACCCGCCTCAGGTTCTTCCGCCAACCAAGGCATAACCTCAGCCAATGTTTGCGACAGCACATAGGCATGATCCACCGGAATCGAAGAACCGATGAGCTTAAAAGAGAGATCCATCACCTCATCGGAGACGTCGTACTCTTGCTCTTCAGGACTCTCATGCCAATAAAGATCATTCATATTCTAGGCTTTATTGGCGGCGGTAAAGGCCGCTTCCAAGCGATTTTCCCAATCCGCTGGGGTGTCGCTAAAGGGTGGTTTAACATCCATACTAAAATGGATCTCCCCCTTAGCACGCTCTTTAATCAGCCGCTCCAAATCCTCAAACCCTTCAAGGCCAAACTCTTGGATCAACACTTCACTCAAATTCAACATGCCACACTCTCCAAAATAACTTCACCCCGCCGCTGGTTCAGCAACACGGTCGTAATAACGCGCCCGATAAAGCAGCCTCTGCTGGCCTTCACTGTTCTGAAACGCCGTTCTGCCATGCAAAACGTTGTTACAAACAATGCCTTGTCCCGCTTGCAGACGCACTTGATAACGCGCCTCGTTTGGCTCCGACATCAACTGCCGCAGAGCCGCCTGCGCCGCTTGTGTTATGGCATCTTCTGCCCAAACCACATGGCGTAAACGAGCGCTGTAACGCATGTGCAACTGTCCTGTGGGCAGCAGTGAAAAAACCGGCCCACCCTGCTCGGCTCGCAGACAAACCCCGTTTTGCACATTTTCTGGAATCATCATCGCATCCGGCTGCATCAACGCTTCAATGTAAGCGGGGTTCAAATCTCGTAATTGCAGATAGACCATCTCGTGATCCAGCAAAAAATTCTCACCACCCTGAGCCGCCGGTTGCAGACAGTGCATCACGATGGCGCGGATCTGCCGCGCTGACGGATTGTAATAACCGTCCGTATGCCAATTCAAGCCCTTATCCGTATAGGGGATGTACTCGCCTTGATGACCACCCTTGGGACGCACCTGCAAGGCGGTAATCGCATCGCTGTCCGCACAAAGATTGCCATCCAAACGGGACAATCCCAAAGACAAACCCAGCTTGCGAACAAATTCTTTATCGCCTACCGAACCCTCTGGCAACTGATAAATTGCCGTATTGCCTTGTTGCAACAACACTTTTAGAGCCTGCAACTCCCGCTCAGTCGGTTCAGACCGAGCAAAACAGACCATCATGTCACTTGATACTGTCGGAGCCGTTGCCAACTTCTCAGCTCGCCAAACGTCATAAGCAACAGTATCGAGCAAATCAAAAGGCGATCCCTTTAAATTAAGCTCAGTATTATGATTCAGGGTACAATTGGCTTGCGGCATGATCGATAGCCACTCCAAACTTTGATGGTCGGTATTCTATTACAGCTCTTGCAGATTGTGACTACCCACAAGGCAAGAGAAGCACAACCAAGCGGGTTTAACGGCACATAAAGAACAAAAGGGCTAAATAATCACTAAAAAACCCGTCATTCAACTCTAAATAACACATAAACAATTGATTTTTAAATAAAAAATAAAAAATAAAAAACAGCCGATAAACAAAAAAACAGCATAGAACAACCCCTCACTGCCTCCCAAGCCGACATCTATATATAAAACTTATGCCGACATATCCCCTTAGAGATAAGCATCCTTCTTCTTGCCACCCCATCATGAAGGTAGCCGCCAAGCGCATTGGAATCTAGACTTGCTCCACCGGTCGGCGGACACTCTTTCGTGCCTGACAACCGTAAAAAATAATGTTTTTTTAATCGGCACCAGCCAGGAAATACAGCTCGCGGGCATTGACCGCCTCCACCAAATCCTGAACCCATATCTAAGGGAGATTTAGCATGGCTACAAATCAGCATGAGACCCCAATGCTTGACGAGTTGGAAAATGGCCCATGGCCTAGCTTCATCACGGGTATCAAACGCCTACGTGATGAACATCCAGATGAGCGTATTAATAATGTAACCAACGATCTGTTGGGACAACTGGAACACTCTTACGAAACCCGTAAAGGTTACTGGAAAGGCGGCACCATGAGTGTCTTCGGTTACGGCGCAGGTATTATTCCTCGCTTCTCCGAAGTCGAAAAAGCCTTCCCTGCTTCTAAAGAGTTCCACACCCTACGCATTCAGCCCCCACCCGGAAACCACTATAGTACCGACATGTTGCGCCAACTGGCCAACAGCTGGGAAAAAAGTGGTTCTGGCTTGGTGACCTTCCACGGTCAAACCGGCAACATCATGTTTATTGGTGCTAGCAGTGCCAGCACTCAAGTCTTCTTCGACGAAATCAACGACTACGGTTGGGATCTCGGCGGCGCAGGCCCTGATGTGCGTACCGGCATGTCATGTGTTGGTGCAGCACGTTGTGAGCAGTCTTGTGTTGATGAGCAGAAAGCCCATCGCCTGCTGCAAAACAACTTCACCGATGACGTTCATCGTCCTGCTCTGCCTTACAAATTCAAGTTCAAAATTTCCGGTTGTCCTAATGACTGCCAGAACTCCATTGAACGTTCTGATTTCTCCGTCATTGGTACCTGGCGTGATGAGATGAAAGTGGATCAAGAAGCTTTCAAAGGCTACATGAACACCAAAGGTCGTGAGTACATCATCGACAACGTCATCAGCCGTTGCCCCACCGATGCACTGGCTCTGAACGACGATGACAGCCTCAACGTCAACAACCGCGATTGCGTTCGTTGCATGCATTGCTTAAACGTCATGCCTAAAGCCCTCTCTCCTGGTGATGACAAAGGCGTGATCATCAGCATGGGCGGCAAACGTACTCTGAAAATCGGTGATTTGATGGGTACCGTCATCATTCCCTTCAAAAAACTGGAAACAGAAGAAGATTGGGAAGGCATGGTTGAACTGGCTGAAGAAGTCATCGACTTCTGGGCTGAGAACGGTCTTGAGCACGAGCGTTGTGGTGAAATGATCGAACGCATCGGTCTGGCCAACTTCCTCGAAGGCATCGGTGTTGACGTTGATCCCAACATGATCAACAGCCCGCGCCAAAGTTCTTACGTTCGCATGGACGATTGGGACGAACAAGCCAAGAAGTGGTTCGAACGCCAAGCGGAAAAAGCAGCCAGCTAGACTGGTCTCGCTTCAAGGGGGAGGTGCATTGCATCTCCTTCTTCCCCGTTTATTCGGTTCTTAAACCCTAAAGATTTCAGGAGTCATCCATGGCTAAAGCAACACCTCGTTCTCCTATCGAGTCCGGTTGTCCGGACGCGTTCCAGTACATGCATCCTATGATGCGTAAAAACTACGGTAACTGGGCGTACCATGAAGATCCACAGCCTGGCGTGCTTCTGCACGTTGCGCACGGTGGTGACAAAATTTGGACCATCAAAGTCGGCACCCAGCGTATTCTGGATGTCTTCACCATTCGTAAATTGTGTGACATCGGTGACGAATTCGCCGAAGGCCACATTCGTTTCACCCTGCGTTCCAACTTGGAATACATGGTCACCGACGAAGCTAAAGTACAGCCTTTGATCGAAGCCATCGAAGCCGAAGGTTTTGTGGTGGGTGGTACTCGTAACTCTGTTACGACTCTTTCTCACACTCAAGGTTGGTTGCATTGCGACATTCCTGGCACCGATGCTTCTGGTGTTGTGAAATCCATGATGGATGAGCTGATTGGTGAGTTTAAAGCGTGGAACATGCCTAACCGTGTTCACATGACCACCTCTTGCTGCCAAATCAACTGTGGTGGTCAAGGCGACATCGCGATCAACGTTCAACACACCAAGCCACCCAAGATTAACCATAATCTGGTTGCCAACGTTTGTGAACGTCCGTCTGTTGTTGCTCGCTGCCCAGTGGCTGCTATTCGTCCTGCAATGGTCAATGGCAAGCCTTCTTTGGAAGTTGATGAGAAAAAATGCATCTGTTGTGGTGCTTGTTTCCCTCCTTGCCCTCCCATGCAGATCAATGATGCAGAGCACAGTAAATTGGCTATCTGGGTTGGTGGTAATCACTCCAACGCACGTGGCAAACCGACCTTCCAAAAATTGGTTGCTGCCGGTATCCCCAACAATCCTCCTCGCTGGCCTGAAGCAACGGCCATCGTGAAGAAAATCTTGAGTGTCTACAAAGAAGACGCCAAAGATTGGGAACGCATCAACGAGTGGGTTGAACGCATTGGCTGGCCTCGTTTCTTCGAGAAAACCGGTCTGCCGTTCACGAAATACCACATCGATAACTGGCGTGGTTCACGTGCGAGCTTGAACTCCTCTGCACACATCCGTTTCTAAGACAGGATTTATCGATGAAATTCGGAATCATGATCAACGAAGGGCCTTACAACCATCAAGCGGCTGACAGCGCGTATCAATTCGCCAAAGCTGCTCTGGACAAGGGCCATGAAATCTTTCGTGTTTTCTTCTACCACGACGGCGTTAACAACGCGACTCGTCTGGCGGTTCCACCGCAAGACGATCGTAACGTAACCAAAATGTGGCAGGAATTAGCGGAAGCGCACAAACTTGATCTCGTCGTCTGTATTGCTGCGGCTCAACGCCGTGGCATCCTCGACGCAGATGAAGCAAAACGCCAAGGTAAAGATGCCGACAACATCGCCGCCGGTTTCCGTATCTCCGGTCTGGGCCAGCTGATTGAAGCGGGCATTCAGGCGGATCGTTTACTTGTGTTTGGCGACTAAGGGAGCATCACATGTCTGAGATTAAAAAGTTTTTCTACGTCAATAGAAAAGCACCTTACGGCACCGTTTACGCTCTTGAGTCTTTGGAAGTGGTCCTGATTGGTGCCGCTTTCGAACAAGATGTCACCTTGGCATTTATTGACGACGGCGTTTACCAGCTGATGAAAGATCAGAGCACCGCAGGCATTGGCATGAAGAATTTCTCGCCAACCTACAAAGCTCTGGGCGACTACGAAGTGACCAAACTGTACGTCGAAAAAGAGTCTCTGGAAGCACGTGGCCTGACCATTGATGATCTGATGGATCTGAAATGGGAAGATGAAGATGAGGATTGGGCTGAAAAAGATTCAATCCGTGTCGTCACCTCTGCCGAACTTGCCGACATCATGGCTCAGCAAGACGTTGTCTTGAGCTTCTAAGGGGTATTGAAAAATGGCGATGTTACACACCGTTAACAAATCCTCTTTTGATCGCAACACCTTTGAAAGTTGTTTGCGTTTGGCAAAAGCGGGTTCCTCCGTACTTCTGATTGAGGACGGAATTTATGCAGCGATGAAAAACACCATCGTTGCAGAACAAATCAATGCAACAATGAGCACGTTGAACTTTTACATCCTCGGCCCTGATATGGATGCCCGTGGTGTAAAAGCAGACAACCTCATCGACGGTTTCAAAGTTGTGGATTACAGCGGCTTTGTGGATCTGTCTATCGAGCACGACAGCGTGCAATCTTGGCTTTAATTTAACCGAGCTGCCCTAAGGCGGCTCCACTAGGATATTTAACATGGCTATTGAACTGAATGGCAAAACCTACGACACCGACGAAGAAGGCTACTTGGCTGATCTGTCCCAGTGGGACGAAGATATCGCAGCTGAAATGGCTCGTCTGGATGATGCAGAATTGACCAGCGCTCATTGGGAAGTGATGAACTTCTTGCGCGAATACTACGAAGAGTACCAAATTGCTCCCGCAGTGCGCGTTTTGACCAAAGCGATTGGCAAAAAACTGGGCAAAGACAAAGGCAACAGCAAGTACTTGTACGAACTGTTCCCTTACGGTCCTGCTAAGCAAGCCTGTAAATACTCTGGCCTGCCTAAGCCTACCGGTTGCGTGTAACACACCGTTGCCTAAGTGGGGAGATCTCTCCCCACTTTTTTCATTACTGTCTTTAAAATTGTAACTACTCAGCCATACAAGTAATTGATTTTAAATGATAATATTTGGAT
>CAZTQX010000082.1:0-10519 GCA_964615985.1 uncultured Gammaproteobacteria bacterium | reverse complement strand
TTGAGAGTTCTCTCATAGTTACAGTTTTATGCTTAAATGGTGTTAGAATGGCTCGCCGTTGGATCCGGCAACTCAGTTTTTCTTTCGCGTATGGACGGTTGTGACTACATAACAACTTGAGGTTCACTCAAAAAATGTTTCTTGAACTTATTCGTTTGCGCTCCAAATGGTTTGCGTTGTTGCTACTGTTGTTAGCACATAATGCTCAGGCTGTGAAAATTGTCTCGGTAGAAGTCAGTAAAACAGCCCGTGGTGTTACCTTGGGGGGAACGGTTATTCCCTATAAAGAGGTCGCTTTAACGGCTCAGAGTCCTGGTAGGATCGAGTTTTTGCTCGGCGAAGAGGGTGATCGTGCCAGCCAAAATCAGCTGCTGGCGGCGATTGGTAACGCTGAGCTATTGGCTAAACGTAATGCCGCACTGGCACAGTTGACTCAGGCCGAAGTGGGTTTGCGTGATGCGCAGATGCACTACTCCAAAGAGCTGTGGTCTCCCAAGTCTGATGACATCAATCAGATGCCCGGTATGGCGGTGCCTTCCTTGTTTGATAAATTTTTTACCCGTAACTGGGGCAGCATGAGCGGTCATGGAGATCCTAATTTGGATCGTCGCGTTGACCTCTTTTCGCAAGGCACTCAAGTCAGTCAAGCCCAAGCGGGTTTGACGGCGGCGCGCGCCAACATCGCAGCTTTGGATGCGCGTCTGCGAGATGCGCAGTCGATTGCCCCGTTTGACGGGGTGATTTTGAAAAAATTGGTTGAACTGGGAGACACCGTTCAGCCAGGGCAAGCTTTGCTGGTTTTTGCGCAGACGGAATATCTGCGTATTAAAGCCGAAGTTCCGGCGCGGCTGGTGGCGGGTTTACGCCGTGGCATGTTTGTCCCAGCACGACTGGATGTGGGGGATGTGCGGGTCAATGCTCGGGTCGCACAAATTTACCCGCAAGCGGATCAAAAACGCCATACGGTAACGGTTAAGTTTGATCTGCCCAGAGGAATTGCCGGTGGTCCTGGCATGTACGCTGAGGTGACCATTCCTGATCCGAATGCAACGGAGCAATCTCTGTTGATGCTTTCTAAGCAGGCGTTGATTCATCGTGGCAGTTTGCCTTATGTCTTCGTGATGACCGCAGAAGGTGCTTCATTGCGCATCGTCCGAGTCGGCAATGAGGTTGACGCAGATCATGTGGAGGTGCTTTCGGGTTTGAAAGAGGGCGATCGGGTGGTGGTGGATCCACCGCCGGGTATCGTCTCTGGTTGGAGGCCTGGTGGTACCCAAGGTGCTGCTGAAGGGACTCCTTCCGACAAACAAAAAAGCGGTAAAACCTACTTTTACTGAGCTTTCGGTGGTCACTCACGCTACGGGGTGGGTTCGGCTTTCGGGCGCAGCGGTTTTTTCGCTGTGCTAACAAACAACAAACGGTTGATTGGCGCATGACAGACCAACAGCATCCAGACGCTGCAAAACATCTTGGCTTGGCCGGTAACATGGCTCGGGCTTTTATCCATTCTCCTCTCTCTCCCTTATTGCTGATTGCCTGTTTGGCCATCGGTGTTTTGGGTTTGATAATGACTCCGCGTCAGGAAGATCCACAGATTTCGGTGCCGATGGTGGACATTTTTGTTCAGTATCCTGGTGCCTCTTCGGAGCAGGTGGCCACCTTGGTGGCCGATCCTCTGGAGCGTTTGATGAGCGAAATCTCTGGGGTGAAACACGTCTATTCCGTTTCTCAACGAGAATCGGCAATGGTGACGGTGCAGTTTAAGGTCGGCGAGGAGATGGAAAACTCGCTGGTTAAACTCTACGACAAACTCTCCTCCAACACCGACCGCATTCCTCCTGGGGTCTCTCAGCCATTGGTGAAACCCAAAGGGGTGGATGATACCCCCGTGGTGACGTTGACCCTCTGGTCGAGTGAACTGGATGATGCGGCACTGCGGTTGCTCTCGCTGGATTTGATGCAACGCCTCAAAGAGGTCAAAGACACCAGTCAAAGTTTTATTGTCGGTGGTCGTTCTGAGCAACTGCGCGTTGAAGCCTTGCCTGAACGCATGGCCGGTTTTGGCATCAGCATGGATCAGCTGGCCAACAGCATTCGTACCGCCAACAGCAAGCGGGGTGTGGGCAGTGTGGAGGCGTGGGATAAAAGTTTCCGTGTTTATACCGGTTCGTTTTTGCGCTCGGCGCGGGATGTGGGACGCTTGGTGGTGGCGATTCGTGATGGCTCGCCGGTTTATGTGCGCGATGTGGCAAAGATCATTCATGGCCCTGAAGAGACCAATAAGTTGGTTAATTACTATTCAGGAGCGGCTTATTCTGAGGATACGCCGGTTGCCAACGGTGAACCTGCGGTGACCTTGGCGATAGCGAAGAAAAAGGGCAGCAATGGGGTCAGTGTGGCCAGCGATATATTGGCCAAAGTCGAGTCTCTGAAAGGCCGTTTGATCCCCGATAACGTTCATGTCAGCGTGACGCGAAACTACGGTGCAAGCGCCAATCAAAAGGTCAACGAGCTGATCTTTAAGCTCTTTGTGGCCACCGGTATTGTGACCTTGTTGGTCTGGTGGTTCTTGGGTTCACGAGCTTCGTTTGTGGTGACGCTGGTGATTCCGGTGGTGATTTTGGTGACGGTCTTTTTTGCTTGGATTTTGGAGTTCACCATTGATCGGGTCAGCCTGTTTGCGCTGATTTTCTCCATTGGGATTTTGGTGGATGATGCCATTGTGGTGGTGGAGAATATCTATCGGCGTTGGTTAATGAAAGGTGAAATGGACACTGAGACCTCGGTGGATGCGGTGCGTGAAGTGGGTAATCCGACCATTTTGGCCACCTTTACCGTGATCGCGGCGCTGCTGCCAATGGGTTTTGTCAGCGGCATGATGGGACCTTACATGATGCCCATTCCAGCGCTGGGATCGGTGGCGATGATCTTCTCGCTGTTTGCGGCCTTTATTTTTACCCCGTGGTTGGTGATGCGCACCAAGCCGTCCATGCAGGATTTGCAAAAAGCCGAAGAGAGTGAGCATAAACTCAGTGAGCGTTTGGATGGTCTTTATCGTGGTCTGATTTTGCCTTTGGCGAACGACCGCAAAAAAGGCATGTTGTTTTTGTTTGGCATCATTGCGCTGTTTTTCCTCAGTTGTGTCTTCTTTTACACCCACGGTGTGGTGGCAAAAATGTTGCCGCTGGACAACAAACCTGAATTTAATGTGACGGTGAATTTCCCCGAGGGAACCGCGCTGCCGGTGACCGCCAATCTGGTGAGTCAATTGGCGGAGAAACTGCGCAAGATTGAAGAAGTGACGGCTGTGCAGACTTACGTGGGTACCGCTTCGCCGTTTAACTTTAACGGTTTGGTGCGTCACTATTATCTGCGTCGTGATTCTTGGCAGGCGGATATTCAGGTGCAGCTGTTGGATAAAGGTGATCGTGATAAAACCAGTCATGAGATTGCTTTGATTGCCCGTGCCCTGGTCACGCCGATGGCCAAAGAGGCCGGTGCGCGAGTAGCGGTGGTGGAGATGCCACCTGGGCCTCCCGTGTTGCAATCGGTGGTGGCAGAAGTCTACGGCCCGAGTGCTGAGATTCGTCGAAAGGTGGCGGAGGATCTGACCGGATTGTTTGAAAAAAGCTCGGTGATCACCGATGTGGATAATCTGATGCAAGCGCCGTATGAAATTTGGCATTTTGATGTCAATACGGAGAAAGCGGTGCGCCAAGGCATTACCGTTAACGACATCAATCGCAACTTAGAGATGGCGATGGGCGGTTATCAACTGGGTGACATCAAGCAGGGCAATGTGATGGAGCCAACCCTCATTGTTTTGCAGGTGCCACTGGCCAACCGTTCTGAGTTTTCTCGGTTGGGTAATCTGTTGATCAGTAATCCGCAAGGCGAAACCGTGCCGCTCTCGGCTCTGGGCAGCTTCAAGAAAGAGATGCAAGATCCGCTGATTTTCCATAAAGATCTGCGTGCGGTTGAGTTTGTCACTGGCGATGTCACCACCCGTTTGGCTGCACCCATTTACGGTATGTTTGAAGTAGATGAGATGCTGAAGGATTATGTGGCTCCCGATGGTGTGCCGCTTTCGGGTTATTATTTGGGACCACCCAAAGACGGTGATCACTCTGCGTTTGAGTGGACCGGCGAGTGGACAGTAACCTATGAGACCTTCCGTGACATGGGCATTGCCTTTGGGGTGGCGATTCTGTTGATCTACATGCTGGTGGTGTGGGAGTTTGGTAACTTCACCCTGCCTGCGATTGTGATCTCGCCGATTCCGTTGACCTTGATCGGTATTATTCCAGGCCACTGGTTGTTTGATGCGGAGTTTACCGCCACTTCGATGATCGGTTTTATCGCCTTAGCGGGGATCATTGTGCGTAACTCGATTTTGCTGGTGGACTTTACTCGCCAACAGGTGCGTGAGGGCATTGAGGTCACTGAGGCGATTATTAACTCTTGTAAAGCCAGAACCCGTCCCATTGTGATCACCGCTGCGGCCTTGATGGGCGGTTCGGTGGTGATTCTCTCTGATCCGATTTTCCAAGGTATGGCGATTTCACTCTTTTTTGGTATTTTGGTATCGACCTTGTTGACCTTGGTGGTGATTCCGCTGGGTTGCATGAGTGCCAGTCGTTCTTTTGGTGGAAATTGTCCTGCTGATTCCTATGATGATGCGCTGGATGAAAAGGGTGATGTAGCAGAATCTAATAAGGTGCCTCTGTTGTTTCGTCTCTGGTCGCTGTTGATTTCGGCAGTGATGATGGTGGTCAGTGGCATCAATATGCTAATGACGGTTCTGGTTTCCCTCTATCGTTTAATTTTGATGTTGTTGCCCTCGAAAGCAGAGCCAGTCGTTCAATCTGAGCCTGTCTCTGCTCCCGCGTCTGCTGCACCTGCACCTGTTAAAGATGTTGTGGAGCCTGAGCCTGTTGTTGCAGCTGAGGCTGAACCGGCAGCGGCGAAGAAGAAAGTGGTTAAGAAGCGTGCAAAAAAAGTGGCTAAAAAAGTAGCTACGAAAAAAGTGGCCAGTAAAAAAGCCACGGCGAAAAAGAAGGCCTCAGCTCGGCGTGGAATTCGATTGAAGCCGATAGATGATGAATAACGTCATCTGCGGGATTCAGCTCTTTAAAGGTTATTTATAATGGCATCGTACAAGCGTTTTATTTTTCTTTTGGCTTTGTTTTTGGGAGTCATTCAGTGGAATGGGGCGCTGGCTGCGGAATACCCTCCCTTGAAGAATTTCTGGCCTGAATCAGGGAGCAGTGGCGGTGGAAATCATGGCAATCCTTGGCGCACGCAAGAGACTGTTTCTGCTGCTGAGGCTCAGTTTGTTCAGCCCAGTGGTAATCCGTGGTTAGAGGGTGGTCGAGTTCCGCAGAGAGTGAATCTCTATCCGCAGCCAGCGCAGCAGATGATGCCTCGTTTACCTCAACGCCGTGATGTTCAAGCTTGGAGTTCTCCACAGAGTTTCCCTTTTGGTTGGATGCCTTGAGGTGAAAGAGACGAGGCGAGTGACGGTTTTTTTGCTGTTGCTCTTTTTGCCAGTGCTGGGTTGGGCGATTTCATTTTCGGCTGATGCGTTACAGAGCGCACCTCAGGGTGAATATGTGTATGGCAAACTCTATGTTTCAGAAGATAAGATACGTTTCGAGTTGGTGCAGAATAAACAGCGTTTGATCCAAATCAGCAACCCAGGTCTGGGTAAAAGTTGGGTTATTGATCCTGCTGCCAAGACCTACTGGTTGCAAGGTGGTGTGATCCAGTTGCCCACGGGGCAAAGTAACAAAGTGGATATGAAAGCCTTTTGTGCTGAAAAAGGCCGTCGTTGTAAACTGTTGGGTCACGAAAAAATTTCGGGTCGTAAGGCGCAAAAATGGCGGGTGCTGACCGGCAATAAAGAAAATCCAGAGCGCAGCTTGATTTGGGTCGATAAAAAATCCCGTTTGCCGTTGAAACAGCAGTTGGCGGATGGCTCCAGCAGTACGTTGTTGATGCAGGGTAAGACGGTGATTAACGGTCGAAAAAGTGAACAATGGCAATACCGTTCGGTCGATGCAGAAGGCCATAAACGGGTTGTCAGTCAGTGGTATGATCCTTCGATTAAAATGGCCATCCGTGAAGAGTATCCAGGTGGTTTTGTCAGAGAGTTGCGTAATATTATGCTTGCTGAGCAAGAGCCTTCACTCTTTGTGCCTCCTGAAGGTTATCGTGATGTTTCCGTATCTGAAAGCACTCCCCTTAAAAAGAGCAGGTAGAGAAAATGATTACATTGATTGGTAATCTGAAAGGCGGTACTGGCAAAAGTACCGTGGCGTTTAATCTGGCCGTTTGGTTGCAGACCTCTGGAAAAGAGGTACGCCTTTTTGATTTTGATCCCCAAAAAACCTTAACCGATGTGGTGGATGTGCGTCTGGATGAGGGTTATGAACCGCAGATGCAGGTCAGTGATTCGGTGGCTGAGTTGCGTGAAGTGGCCGCACAAAGTGAGAATAATAATCTTGAAGTGCTGGTGGATGTGGGGGTTTCTGATATGGAAGCCTTGACCACCTCGATTGCACTGGCGGATCGCATTGTGGTGCCAGTGCAACCAAGTCAGGCCGATGTTTGGTCAACCCAGCGTTTTCTCTCTATTGTTCGTAAGCACGTTACCGATAAAAAACCGGCTCTATTGGGGTTTATTAACCGCGCGGATACGCATCATCAAGTGCGGGAGACCGAGGAGTCTGAAGAGGCGTTAAAATCGCTACCTGGTTTGACGCATTTGGAATTGCGCCTCTATCAACGTACCGCATTTCGCCGCTCTTTTAGTGAAGGTTTGGCGGTGTTTGAGCTGGGGCCTTCGAGTAAAGCGGCGTGGGAAGTGATGAAATTAGCACGCGCTCTTTATCCTAAGTAGGGGGAAATCCCTTGGCTTTGGAGAGAATGAGAGGCTTATTGTGGTAGGTTGAGCCATTATTGCGTATCCTCTGGCGTTGGGATTTTGGTTTTGTCGATGCATTTGCCATCAAACGTGTGTGATGTGTGACTAAAAATTTAATTTGAAAATATTATTTAGGAGTAAGACGTATGTTTAAAAGTTTATTTGCCTTGATTGGTTTTGTGACGGTACTGGCTGTGGGCGCTGCGGCGGTTAAATTTGCCCCCTATTACGAAAAGATGAAAGGTTTTGATGAGGGGGCTTTGGCCACTTACACCGAGATGGTCACCAAATTGTTGGAAACGGGAAACAGTGCTGAAGCGACCGTCTGGAAGGTTAAAGTGGAGCCTGACTTGAGTGCCGCTGATGTTGAGCAGTCCATGAAGATGGTGGCCAACGAACACAATATTTCCAATGTGGGTGAGCTGCCTCTTTACAAAGATGTGGAAGCAAAAACAGGTAAACCGTATCGTTTTGCCAAAATATTTATGTTCTGTAACTCAATCACTGCGGCAAAAATGATGGATTACAGCGATGCCTTCTCTGTCTATCTGCCTTGTCGTATCAGCATGATTGAAGATAAAACCGGTCAATTGTGGTTGTATGCAGCGAATATGGACATGATGATCTACGGTGGAACACCTCTGCCAACGGATCTGAAAGAAGAAGCTCTGCGTGTGAAGATGGTGATTCAAGACATTATGGGTCGCGGTGCTGCTGGCGATTTTTAATTTTGTGTGATGTGTGTCAATGGTGACAACAGATAGCCCTAGGCGTTAGTTTTGCTAGCCCTAGGGCTGTTTCGTTTTGGTGTTAATAAGTTCGATGGATTATCAACTTTGGTTCAAATTAGCTTAAATAGGATGTGTTAATTATGGGCAGTACCGTTTTAGAGAGTCGTTTGCAAAGTTTGCAGCAACATTTACAGCAAGAGAACCCACTTTTATTGGAAGCCATTGAAGGTTTTCGGGAGTTGGATAAAGTGGCTTATGGGATGGGCTTGCTCCCCAAGGATGAGTCGTATGCGACACAAATCCCGTGGTGGCCTCTGATCTCTATTTTAGGTACATTTTCGGCGGGTAAATCGAGTTTTATTAATCATTATACTAATACGCGTTTGCAATCGACGGGCAATCAAGCGGTAGACGACAAATTTTCGGTACTCTGTTACAGCCGTGGCGAAGATGGGCGAGTTTTACCCGGTTTGGCGCTGGATTCGGACATGCGTTTTCCTTTTTTCAAAATCAGTGATGAGATTGAGAAAGTGGCCGAAGGGGAAGGGCGACGCATTGATGCTTATTTGCAGCTCAAGACCAGCTCTTCGGAGCGGTTGCGCGGTAAAATTTTAATCGATTCGCCTGGTTTTGATGCGGATGCACAGCGCACATCAACCTTGAGAATCACCAAACACATTATTGATCTTTCAGATCTGGTGTTGGTCTTTTTTGATGCCCGTCATCCTGAGCCTGGGGCGATGCACGACACCCTCAAACACTTGGTGGAAGACACCATTGGCCGTAACGATTCGAATAAATTCCTCTTTATTTTGAATCAAGTGGATACCGCTGCGCGTGAAGATAATTTGGAAAATATTGTGGCTGCATGGCAACGGGCGTTGTCACAAAAAGGCTTGACGGCGGGGCGGTTCTTCACCATTTACAATGAAGATGCTGCGGTGCCTATCGAAGACGATGCCGTGCGCCAGCGTTACCAAAAAAAACGCGCTCAGGATATGGATGAGATTTATGCACGCATGCAGCAAATTGAAGTGGAGCGCGCCTACCGTATTGTGGGGCAACTGGAGCGGGTGGCGCATGACATTGAAGAGCAGCATTTGCCTGCGATTACGACACTGTTGCAAACGTGGAGGAAACGAGTCTTGTGGTTCGATCTGGGGCTGTACGGTGCCTTGTTAGTCCTGTTGCTTTGGATCAGTAACGCGATGGACTATTGGCAGGGCCTGAGTTTGCAGGTGCCGTGGTTGCAAAGCCTCTCAGAGAATCTGCTGATGAGCAGTGTATTGAGTGCCGTTGTGGTGTTGATTGTAGGTGGCATTCATCATTTTTCTCGTGAAACCGTGACTCGTCTGATGATTAAAAAGATGAAAAAATCGGAAGACGAAACTTATCTATTGGCACTGCATAAAAACACCCGTTTTTGGCGTTCTGTGCTACAAAAAACGCCAGTAGGTTGGGGGTGGCGGACAAAGAAACGTCTGACCTCGGTCATTAACAGTTCATCGGCGTTTGTGCAGCGTTTGAACGATCAGTTTACTAATCCTTCTGGTGCGGCGGCTGAGCCTAAAAAACCCGAGACGGCGGCGACTGAGAAATGAAAAAAATAAAGGTATTGTTTGTCTGCATGGGCAATATTTGTCGTTCGCCGACAGCCGAGGGTATCTTTACCCAGTTGGTGCAGGAGTCTGGCTTAAGTGATCGTATTGAAATTGATTCGGCGGGGACGCACAGTTATCACATTGGTAAAACACCGGATAAACGTGCCCAAGCAGCGGCCTTGCAACGGGGTTTTGATCTGAGTCAGTTGCGCGGACGTCAGGCTTGCACAGAGGATTTTGTGCAGTTTGATTATATTTTGGCAATGGATCGGGATAACGTGAGCAATCTAAAACTGATTCGTCCCAAAAGTGATTGTTTGGCTAAGCTTTCACTGTTTTTGGAATTTGCAGAACAGGCAACGGAGAGTGATGTGCCTGATCCCTATTACGGTCAGGGGCAGGGCTTTGAGCACGTTCTGGATCTGGTGCAGCAGGCCTCGGTGGGTTTGTTGGCTCATATTCGTCAGCAGCATCGGTTGTAGTTCTTTTGTCTTGTTTTATCAGCCCCAACTGTGATCAATTGGGGCTTTTTTTTGCCTGCTTTTAAAGCGTTGAACAGAGGTCGATGGTTGTGGAATTGTGGATAAAAATAGCGTTATGGATTGTGCCGGTGATCTTTGCGGTGACACTGCATGAAATTGCTCACGGTTGGGCGGCCAGTTATTTTGGTGACTCGACGGCCAGAAGTCTGGGGCGTTTGAAGCTCAATCCCCTGCGTCATATTGACCCTGTGGGGTCGGTGCTGGTGCCGGGGGTGTTGCTGTTGGTGAGCGGTATGGTCTTTGGCTGGGCAAAACCGGTGCCGGTGAATGTGGCGGCGTTACGCAATCCAAAACGGGATATGGGTTTGGTGGCGTTGGCCGGTCCTGCGGCCAATCTGATGATGTCCATTTTTTGGGCTTTTGTGATGAAGCTGGGTTTGTGGGTCGGTGAATCTGAGCCACTGATCTCCTCTATTTTGCTTTTTACCGGAGTGGTGGGGGTGCTGATCAATACGGCTCTAATGATGTTTAATTTACTACCACTGCCGCCACTGGACGGTGGCCGTGTGTTGGCGGCGTTGTTGCCGATGCGACAAGCCGTATGGTTGATGAAGCTGGAACGCTGGGGTTTGTTGATTTTGGTGTTGTTGTTGGTCAGTGGTGTGTCGAGCAAAATCATCTGGCCAATGATGGAGGTGGGATTGGCGCTGTCGTTGTCGATTGCGGGTATTCCGCTTGAGTTGTTTGGCAATGTGTTGAGTCATCTGTTGTCTTGATTTG
>CAZTQX010000081.1:0-10568 GCA_964615985.1 uncultured Gammaproteobacteria bacterium | reverse complement strand
GAGGTAAGTAGCTATAAAGTATAGCTTTTTTATCACCTTGAAAGGGCTGGGGTTACAGAGTCCTGTAGCATCAGAAGAGGCTTGATCAATAGGAGCTTCTAGGGTTGAGGGATACACTAGGTATTTTTTCAAGGCGCTCAATTGTTAAACCTTCTGCCGTTGGAATACCCACATTTAGATGAAGAGGATATTCAGATATTTCATCCGTTTTTCTATACCCACAACGCTCATAAAAAGAGATGAGTTCTTCTCTCTGAGAAATCACGACCATCACGATCTTCTTAGAACCCAACTGGTTAACTGCATATTTTTCAGCAAGGTATAAAATCTGCTTGCCAATGCCTTGGTTCTGAAAATCAGGGCTTACCGCAAATGTGCCAATGTATGCTTGGCTCTCTTTCTCTTCGACACAAATACAAGCAGCTATAGATCCATTGATTGTTGCCACAAAAAAATGTGCTTCTGGATTTTTAATTAACTCATTTACATCTTCAATAGAAGATCTATCACCTTCAACTATTTCTGTTTCTCGTGTCCAACCTTCCTGCCCACGATAAGCCTGATTAATAAGACTGTTTATACTTTCAGCATCATAAATACAGGCTGGCACAAGGGTTATTTTAGCTACCATTGTTTGATTTATTTTTACGCTTAACGCTGTAAACCACCGAGGACGAAAGCAGAGCATAGCAGCATTTTTTTTGATTCGGCCTCGTTGCTTTTGATAAATCAAATGCATCTAACACCTCCTCACCGTCATCAAATTTTTCATCTATTGTTTTAGCTTTCATAGAAATTCACCTCTTCGATTCTACACCTTTAGCAATATCAATAAAAACTCAAACCCCCAAGACCCGCCACCACCTCTCCTGCTGAGCCGGTTTAATCACCAAACGATCAAACAACCGTTGCAGCCCCTTCCGATCAACAGGCTTGAGCCGCAACATCTCAGGATCGGTCGGCAAACTCTCATCCATAAACAACCCCGTCAACTGCCGTGACAACCGCACCCGATCCTCATGCTCCAGCAACAGCTCCTGCACCTGAGCCGCGCCACGAAACTGCATTTTATGCACCTTCTCTCGATTGGCGTAGATGCCATCAATGTCTTTCCACTTAATCAACAGACGCGCCGCCGTAGCTTGACCCACATTGGGGATACCTGGGATGTTATCCACCTTATCGCCCATCAAGGCCAACATATCCGCGATCTGCTCCGGCTCCAACCGATACTTTTTCTTCACCCCCGAACGGCTCAACCGCACCTTGCGGGCGTAGTCCCACCACTCATCTTGCTGCCCCACCAACTGGGTCAGATCCTTATCGGCACTGATAATAATCGAGCGACAATCCTGATCCCGCAAACGAGTAGCAAAGGTGGCGATAATGTCATCGGCCTCATAACGGGTGCTGGTAAAACTGACCACCCCCAAGGCCGCCACCAACTCACGACAGAGCGCAAATTGGTAGAACAGCTCCTCAGGAGCCGGTGGACGGTTGGCTTTGTAGTCGGCAAACAGCGCACGACGAACGCAACTGGTGCGATTCTGATCAAAGGCGCAGACCAGATACTCGACGTGCTCCTTCTCCAGCAGATCCAGCAGAAAATCCGCAAAACCATGCACCGCATTCAGAGGATGGCCTTCGCTGTCTTGCAGCGCGTAGGGATAGCAGTGCCAACCGCGAAAAATATAGATGCTGGCATCCAGCAGATAGACCGATTTCAACTCAGCTTTTCCGCGCCACGCCCGAAGCAATCGCTGCCGCCGACACCGCCGCTGGCACTTCATCAATCAACCGTGGATCAAACGGCTTGGGAATGATGTACTCTTTGCCCATTTCCATCGAATCCACCCCGTAGGCTTTCAGCACATCGGGGTGCGCCGGTTGATGGGCGATGGCGGCGATGGCATGAGCCGCCGCCACTTTCATCTCCTGAGTGATGGCGCTGGCCTGAACGTCCAATGCACCACGGAACAAAAAGGGAAAACAGAGGACATTATTGACCTGATTGGGGTAATCGCTGCGACCGGTGGCCATAATCAGATCATCACGAGTGGCGTAAGCAATCGCTGGATCAATCTCAGGATCGGGGTTAGAGAGAGCAAACACAATCGGCTTGGCTGCCATTGAAGTCAACATCTCAGCGGTGACCAAATTCGGCCCCGACAGACCGATAAAAACATCGGCACCGACAAAGGCATCGGCCAACGTCCGTGCCTCGGTGTCGCGCACAAACGGTTTGCGCCATTGGTCAATGTCATCCCGACCGCTGTGCAACACCCCTTTGCGATTCACCATCAGAATATTCTCCACCTTGGCACCCAAGGCGATGGCCATCTTCATCGAAGCCACCGCCGCCGCACCCGCACCGAGACAGACGATCTTCACCGCGTCGATCTTCTTGCCCTGAATCTCAAGGGCGTTGAGCAGACCGGCGGAGATCACAATGGCGGTGCCGTGCTGATCGTCGTGAAAGACCGGAATATCCAGGCTCTCGATCAGAGCGTTTTCGATCTCAAAACAGCGCGGTGCGGCGATGTCTTCCAAGTTGATGCCACCAAAAGTGTCGGCGATGCGCTCCACCGTCTCGATAAAGGCTTTTGGTTCGGTGACATTGACCTCAATATCAAATACGTCGATGTCGGCAAAGCGTTTGAACAACACCCCTTTGCCCTCCATCACCGGTTTGCCCGCCAACGCCCCCACATCACCCAGACCCAACACCGCCGTGCCATCGGTGATCACCGCCACCAGATTACCTTTGGCGGTGTAACGATAAGCCGCACTCGGATCCTCAGCAATCGCCCGCACCGGCACCGCCACCCCAGGGGTGTACGCCAAAGAGAGATCCTCTTGGGTTTCGGTAGGTTTGGTGATTTCCGTGGCGATTTTGCCAGGACGAGGAAACTCATGGTACTCAAGGGCTTGGCGATCTAAATCTTTCATGTGAATACTCCAACGGCGGGGATTTAACGAATATAGAAACAAAAAAGGCACCCGAAGGTGCCTTTTTGATAACAGAGCGTGGCTCTATTAACCGTATCTGCGACGGAACTTGTCCACCTGACCAGCGGTATCCATTATTTTCTGTTTACCGGTGTAGAAAGGGTGACACTGAGAACAAACCTCAACGTGCAGCTCATCTTTCGTATAGGTGGATTGCGTTTCAAACTTGTTGCCGCAACTACAGGTCACAGCAATCGCTTCGTACTTAGGGTGAATCTCCGGCTTCATCGCTGGATTCCTTATATAGTTGTCGACAAAAAAGGAGCTGGATTTTACAGCCGAGATCTCTGAGATGCAAGCCTTAAAATAATCGCCGTTAGGCTGTGGATAACTCTGTGGAAAAAAAGTAAAAATAAACATGGGTTTTATTCCTATCTAAACAAAACCGCTCTATTTTAAAAAGAGTACTGTAAAAATAACTTTATATTTCAATAGATTAGACAAAAAAAAAGATCACAATCAGATCCAATCCATCACATAAAACTGCTTTGCCACTCACAAAGCTCTGTGCATAAAGCCTCAGCTCCGCATCTGCTATGATAGCGCCCACTCACTATTGAAAGGTTTTTGTAATGTCCAGCACAGCTCCAAAGGTCGGTTTCGTCAGTCTCGGTTGCCCCAAAGCACTGGTGGATTCGGAACGAATCATCACTCAACTGCGCTCAGAAGGCTACGATCTGGTGCCTGATTACGACGGTGCGGATCTGGTGGTGGTCAACACCTGCGGCTTTATTGACCCTGCTGTGGAAGAGTCACTGGAAGCCATTGGCGAAGCGCTGGAAGAGAACGGCAAAGTGATCGTCACCGGCTGTTTGGGCGAACGTGCCGATGAGATCACCGACGTTTACCCCAATGTTTTGGCGGTCACGGGCGCACACGCTTACAAAGATGTCATGGATGCGGTACACACCCATCTGCCCGCACCCCACGACCCCTTCAGCAGTTTGATTCCACCCCAAGGGATCAAACTCACACCAAAACATTACGCCTACCTGAAAATCTCCGAAGGCTGCAACCACCGTTGCAGCTTCTGCATCATCCCCAGTATGCGCGGCGATCTGGAGAGCCGCGCCATCGGTGAGATCATGCAAGAAGCGGAAAACTTGGTCAAAGCCGGAGTCAATGAACTGCTGATCGTCGCCCAAGACAGCAGCGCCTACGGTCTGGACATCAAATACCGCACCGGTTTCTGGAACGGTCAGCCGATCAAGTCGCGCTTCTACGAGCTGGCCAAAGCTCTCGGCGAGCTGGGCATCTGGGTGCGGATGCACTACGTCTACCCCTACCCCCATGTGGACAACGTCATCCCGCTGATGGCCGAAGGCAAAATCCTGCCCTATCTTGATGTGCCGCTGCAACACGGCAGCCCGCGCATTCTCAAGGCGATGAAACGCCCCGCCGCCAGTGAAAAAGCCCTTGAGCGCATCCAGCGCTGGCGTGAGATCTGCCCCGACCTCACCCTACGCAGCACCTTTATCACCGGCTTTCCCGGCGAGACCGAAAGCGAATTCCAAGAGCTGTTGGACTTTATCCAAGAGGCGCAACTGGATCGGGTCGGCTGTTTTACCTACTCACCCGTGGCCGGAGCCGCCGCCAACAAACTGCCCAATCAAGTGGCCGAAGAGGTCAAACAGGAGCGCCAACAACGGCTGATGGAGCTGCAAGAGGGCATCAGCAGCCAACGCATCGAACGTTTTGTGGGGCGCACTTTGGAAGTGCTGGTGGATGAGGTCAACGACGAGATTAGCCTCGCTCGTACCCCTGGCGATGCACCCGAAGTGGATGGCGTGGTCTTTGTGGAAGAGGCTCAACACTTGGTTGCCGGTGAATTTGCCACCGTGGAGATCATCGGTACCGACATTCACGATCTGGTGGCACGTCCGGTCGAAGGCTAAGAGAAAACCATGCTAACCCGTCTCATTGTCAAAACCAGCTTCAGCATGATCATCCTACTAGGAGCAATCGGCTACGGCAGCTACCTGACCACCGGCCAGCTGCCCTTTGGTCTAGAAGGAATGAACCTCAGCAAGCTCACCGCCCCACTGCAACAGCAAGCCAGCAGCCTAAGCAACCGGCTGGAAAACAGTTTTAGCGATGCAGAGGACAGTCAATCCGGCATCTACAAATGGCAAGATGCCGCAGGAACGTGGCACTACGGCGATGCCCCGCCCAACCACAAGCAAGCCACCGAAATAAACATTGATCTAAAGCAGAACGTCATCGACGCTGTGGTCAGCAGAGAAAAACCTGCCACAGAACCCGAAGAAAAAGCCAGCAACAAATCACCCCTGCCCAGCGGTTCTGCCTACAACCCCAGCACAGTGAAAAAATTGGTCAGTGATGCCCAAGGACTGCAACAGAAATTGGATCAGCGTTTCAAACAACAACGTGAATTGCTGTCGCAATAATCTCCCTTACTCCGTCAGAAACATCGCCAACAGATCATTCAAAAAACGCCGCCCCAACTCCGTGGGGCGAACCAAAGCGTGATCCCAATGCAATAATCCCTTATCCACCGCCTGCTGCAACGGCTTGGCAATCACACTCAATGGCTGACCGGTACGCTCCAAAAACAGCGAACTGGAGACCCCCTCGTTGAGACGCAGGGCGTTCATCATAAACTCCAAACCAATCTCATCACGCGCCAAATTGGACTCACCAGAGACAAAACCTTTACCGTTAACGCCGCTCAGGTACTGCTCAGGCTGACGATGTTTCCAACGCCGCAAGACCCGACCTTCCCCTGGCAGAGTCAGCTTGCCGTGCGCTCCTGCTCCAATACCCAAATAATCACCAAATTGCCAGTAATTGAGGTTGTGAGCGCACTGCCGTCCCGCTTGCGCGTAAGCGGAGATCTCATAACCGGCATAACCACTCGCTTGCAACAGCTCAATGCCCTGCTCCTGCATCGTCCAAATAGGCTCATCCCGTGGCAAAGTTGGCGGTTGATGCGCAAAGGCGGTATTCGGCTCCAGAGTTAACTGATAATAAGATAGATGCTGCGGCTGTAAGACAATGGCCTGTTGCAGATCCGCCAGCGCCATCTTTTCACTCTGCTCGGGCAGACCGAACATCAGATCCAAATTGACGTTATCAAAACCGACTTTGAAGGCGATCTCGGTGGCACGCAACGCCTCACGGCCATCATGCACCCGCCCCAGTTTTTGCAGCATCTGATCATCAAAACTCTGCACCCCAATGGAGAGACGGTTGATGCCCAGATCGTGAAACTCGGCAAATTTAACCTGCTCAAAAGTGCCAGGATTGGCTTCCAACGTCACCTCCATGCCACTGCGCGGATTGAGCAGCGCCCGCACCTGACTCAAGAGCCGATCCAACGCCTGCGGTGAAAACAAGCTCGGTGTACCCCCGCCGATAAAAATGCTCTCCAGCGAGCGCCCCCAAACATCCGGCAGCTCCTGAGTCAGATCAGCAATCAGCGCATCCACATAGTCCATCTCCGGTAACACCGTGGGCGACTTGTGTGAGTTGAAATCGCAGTAGGGGCATTTTTGCAGGCACCACGGGGTGTGGATGTAGAGCGACAGCGGCAGCGCCGAGGTGAAATTAAACACGCAATAGACTCGCTTTGATCACCGCAGCGACCGATTCTTGAGGGGAAAAGACCCACAACAACAGGCCATAACGTGCCATTTTACCGATTAAAATGGCCAGCAGTGAAGGGATAAAAGAGATCCGCAACCAACCAGCAGCTAGACAGAGAGGGTCACCCACCACCGGCAACCACGACAATAACAACAACGGCGCACCGTGTTTTTGTAGCCAGCGACTGGCACGCTGCTGCGACTCACTCAATTGCCGTGTACCGTAACCTCGACTGATCCAATAACCCAATAACCACGAGCTGATTCCTCCCAAGGTATTACCCAAGGTCGCCACCAGCAGCAGCCCAGAGAGCGAATAACCCTGAGCCGCCAACCACAGCAGCAACACCTCGGAACCACCTGGGAAAAGGGTCGAAGAGATGAAAGCACTACCAAACAGCCCCCAGAGATTCAGATCCAATAACCTATCCTATTCAGAGGTTATGGCACTCTGCGCCGCCTCCCCGTAAACAATTCGAGCCACATAAAGCGACAGCAGCGCCACCAAAAAACCCCAGAAAGAGATGAGCGCTTCATGGTAAGCCAACAAAACAAACAGAGCCGCCCCTGTCACCATATAACCAAAACGTTTCACCTCTCGATCACTGGCACCCAACAACGGCAGCAAAATAATCGCACTGTAAATGACATAAACCCATAACTGAGAAAAATAAGCATCATAAATCAAACGAGTCTGATAAACGACCGAGCCTTCAATCACCATCACCTGCAACCAATCATCACGCAGAAACATCGGCAGATAAAGTGACAGACCAAACAACAACCCCAACAGCGAGAGCAGCAGAAATTCCTCCCGCCGCGCAAAGTCGGTCTCCAATTGATAGACCGCATGGGGTATCCAGAACAGCCAAAACAGATGAGAGAAAAACAGATAACCGTAGACCGCCGTGGTCGGTTCCAACAGCGGCCCCAGCTCCAACTCCGACCAAACCTGCCCCTCCAAGGCCATCTGAATACCAAAAATCAGCGGCAAACCTGCCAAGGCCATATAACGCTTGTCCCAATCGGAAGCCCGATTAATCGTATAAAGTCCAACGGGAATCAAAACAGCAGCACACATAAAACTGACACCACTTGAAAAAAACATAACACCACCCATCCTTGTTAGCGAGTCACGAAATCAGGAGGAACACCTCCTATACTTTATCTATAGCTGACTCATGCCACAAATCGACAAAAGTGTCTATACAGCAGTTTAGAACTGGTCTAAACTCTGACCCGAAGCCTGCAAACAGGCTCTATTCCAACCATGAAAAAGGTATCTACGATGGACTTAAAAGGCAGCAAAACTGAACAGCATCTGAAAGATGCATTCGCCGGTGAATCTCAAGCAAACCGCCGTTACCTCTACTTCGCAGGAAAAGCGGACATCGAAGGTTACAACGACATCGCCGCCCTGTTCCGCTCCACCGCTGAAGGTGAAACCGGCCATGCGCACGGCCACCTGGAATACCTAGAAGAGACCGGCGATCCCGCTACCGGTATGCCTTTCGGCCCCACCGCAGACAACCTGAAATGTGCCGTTGCCGGTGAAACCCACGAGTACACCGACATGTACCCAGGTATGGCCAAAGACGCGCGTGAAGAAGGTTTTGACGAAGTGGCTGATTGGTTCGAAACCTTAGCCAAAGCGGAACGTTCACACGCCAATCGTTATCAGAAAGCTCTGAACGAAATGGAATAAAGCGTTTCCCCGACCGGAGCCTGCTGCGGTCGGATTTTTAGTTATTGGAGATAGATCATGGCCGCTCGCGAAGGCAACCTCGAAGCCCCCACCCGTCACCCCCTCGATTGGAAAAACCCCGACTTCTACAACGAAGAGTCCCTCTTCAATGAACTGGAACGGGTTTTTGACCTCTGCCACGGCTGTCGTCGTTGCGTCAGTCTCTGTCAGTCGTTTCCCACTCTGTTTGATCTGGTGGATGAGTCTGACACCTATGAAGTGGATGGCGTTGCCAAAGCCGACTATTGGAAGGTCGTCGATCACTGCTATCTCTGTGACCTCTGTTACATGACCAAATGCCCCTACACGCCCCCACATGAGTGGAACATCGACTTCCCTCATCTGATGCTGCGCGCCAAGGCGGTTAAATACCAACAAGGCGAGGTGAAAACCCGCGACAAAATTCTCACCAGCACCGATACCGTTGGCAAACTGGCAGGCATTCCGGTGATCGCAACCATCGTCAACGCCGCCAACAAAGCCAAGCCGACCCGCAAATTATTGCAAGCGGTGCTGGAGGTGCATGAAGAGGCGCGTCTGCCCGAATACCACAGCAAACCGCTGCGCAAACGCCTCTCGCACCTGATCGACAAACAAGCCGCCGGAATTCCCGCCGGTAAAACCAGCGGCAAGGTTGCCCTGTTTGCCACCTGTTACGGCAACCGCAACGAACCCAAAATCGGCGAAGATCTGCTGGCGGTGTTTGAACACAACAACATCCCCGTGACGATGGCGAAAAAAGAGCAGTGCTGCGGAATGCCCAAGCTGGAGTTGGGCGACCTCAAAGCGGTCGAAGCCGCCAAAGAGGCCAACATTCCAGAGCTGGCCAAACTGATGGATGAGGGCTGGGACATCATCGCCCCCGTGCCTTCTTGTGCGCTGATGTTCAAACAAGAGCTGCCGTTGATGTTCCCCGACGATGCCGAGGTGCAAAAAGTCGGCAACGCCATTTACGACCCTTTTGAATACCTGATGCACCGTTCCAAAGCCGGTCTGTTGAACACCGACTTTAAAAACCCGCTGGGCAAAGTGGCCTACCACGCCGCTTGTCATCAACGGGTGCAAAACGTCGGTGCCAAAACCCAGCAACTGCTGGCGCTGATCCCCGACACCACCGTCACCACCATCGCCCGCTGCTCTGGCCACGATGGCACCTACGCGGTGAAAAAAGAGTTCTACGATTCGGCGATGAAAATTGTCAAACCGGTGGTCAATCAGGTGAAACGCGCCGAAGCCGATCACTACGGCAGCGACTGCCCAATGGCAGGCCACCACATCGAACACGCGCTGGACGACGGCAGCAAAACCGAACACCCCATGAGCCTGCTCCGCAAAGCGTACGGCATCTGAATTTAGGAAAACATTATGAGCAAACTCAGCCACAGCGATCTTTACAGTCTGGAGCAATACTCACGGATTCGTCCCGAGTTTCGTGCCACCGTCATTGAGCATAAAAAGAACCGTCACATCGCCATCGGTGAACACGCCGGTCTCTATTTTGAAGACAACCTGACGATGAAATATCAGGTGCAGGAGATGCTGCGCATCGAGCGCCTGTTTGAAGCCGATGCGATTCAAGATGAGCTGGATGTCTACAACGACTTGATTCCCGACGGTGGTAATTTAAAAGCCACTTTTATGCTGGAATATTCACAGGAAGCAGAACGCAAAAAAGCCTTGGCTCGTTTGGTCGATGTGGAACACACCCTCTACATGCAGGTAAAAGGCTTTGATCCAATAAAAGCCATTGCCAATGAAGATTTGGAGCGCAGCACCGCCGAGAAAACCTCTGCTGTGCATTTTGTCCGTTTTGAGTTTAGTGCCGAAATGATTGAAGCATTAAAAAAAGGCGCGGCGCTTTATGCTGGAATCGAGCATGAAAATTACCGTGAACGGTTTGAATTAAAAAAGAATCAACATGCGGCGTTATTGGCTGATTTTAATTAAAAACACCCCGTAGGGGCGAACCTTGTGTTCGCCCTCTTACCCATCGTGGATTTAAAAAGGGCGAACACAAGGTTCGCCCCTACAATCACATCGCCAAAAAGACGCACAACGTAATCCCCCTGCTAATCTGACCATCCGCGAAACCCACTCAACTCGAACAAAATTCCCGCTTGTGTCAAAAATAGCTGCGGTGTATAACCCCTGTCATTTCGGTAGTGGGTCAAACCTGAATTTATTCATAAATATCGATTCCAAATTCGACT
>CAZTQX010000080.1:0-10638 GCA_964615985.1 uncultured Gammaproteobacteria bacterium | reverse complement strand
GCGACTCCTTAAAAAGACAAACAGATATTTTAGGACGAGCAGCATACAAAACCCTAGGCCTGGGCTGTATATCCCGATAGAGGGGGAAGAGCGACTCGGGAGCCTTTCTCCCTTCGGGGATATACCTAAAAAGGATAGGTTTGTATATGCTTTGGCCGCAAATCCCGAGTAAAAAACTCGGCTATTCTGACTGAAATAAGATCGTTTGACAAAAATTGAGGAGTGTTTGTTATGAGTGAAGGCGAAATGAACATGGAGCTGGCCAGTGGCATGGCGGCGTTTGAAGCCAAAGAATTTTCCCGTGCGATGCAATTTTTGTCCGCCATCGCCGATCAGGGCGATGCCGATGCCCAACATCGAGTGGCGATTATGTACCAAAATGGTTTGGGTACGCCGCCAAATCAATCGGAAGCTTACCGTTGGATGAAAGCCTCGGCAGAGCAGGGTTTGGCCATTGCTCAACACGGTCTGGGTTTTATGTTTATGGAAGGTGACTGCGCGGTGAAAAGCGGTGCTGAAGCGGTCAAGTGGTTCACCCTCGCTGCGGAACAGGGTCTGGTGGGTTCGCAGACCACCTTGGCGATGATGTACGAAGAGGGCAACGGGATTGAGAAAAATCCCGAAGCGGCCAAAGAGTGGTACAAAAAGGCGGGATTTTAAGCGATGCGTCCGGCCTTTATTGCCTCGATTCTGGATCAGGAGTTCCTCGGTGCCTCCACTGGTCATCACACTCCGGTGATGTTGTGGGGGCCACCAGGGGTGGGTAAGTCGCAGATTGTGGTGCAGGTGGCCGAAAGCCATCAGGTGCCGGTGATCGACATCCGTCTCTCGCAGATGGAGCCGTCGGACCTGCGTGGCATCCCGTTTCGAGACGGTGAGCAAGTGGAGTGGGCGGTGCCGTCGATGCTGCCCAACTCGAAGAGCCATGGCCCCAAGGGCATTCTGTTTCTGGATGAGATCACCTCCGCGCCGCCGAGCGTTTCGGCGGCGGCCTATCAATTGATTTTGGATCGACGTTTGGGCAACTACCGCGTTCCCGAGGGCTGGGCGATTGTGGCGGCAGGCAATCGCCAAGGGGATCGTGGGGTGACGTACGCCATGCCTGCGCCGCTGGCCAACCGCTTCTCTCACTTCGAGGTGGAGGTCAATCTGGACGATTGGGTGGCTTGGGCTTATCAAGAGGGCATTGATGAGCGGGTGATCGCCTTTTTGCGTTTTCGCCCTGAACTGCTGTTTGATTTTGATCCAGCCCACAATCCGATGGCGTTTCCTTCCCCGCGTTCGTGGGAGTTTACCCATCGTGCGCTGCAAAAATTTATCAATCACCCTCGGCTGTTGCTGGGGTCGTTGCAAGCCTGCGTCGGCCCAGCGGCGGGAGTGGAGTTGAACGCCTTTATCGCCAGTTTGGATCAGATGCCCGATCTGGATGCCATTTTGCGCGGTGACGAAGTGCCGGTGCCGGAAGAGATCGACCTGCAATACGCGGTGGCCACGGCGCTGGTGGGGCGCGCGATTCGTGCCAAAGAGAGTGACGAGGCGCAGGTGGTTTTCGGGGCGATTTTGCAGTACGCCAAGCAGTTCCGCCAAAAAGAGATGGGGGTGATGCTGGTTTCCGATCTGCACCGTGCCATTGGTGGAGAGCTGTTTACGGTGCCGGAATTTGCCGATTGGGCAACCGACATTGCGGATCTGATGCTGTTCGAAAATTGAGCCGATGATGGATCTGAAGGCGATTGAACAGCGTTTGAGTGCGGCGCGTACCCGCCTGATCTTGGATAAACCGTTCTTGGGGGCGCTGGTGCTGCGTCTGCCGATGGTGGCCGCTGATCCTCAATGGTGCAAAACCACCGCCACCGATGCGCGTCATTTTTATTACAACCCTGAATTTATTGAAGCGCTGCGTGCCGAAGAGGTGCAGTTTATTCTCTGCCACGAGGCGCTGCACTGCGGCCTCTCCCATTTTGTCCGTCGTCAACATCGGCTCAAATCCCGTTGGGATGTGGCCTGTGATTACGCCATCAATCCGCTGCTGCTGGCCGAAGGTTTGGTGCCGCCGCCGGGCAGTCTGTTGCTGCGTGAGTTTGAGGGCATGAGCGCCGAGGAGATCTACCCCTGCATCAAGCAGGAGGAGAATCTCAAGCCGCTGGATGAGCACATTTACGATCAAGAGAATCAGGACGGCGGCGGTCAACAGGGCGGTATGGGAGATAAACCGCCCTCCGATAACGCTCCCGCTCCCGCTCCTGGTGCCGGTGGCGATAATCAGCCGCAAAAAGACCCCGATAAAAACGGCGGTGGTGAGGGCAACAGTAACTCACCACCGCAAGGTTCGGACGGTCTGGCCAAACGTCCACCACCTCTGCTGCAAGAGGAGCGGGATTCGCTGGCGGTGCAGTGGCAGCAACGTCTGGCGGGGGCGGCACAGCAAGCGATGCAGGCGGGCAAGATGGGCGGCACGATGGCGCGCACGGTGGATTTTATGTTGCAGCCGCAACTGCCGTGGCGAATGATGTTGGCGCGTTACGTTTCGGCCACGGCGCGTGACGATTACAGCTACACCCGTCCCTCAACGCGGCGCGGTGATCCGGCAATCTACCCCAGCCTGCGCAGCGAACAGATCAATCTGGCGGTGGCGCTGGATGTCAGTGGATCGGTGGGGGACAAGGAGTTGAGCGAATTTCTCACCGAGATTAACGCCATTAAAGGTCAGATGCGGGCGCGAATTACCTTGCACGCTTGCGATGCTAAGTTGGCTGAAGGTGGGCCGTGGTGTTTTGAGCCGTGGGAGGAGATCGTGCTGCCGAAAAGTTTTAAGGGCGGTGGTGGAACGACCTTTAAGCCGATGTTCCGTTGGTGGGAGCAGCAAGATCGGCAACCGGATCTGCTGATCTACTTCACCGATGGGCAGGGCAGTTTTCCTGAATATCCGCCTGTTTATCAAGTGATCTGGTTGATTAAGGGTAAGAAGGGTGTGCCGTGGGGGCAGCGGGTTCAGTTGAATTAAAGTTGAATTAAACAGGTGAGTGAGACGATGGTTACGCTTTACGGCATTAAAAATTGCGACACAATGAAAAAGGCCATTAAATGGCTGAACGAAAACAACATTGAAAACACCTTCCACGACTACCGAAAAGCGGGTTTGACACGGGAGATGTTGCTGCCTTGGGAGGCGCAATTGGGTTGGCAGGCGTTGATCAACAAACGCGGTACCACTTGGCGTAAATTTTCCGATGAGATTAAAGAAGGAATGAATTCGGTCAACTCCATTGAGCTGATGTTGGAAAATGAAGCGGTGATCAAACGCCCCTTGTTGGATCTCGGTGACGGGCGCTTGGAGCTGGGTTTTAAAGCGGATCGTTATGGGGAGCTGTTTTTATGAGTGGTTCAGGAAAAAGCATTGCTCATCTGGTGTACATTCTTCAAGCGGTCTCCTTTCTGCTGGGCATCACCTTTGTGATTGCGGTGGTGGTCAATTACGTTAAACGAGGCGATGTGCGTGGCACATTGGCCGAGTCCCATTTTCTCTGGCAGATCCGCACCTTTTGGTGGTCGTTGATCTGGATGGTGGTGGGAATGGTGACGATGTTGATCGGCGGTTGGATGATCATCTATCTCTTACCGCTCTGGATTATCTATCGCATCGTCAGAGGCTGGTTGCGTCTTAACGACGGTCGTGAGATGTACGTTTAAGTGATGAAGTGTGTGCGATGAAAACAGTAGCAGCAGATAATCTCATTTGTCCCTTGGATGCCGCCCCGCTGCTGAAACAGGGCAGGCAGTATGGCTGCTCTCATGGCCACAGTTTTGATCTTGCCCGTCAAGGTCAGCTCAATCTCCTGCCGGTACAGTTCAAAAAATCCAAAGATCCCGGTGACAGCAAAAGCATGATCGCGGCTCGTGGGGCATTTTTGCAGCAAGGCTTTTATGAGCCGCTTTCGTTGGCGCTGAATGAGTTTATCAAACCGCAGCTTGCCGACACGGGTTTGATCACGGTTTTGGATGCCGGTTGTGGTGAGGGTTATTATCTTCGTGGCTGGTTGCAAAGTTTGTCGCTGGATGAACGCGAGTCAAGTGTGGCCGCGATTGGTCTGGACATCTCCAAATGGGCTGTGTTGGCCGCTGCGAAAAAAAGCCATCAGGCAACGTGGTTGGTGGGCAGCAATAGCCATCTGCCGCTGCAAGATGACTCGGTGGATCTGATCTTGTCCTGTTTTGGTTTTGCCGATTACGGCCATTTTAAGCGGGTCTTAAAACCCAATGGCAAGATTATTCTGATGGATGCGGGGCAAGATCATCTGCTGGAACTGCGACGGATTATCTACGAAGAGGTGCGCCAAACGCCTGTGGCGAGCCTTGCCCAGGCGGAGGCGCTGGGGTTTGTTTTGCAGCAGAGTCACAGGGTGCAGTTTAAATTAGAGTCACTGCCAGCGGAGCCTTTGCAGCAGCTTCTGAGCATGACCCCACACCTCTATCGAGCCTCCAAGCAGGGCAAACAAGCGGTGGCGGATTTAGATCAGCTCTCTTTGACGGTGGATGTCTCCTTGCGGTTGTTGACGTTGTGAGGTGGGTTTTAACGTTCTGGATGTAGGGACAGATTCAATATCTGTCCTTCTAATAATTGGCGGTATTCCATCCAAAGGCGGAGCAGTTGGCCATTCTATCGTTCAAGGCAGATGAATCGCCCGTCCCTCCAACGCCAAAGCCGCTTCATGTAAGGCTTCCGACAACGACGGGTGAGCAAACACCATCCGCGCCAGATCCTCGCTGCTAGCCTCTAACTCCATCGCAATCACCGCTTGAGCAATCAGCTCCGAGGCGTGTGCGCCGATAATATGCATCCCTAAAATCTGATCGCTGTTGGCGTGGCTGAGAATCTTTACCATCCCTTGCGGTTCGTACATTGCCTTGGCGCGACCGTTGGCGGCAAAAGGAAATTGACCGCTTTTGTAAGGTGTGGCGCTGGTTTTGAGCTGCTCTTCGGTCTGACCCACCCAAGCGATTTCGGGGTGGGTGTAGATCACCGCTGGAATGTGCTGATACTCCAACTCGCTCTGTTGACCGGCGATGCGTTCCGCCACCATCACCCCCTCTTCGCTGCCCTTGTGCGCCAACATCGGCCCGCGCACCACATCGCCAATGGCGTAGATGCCTGGCAGGCTGGTGGCGCAGTAACGATCCACATGGATAAAACCGCGTTCGTCCAGTTGCAGATCCACATCCTTGCTGAAAAGGTTGTCGGTGTTGGGCTGTCGTCCCACGGCGGTGATGACCCGGTCCACGCTGACAACGTGTTTGCCATCGCCGTCTTCGTAGTGCAGTTTGATGCCGTCGCCGGGATCGGCCTGCGAGCTGAGCAGGCGAGCGTTAAGGCGAATGTCCAGCCCCTGTTTGCGCAGCGCGGCTTTGGCTTGCTGGGCAATCTGTCGGTCGCAGAGGGGCAAAAATTGATCTTGCGCCTCCAGCAGCGTCACCTTGGCACCGAGACGTTGCCAGACGCTGCCCAGCTCCAGACCGATGGCACCGGCACCGATAATGCCGAGCCGTGCCGGAACGCTCTCCCAACTCAAAGCACCGGCTGAATTAACGATGCGCTGATCCAGCCACGGGGCGTTGTCCAGTTCGGTGGGCAGTGAACCTGGGGCGAGGATAATCTGCTCGGCATGGAAGATTTTTTCTCCTCCATCGTTGTCGATAAAACGGATCTGATGTTTGGGCAGCAGGGTGGCATCGCCGTGCAGATGATCGATTTTATTGGCGCGAAACAGCTGACCAATGCCCCTACCTAGATGGCTGACGATCTGCTCTTTGCGCTGCATCATCTGCTTTAGATCCAGCGTCAGTGAGCCGTGCAAAATGCCGTGTTGAGCCGCTTCTGTTTTTAGTTTTTGGTAGAGCTGGCTGCTCTCCAGCAGGGCTTTGGAGGGGATGCAGCCGACGTTCAGACAGGTGCCACCCAGTGCCGCTTGTTCACCGTTGCGCCAGCGATCCAGACAGAGGGTCTCTAGCCCCAACTGGGCGCAGCGAATGGCGGCGGTGTATCCAGCCGGACCGGCTCCAATCACAATCACATCGTAACGTTTGGCCATAACGGTCTCTCCTAAAGGTCGAGCAAAATACGCGCGGGGTCTTCCAGCATCTCTTTGATGCTGCGCAAAAACTGCACCGCACTTTTACCGTCGATGAGGCGGTGATCGTAGGAGAGTGCCAGATACATCATCGGTCGAATTACCACCTGACCGTTTTCGGCAATGGGGCGCTCTTGAATGGTGTGCATCCCCAGAATGGCGCTCTGCGGTGGGTTGAGAATCGGCGTGGACATCAGCGAGCCAAAGACCCCGCCGTTGGTGATGGTGAAGGTGCCGCCGCTGATGTCGTCGATGCTGAGGCGGTTGTTTTTGGCCTTGTCGGCGTAGCCGTGGATCTGTTTCTCCACCTCGGCCAAGCTCATGCGTTCGCTGTTGCGTAAAATGGGCACCACAAGGCCCCGCTCGGAGGCGATGGCCACACCGATGTCACAAAAACCGTGGTAGACGATCTCGTCGCCATCCAGTGAAGCGTTGACCTCTGGGAAGCGTTTCAGCGCCTCGCTGGCGGCACGGATAAAGAAGGACATAAAACCAAGACGGATGTTGTGACTCTGTTCAAAAGCGGTTTTGTATTGATTACGCAGTGCCATCACCGCCGCCATATTGACCTCGTTAAAGGTGGTCAACATGGCGGTGTTTTGGGTCACGTCCAGCAGCCGTTCGGCAATGCGGGAGCGCAGGCGGGTCATGGGCACCCGTTTGTGCGGCCGCTCTTCGTTGTCGGCCACGCTGCGGGGTTGCGGTTTGGGTGCGGGTTTGGCAACGGGCTTGGGTGCGGGTTTCGGTGGGGCTTTGGCACTGTTTTTCTGCTGTTGCAGATAATCCAGCACCTCTTGTTTATTCAGTCGTTTGGGGTTTTGGTGTGGAATGTCGCTGTGCTCCAGTTCGTTCTCCAGCAGCAGCTTGCGCACCGCCGGTCCCATCGCCGGTTTGTTTTGGTGCGGTGTGGCTGTGCTGTTTTGGGTCTCTGAACTTGCCTTTTTATCGAGGGGCTGGAGCAGGCCGAGCAGTTGGCCGCTGGTGACGGTTTCGTTTTCCGCCAGCAGGATCTCTTCCAAGCGACCGTCGCAAGGGGCGGGGACTTCCAGCACCACTTTGTCGGTCTCCAGATCCACCAACGGTTCGTCGCGTTGGATGGATTCACCGGGTTTTTTATGCCAGCCAACGATGAGTGCATCGCTGACGGATTCGGGCAGAGGCGGAACTTTGATTTCAGTCAACATAATCAATCCTTATTGTTATTGCTCATGACCTAAGGCTTCACGAAGCAGGTCTTTGAGTTGTTGGGCGTGCAGGCTCGGATAACCCACGGCTGGGGCTGCTGAGGCGGGTCGTCCGGCGTATTTGAGGTTGTAGGGCTTTTCCAATAATTTACGAATGTGATGTTGGCTGGAGTACCACGCCCCTTGGTTCATCGGTTCTTCTTGGCACCAGTAGAACTCCTCTGTATTGGGGTAGCGTTGCAGTTGTTTTTCCAGCTCCTTACGCGGGAAGGGGTAGAGTTGTTCGATGCGAACCAGCACCACCTGCTCCAGTTTCAGCGCGCGGCGCTGTTGCAGCAGTTCGTAATAGACCTTGCCGGAGCAGAGCACCACACGCTTCACCGACTCTTCGGGCAGCGGGTCAACCTCACCGATGACGTTTTGGAAGCGCCCTTTGGCCAGCTCGTTGAGGCTGCTGGTGGCCAGCTTGTGGCGTAGCAGGCTTTTGGGTGACATCACCACCAGAGGTTTTCGATAGGGGCGCAACATCTGGCGGCGCAGCAGATGGAAGATCTGTGCTGGGGTGGTGGGCACACAGATCTGCATGTTGTGTTCGGCGCAGAGTTGCAGATAGCGCTCCAGCCGTGCGGAGCTGTGTTCGGCCCCTTGGCCTTCGTAACCGTGGGGCAGCAGCATCACCAAGTTGCAGAGCCGCCCCCACTTGGCCTCGCCGGAGCTGATGAACTGGTCGATCACCACCTGCGCGCCGTTGGCAAAGTCACCAAACTGCGCCTCCCAGATCACCAAGTGATCTGGGCTGGTGGCGGAGTAGCCGTACTCAAAGGCCAGCACCGCCTCTTCACTGAGCAGCGAGTCGATGACCAGAAAGTTGCTTTTTACCTCGGGCAGATTGCGTAGCGGTACGTAACTTTCACCGTCTTGCTGGTTGTGCAGTACCGCATGACGATGGAAAAAGGTGCCACGACCGCTGTCCTGACCACAGAGACGAATGGAGTAACCCTGTTTGAGTAGGGTGGCGTAGGCCATAATTTCGGCGTAACCCCAGTCAATGGGCAGCGCTCCGGCGCTCATTTTGCGCCGATCCTCCATGATCTTTTCCACTCGTGGATGCAGGGTGAAACCTGTGGGTAGCGGTTGCAATTGGTTGGCCAGCTCTTGCAGTTGGTGCAGATCGTAACGACTGTCGTGGTGGACATTCCATTTGTGGCCTTTGAAGCGTTGCCAATCAAGGCCGTACTGCTGAATAAAGGCGGGATCGGTGATCTGCTTGGGGCAGACGCTGTCGCCGTGTTCCAACTGCTGCCGGTAGTGTTCGATCATCTGCTCCGCTTCACCGGTTTGAATCACGCCTTCTTTCTCCAATTTTTGCGCGTAGAGGGCGCGGGTGGTGGGCATGGAGCGGATGTGTTTGTACATCATCGGTTGGGTGGCGGAGGGTTCGTCGGCTTCGTTGTGACCCTGACGGCGATAACAGACCAGATCAATGATCACGTCCTTTTTAAAGGCCATGCGGTAGTCCAGCGCCAATTGAGTGATAAACAGCACCGCTTCGGGGTCGTCGCCGTTGACGTGAAACACTGGCACATTGATCATTTTGGCGATGTCGGTGCAATAGAAGGTGGAGCGGGTGTCTTGCACGTTGCTGGTGGTGAAACCGATTTGATTGTTGATGACGATGTGGATGGTGCCTTTGGTGGAGAAGCCCCGTGACTGGGAGAGGCTGAGGGTCTCCATCACTACCCCTTGACCGGCAAAGGCGGAGTCGCCATGAATGGCGATGGGCAGTACTTGCTCACCGTGGGGGTCATCGCGCCGATCTTGACGGGCACGCACCGAGCCTTCCACCATTGGTGCGACGATCTCCAGATGTGAGGGATTAAAGGCCAGCACCAGATGGACGTTTTTGCCGCTGGTGTGCATGTCGGAGGAGAAACCTTGGTGGTATTTGACATCGCCGTCGCTGTGATGTTGGGCGTGTTGGCCTTCAAATTCGGAGAACAGTTGGCTGGGGGTTTTGCCCAAGATGTTCACCAGCATATTGAGCCGCCCTCGATGCGCCATGCCGATGACAATCTCTTCCACGCCTTTGCTGCCCGCCCGTTCGATCAGCTCGGCCATCAGTGGAATCAGGCTTTCGCCGCCTTCCAGTGAGAAGCGTTTTTGACCGACGTATTTGGCGTGCAGGTAGCGTTCGATGCCTTCGGCGGCGGTGAGGCGGTTGAGCAGCCAGCGGCGGGTTTTGTAGTTGACTTTGGGGTGGGCTTGCACACTTTCGATGCGGTGTTGCAGCCAGCGTTTGTCGTCGGTTTCGATGATGTGCATGTACTCAAAACCGATGCTGCTGCCGTAGGTGCGTTGCAGGGCGTAGAGAATTTCTTGCAGGGTGGCTTCTGTGGGGCCGACCCAAGAGCCGGTTTGAAAGAGGGTGTTGAGGTCGTTTTTGGTCAGTTGGTGGTAGGCGAGGGTCAGCTCGGAGAGGTTGGCGGAGATGGCGTTGCCCAGTGGGTTGCAACTGGCGGCTTGGTGGCTGAGAAAGCGGTAGGCGTTGATCAGTTGCAGCACCCGCACTTGTTGGCGTTCGTGTGCCAAGCTGACGTTGCAGTTGCTGCTGGCGTTTTGGCTGCTGTCGGCGAAGCGGTAGAACTGTTGGCGGATTTCGGATTCGGAGATTTCCGCTGGGGCGTGGGGGCTTTTTTTCGGCAGTTGGTCGAAGTGCTGTCGCCACTGTAGGTCGAGGCTGTTGGGGTTGCTGAGGTACTGTTCGTACTGTTGTTCTAGGTAGGCGCTGTTAACGCCATTGAGGTAAGAGTCGGGGTCGGTTTCGGGCTGTTGGCTGTCCCTATCGCTCATGATGCTGGGTTCCTCTCCACAGTGTCTCGTTTGTGAATATGACTGCTAAAGTAGTGCCATAACGGATGAGGTGGTGAATTAAACGTAGTATAGACCTTGGTGGTGGCGGATTACGATGGCTTTTGTTGCTAAGTGGGATCGGTGGCACTGTTTTGGGTGGTTTTTGGGGTTGGTGGTTTGTGGATGCGTCGGGGGTGGGTATGTTGCTCATTTCATCTCTTGTCGGCTTAATACGGTGGGTAAATGAATCCGTTTTGGCTCTTAATGGATTCCTAGGTCTTAGCCGAACAATAGCCCCAACAGAGAGGGAAGTAACCGCTTTCCTCGTTTTTTCACGTTGTGCGTGAACTCAAAAAAGCTCAAATAGAGCGGGAGCTTTTCTTGAGAACCCCCTCGGTGGGGTCTCAACCAAGAACGGAGCAGAGACCAAACCCCTTCCATTGTGTTGACATGAACTTCGTGGAATCCATCCCCATCTT
>CAZTQX010000079.1:0-10652 GCA_964615985.1 uncultured Gammaproteobacteria bacterium | reverse complement strand
TTTCTCAATATCGAAGAGCCGCAATGGAACATCGCTGCGGGAATCTACTACAACCGTGGCCTCTATCGAAAGTGGCGACTGCCAGCACTCTCCAACCTACAACGCTTGTTTCTCACCTTTGCCAGCTACAACGCCGGTTACGGACGCATTCTCAAAGCCAAAAGGCGTTCCGGTAAAGAGATCAAATCATGGAGTGATGTGGAGCCGTATGCTCCCCTAGAAACCAGAAACTACGTCAAGCGCATTTCCAAACTGCTCAACGGCAAACGGGATAAACGCAAACGCCGTCTGCACGGCATTGAAAAATGGAATAAATCTTAAGAATTTGGTTTTGGCTGGGGTTGAGTAGCGGTCACTAATTTACGATAAACCCAACCGATTTTTTGGGTTCCAATAATACCCACATTGACCCATTTACCCCGTCGCCCCAGCTCCACCAGCGCAACACCTGCTCTCAGTTTTGCCACCCGCTTGTGATGCACAGCAGGTCTACGACGAATGTTGGTGGTTCGTTTGGTATAAACCTGACCACCAAACAACTCACCTTCTTCTTCCAACAACTCTTTCAAACGACCTCTGGACGGGTAATCCCATTGACCCAAACGAGCACGTAAAATCGCCTGAGCATCCTCGTTGCCGCGTCGGGCCGCATGAGCATAATAAGCCACTGCCACATCGTAATCCTGCTCTCCAGAATCACCCAATTCAAACAACATCCCCATAGAGAACATCGCTTCAACGTGATTTTTATCCGAAGCACGCAACCACCAGGTCATCGCCTTCTCATCGTTGATCGCCAAGCCATAACCGTTGTGGTACATCCAGCCCAAACTGTATTGAGCATCGGAGTCACCCGCTTCCGCCATCGGTCGTAACACACAATAAGCAACCGCATAATCACCGTCACGCATCGCTTGAGTAGCACGTTCATATTCGCCTTCAGCCCACAAGGTACCCAAGTGGAACAGAACCGAAAGCAGCAACAATGAGGAAATTATTTTACTTTTTTTCATAACATTCTTCCTAACAGATAAACCCGCCTCTCCCATTGCAGCACTGAATCTAAAACATGCAACAGCGCCTGTCCAACAAAATTGGCAAAAAACCGACATTTGTTGCTAAAAAACAACAAAAAAGCCAAAAAAGGACTTTTCAGCCCATTGAGCCGATTCTATTTTTCAGCCACCAGATAAGCGATCCAACAGGCCACATCCTCGCATTCCTCACTTTCGACAAACTCATCCAGCGGTTCATCCGTCTCAGAATCAAATGCCTGTAGATAAACTCGTGTCTTAGAAAAACCACACTCCGCCAATAACTCACGAATTTCTTTCGCTCCCCAGAGCCGCCAACGATAGGCATAAGCCTGATCCAAACGTGAACCGTCCTCAAACTCAAAATGGATGTAACACTGCATGTCGGCGGTAACGGGGTTGTATTCTGCCTGCTGCCAGATGTAGGTAAACCCCTCCAGCTCGCGCACTTCCTCTTGGGTTTGATGTGCTTCAAAACCCCCAAACGAATCCAGAAAAAACAGCCCATCTTTTTTCAAAGAAGCACACACTCGCTGAAAATAGGCCTTCATCTGCGCCCGTTCTTGAAACAACCAATAACTGAAATTCAGTGCCTGACAGATGTCCACCTTATCGGTCTCAGCCTGCAACACATCTGCCGTCAGCAACCTGATCCGTTGCTGCTCCTCCGCTGACATCGCCGCCACATTGTTCGCTTCACCCCAAGACAGCACCTCAGCGTCAATGTCCAGCGCCACCGCCGTATGCGCAGGGTTCAGCTTCACCCACTCGCAAGCTGACAGCGCCGTACCACAAAAGTCCTCGCGCAAGCTGTGCGGCCAGCGGCCACGCAGTGCCTTAAAGGTCTCTTGAACGAACTCCAGCTCAAACTCAACCCCTTGCACCGAACGCTGATAGAGATCATGTCGATCCGCTTGTGCTGCCAAACTCAATTTTTAATCCCCACACCACGGTTCAACAACATCAACGAAAGCGTCGCCAAAGCCAGAATAAAACCCGCAATAATCAAAAATGCGCTGCTCATGGAAACATCACTAACGCCCAAAATGGCGTAGCGAAACGCATTGACCATGTAAAAGATCGGATTGAAGTGCGACGCGGTTTGCCAAAACTCCGGCAACAGACTGATGGAATAAAAAATCCCGCCAAGATAGGTCAACGGGGTTAACACAAAGGTCGGCACAATGGAGATGTCATCAAAGCTTTTGGCAAACACCGCATTGATAAACCCCGCCAAGGAAAACAGCAGCGCGGTTAAAAAAGCCACCAGCAACGTCAACGGCAAATTGTCGATCCGCAAGTCGGTAAACAACATTGTCATCAGCGTCACCACTACTCCCACCGCCAAACCGCGCGCCACCCCACCCAAAACATAACCCAATAAGATCAGCACATTGGGCATCGGTGAAACCAGCAGCTCTTCAATTTGATGCTGAAATTTGGTGCTGTAAAACGAAGAGACCACATTGGCGTAGGAGTTGGTGATGATCGACATCATAATAATACCCGGCACAATAAAATCGATGTAGGAGTAACCGTCCATCTCCCCCAGACGCTGCCCCAACAGATTGCCAAAAATCAGCAGATACAACAGCGTGGTGATCGCAGGTGGCAAAATGGTCTGCATCCAGATGCGGGCAAAACGCAGCACCTCTTTGATCACCAAGGTCTGCAAACCGATCCAATAATTTTTCCAGTTCATTATTTATTCCGCCTCTCTTTGTCAATCAGCCGCAGAAAAAAGGCCTCCAGACGATTGCTCTTATTGCGCAGACTCAAAACCTCAACGCCCTTGGCGGTCAATTCAGAAAACAGAGCATTAATGCTCTGCCCCTGATTCACATCCACCTCCAACGTCCGACCGTCCTCCTGACAGCGCAGCTCAAACCCGTTTAATTGCGGCAGGCTTGACAATGGCTCGGCCAAATTCAGTAAAAAAGTCTCGGTCTGCAACTGCTTGAGTAGCGCACGAACTTCGCCCTGCTCGACAATTTCACCCTGATCAATAATGGCCATATTTCGGCACAAGCTTTCGGCCTCTTCCAGATAGTGGGTGGTTAAAATAATGGTGGTGCCTTGCTGATTGATCTCACGCAAAAACGTCCACATGGTACGGCGAATTTCGATGTCCACCCCAGCGGTGGGTTCATCCAGAATCAACAACTTCGGCTCATGCACCAACGCCCGTGCAATCATCAGACGGCGTTTCATCCCCCCCGACAGCTCCCGTGCCATATCAAAACGTTTGTGCCACAGATCCAATTTTTTTAGATAATATTCGGCCTTTTGATAGGCCTCTTTTCGAGCAATGCCATAATAACCGGCTTGATTAACAACAATCTCGACCACCGGTTCAAACATATTAAAGTTAAACTCCTGCGGCACCAGCCCGATCATGCGTTTCACCGCCATCGGCACTTTATCCAAATCCTCGCCAAAGACCTCAACCGAACCGGAGCTTTTATTCACCAAAGAGCAGAGAATGCCGATGGCGGTGGATTTACCCGCACCGTTGGGGCCGAGCAGAGCAAAAAAGTCACCCTGCTCCACCACCAAATCAACGCCTTTCAAGGCCACCACACCGTTGGGATAAGACTTTTTTAACTGTTTTATTGCAACCGCATTCATATTTTTTATATCTCAGCCTAAATTCTATTATTTGCTGATGTTAAACGCTCGCACTGCATTCAGAACACAGGTAGAGACAAGGCATGCCTTGTCTCTACAACCATATCAACCAAATTTATTGCACATCACACCAGTTACAAGGTAATAATCTGATCGGGCATATTACCCGACAACGCCCCATACAGGTTAGGGAAACAGCCGATCACCGCGCCCTCCACCAACTTATCTTCGATCTCACGCTCTTCACAGCACTGATCGCAGCCCATCAACAACATGCCTTTTTCCTTAGCCACTTTGGCCAGACGCTCGCCAATGGGATTGCCTTCCAACAAGATGTAGTTGTTGTCCTCAAAAAAGAACATCCCCACCACCTCCACACCGTGAGCGTCTTCTTCCAATTGCGGCAAAATCATTTTGCCCAGTTTGAAAGAAACGGAGTGGCCTTGGCTGGAAAAAATATAAGCAACTTTCATGGTTTAATCCTTGGTTTATTGTGGGTATTTATTCTCAACGCGCCGTTTAGCGCGCCTCATTTAACACCAAGCAACCGACAAAGGCAAAACCCTAAAGTGAACTTCAGGCCAAACGATAAACCACCTTCAAACTGTGGCTTTCACCCGCCGCCAACGTCACCAAATTATCAAAGGCATTGGCACTCTCCACGCAGAGCATTTTCCGCCAGCCCAGCTCACCCAGATCTCCCATGCGCTCGGCTTTGCCACTCCACGGATTCCAGACCACGGTGGAATCGCTGCCGCTTTTTTCGATCACGATCTGACGCTGCAAACCAGCATCATCAATAACACAACTCTGGTGGCTGTTGATGTAAACGCTGTCGGTCTCACTGCCAAAACGGATTTCATCCTGCTGCTTCAGCCCTTCGGCACCACTGACTTTATCGTGATAAATCACCCCATCCAGACCGCTCACTGAGACCTGCTCAATGTCGCTGATCTGAAAATAGGTGTGCAGCGCCTCACCGATGACCACGCTCTGATCGCTTAAATTGGTGCTGGTCAGATTCAACTGCAAACGTGTACCCACCAGCACCTCAAGTTGCAACTTAAAGGGATGAGGCCACCATTCTGATGAACCGTCACCGCTCAACTGCATCAACAAACGCACCTCGCCACTTTCCAAAAGCGCACTGGCCACCATCTGCCACTCACTGCTGCGAGCAAAACCGTGGGCGGGGAAATCGGCCTCGCTGGCGTGAGAGCCAAACCAAGGCCAGCAGACCGGCACACCACCGCGCATTCCTTTGCCCACGGTTGGTTTGGCCTCCGTGGACATCCAGATCACCGGCTCGGCTCCCTTTGGTTGCCAGCTCAAAACCTGTCCGCCTTGCAAACTGATCTCGGCCTTAGCTTGCTCGCTGTTGATGTTGGCAATCATCACACCGTTCACTTCTGCAAAGGATAAAACCTCTGGCAAAACATACTCTGCAACACTTTCCATTACACTCATTGCAACTGCTCCGTTACTGGACGACTGAATAACTTGATGTTCTTGTTCAATATTTTTTTTGAAACCCCGTTTGGCTCTTCATTATTGCCACTCTTCGCCACTCAAAGAACGATACAGAACAATCGCATCCGTAATAAAATTTTCCATTAATTTCAGTGCATCCTGATATTTCTCGCCACTGCAATCATATGATACATCCACCCTCTCCTTAGCGTATTTCAGCCACATTTCAATAGGAGACGACAATAACTGATTCTCATTGGCCAGCCGTAAAATAGGATTCGGGCCATTGGGCACTTCTGGCAACGCCACCTCTTCAACCAAATACCGTTTCAACACTTTCCACAAACAGTCCCAACAGGTTTCAAAACGCTGAATCACCGACTCAGCCACCGCCTCTTGCATCAAGCTCGGCAGTGATTTATCCAAGGTGCGGTAATTCTCGAACTGCAATTCAAGGTGTTTTAGTGACTGTTGAAATTTATCGTACTCAATCATGGCCTAATCTCGCTCCATCGCTAAATTCTAAACCACCACATTGTGCCACCCTCAGATCAAAACTGGCAGTTCCCCAACAGACATTCTAAGATAGCGCCCCTAATCTCAATTCCGCTCAGGAGTGCCCTAAATGGCCTTTAATCCGTTGCAGTTTATCAACCGCCTGCTGATGGGCACCTCTGATGGTATGGCCAAGATCCCTGACTTCACCCGCAGGCACCGCAAAAAAGCCCTACTCTCGCTGATCTTGCTGACGATCTTTTTTGCGGCAGGCATTCCACGCATCAAGCTCGACATGAGCATGGAAGCCTTCTTCCGTGACGACGATCCAACCCTGCACAACTTCAATATTTTTCATCACCTGTTTGGCAGCGATCAAGTTTTGATGCTGATGTTTCAGCCTCAAGACGGTGATGTTTTCAGCGCCGAATCACTGAACAAAGTCAAAGCCTTGGAGGAAGATCTCAACCAACAGCGCCTCCAAGCCGACACCCCGCTGAACCGCATCACCCGTGTGCGCAGCATCTACAGCGCCGACTTTTTAGAGGCCAGTGAGGATGCCCTCATCAGCCGTAAATTCATCGGAGCCGATGGTCTGCCTCTCACCCCCGCCGACAGCGAAACTCTGCGCCAACTGGCCATGCAGCAACGTGACTATCCCGCTCAGCTCTTCTCCCGTGACAGCAAACTGGGCATTTTAATGATCCAGACCGACTACGGCGCGCGTCTGAAAATATCCGATGATGCCGCACAAGCCATCGTCACCAGCGAGGATGAGAGCGGTTTTGAAGACGATTTCTCCGCTCCCAGCAGCGCGGTCAACAGCGGCTTGGGACTCACAGCCGACGAACTGCCAGAGTTCGAGCGGGTGGAGATGAAAGAGTACAGCGTCTTTATGACCGCCTTTAACGAGGTACTCGCCCGCCACCAGTGGCAACACCAGCTCCACAACCCCGATGCCGACGCAACCCAATATCTGGCCGTCGGCAATCCGTGGATTATGGATCTCTTTTTCAGCGTGGTGATGCAAGAGATGGCGCTGATCTCCCTGCTCTCCATCTTACTGATCATCATCGTGCTCTACTTCACCATTGGCTCGCTGGCGGGTACCGTCTGGCCCACGCTGCTGATCGTCACCGGCATTATCTGGACGCTGGGCATCGTCGGCTGGTCAGGCGTGGCGGTCAATATGATGATCAACATCACCGTCTTTTTGATCCTCACCGTCGGCATCGCCGCCTCGATCCACATTCTGTCGGTCTTTAAACAGATGACCGAAGCGGGGTTAGAGGAGCAGGAGGCGCTCACCGAAACCCTGCGCAAAACCGGCCTGCCAATCATGCTCGCCGCCCTGACAACGATGGCGGGGATGCTCTCCATGTCCGCCATCCCCATTGCACCCATCAAAGCCTTCGCCCTGTTTGCCTCGGTGGGGGTCTTTGTCACCTTCTGGCTGACGGTGCTCTACCTACCCACCTTGATGGGCATCTGGTCACCGATCAAACGCAACGCCGACGGCATCGTGACACAGAAAAAACGCGACATCGTGCTGCAACGCTTCTTAGAGTGGAGCTACCACTGCGGCATCAACTACCCCAAAACCATCATCGCCACCTTTGTGATTGTCGCAGCGGCTGCCCTGATGGGGCTGCCAAAAGTCTACATCGACACCAACCTCATGACCCTGATCAAACCCGGAGTCGGCATGAGCGAGGCTATCAACGCCATCGACAGCAACTTTGGCGGCAGCTCCAACGCCGAAATCCTCATCGACAGCGGTCGTGCCGATGGCATCAAAGACCCTCAACTGCTTAAAGCAATGGAGACTCTGCAAGAGAAAATTCGCGCCGGAGAACCGGAGCTGGTGACGCGGGTGGATTCCATCGTCAAACTGGCCAAAGAGTCCTATAAAAACCTCACCGACGGTCAAGAGAGCCACTACCGCATTCCCGACGATGCCAATGTGCTGGCACAAACCCTCTTCAGCTTTGAATCCGCCGATCCCGCCACCCGCAAGCTGTTTGTGGACGACGAGTGGCAGGTGGCGCGCATGACCATTCAGGTCAAAACCCGTGGTTCGCGGGATTACGAACAGTTCAACCACAATCTGCAAGGCTGGATCGACGAAAGTTTTGCCGAGATTCGCCAGCAAAACCCCGACTTCAAAGCGGGCATCACCGGCAGCATTCCGTTGATGATGGAGATGATGGCCTACGTCTCCAAAGCGCAGATCAACTCCTACCTGCTGGTGATCGCGGTGATCGCCATTTTGCTGCTGGTGATCTTCGGCTCACTGCGTTTCGGCGTGATGGCGATGATCCCCAACATCTTCCCCATCTTGGTGCTGCTCGGCGTAACCGGCTGGCTCGGCATCGCGCTGGACACCGACACCCTGTTGGTGATGCCGCTGGCCATCGGCATTGCGGTGGATGACTCGATCCACTTTCTGACCCACTACCGCACCGAGCTGCTGCGCGGCAAAAAGTCCGAAGAGGCGATTCGCTCTGCTCTGACTCATGTGGGACAAGCGATGATCTACACCTCCGTGGTGCTGTCGCTGGGTTTCTTGATCTTTATCTTTTCGGTGCATCAAGGCCTGACCAACTTTGGCATTCTCTCCGCCATCGCCATGTTCTCCGCCCTGCTGGCGGATCTGTTTCTGCTACCCGCCATGATCCATCTGTTCAAACCGTTCGAAAACCAAAAACACCTCACGGAGGCAGCATAATGCTCAAATTCGCTTTTTCCCTCTTGGCACTGGCTCTGACCTTGCCCGCTCACGCCGCTCCCAGCGCCCGCCAGATCATGCAGCAGAGTCTGGATCTGGACGATGGCAGCAGCCGCTACAGCCAAGCTCGTCTGATGAGTTGCGCCTTTGTGGTCAAAAATGGCCAACGCAAATGTCGCAACAAACCGCGCATCAAACTCACCGAAGGCCTGAGCAAAGATCTGGGTGAAAACGGCAAAGACAGCATCACCCTCAGTCTGATTCTCAAACCCAGCAACGAAAAAGGTTTGGCCTTTTTACAGAAAGATTACGACGCAACGGAGCGAGAGTCAGAGCAGTGGATGTACTTACCAGCGATGAAAAAACTCAAACGCATCGTCTCCGAGACCGATGACGGCCCCAAAACCGGCACCCTTTTCGGCTCCGAGCTGGCCTATGAGGACATCGAAAAACGTCACCTTGATGACTCAAGCTACGAACTGCTAGAGACGAATGTGAGCTACGGAAAACGCACGGTCTGGAAAATCAAAACCACCCCAACGCCAGCCTTTGCTCCCAAAACTTCTTACGGTCACTCCATCGTTTGGATCGACCAAAAAACCCATCTGCCACTGAAAATCGAACTCTACAACCGTCAAGGCAAACTGGCCAAAACCATCTTGCAGCAGAAAATTCAGCAGGTCGACGGTCTCTGGATCGCCAAACGAATGCAGATCATCAACCACGTCAATCAGCGCATGAGCCTGATGCTGACCGACAAACTGGCGCTCAACATCGACATCGCCGATGGCCTGCTGGAATCCCGCGCCCTCAACGACAGCAACTACCGTGAGAGCCAGATGGCTCCGCTGCGGAAATTGGCGAAATAAAATGCGGCAAACCATTTGGCTCTCCTCCAAACTCTGCTGGGCATTGCTGCCCAGCCTACTCGCAGCCTCTTTATCTTTATCCGCTGGCGAAGAGGTCTTCGATGACTTTGGTGGTGGCTTTGGCGATGAGGTTAGCAACGAAATCGAAAGCGATCCAATAGGTCTGCGCGGCAGCCTCTCCCATGATCTGGCACGCCAAATCGGCAGCCCCAACCGCTGGGTACGCAACGGCCTCAGCAGCCAACTGATTCTGGATCGGGAAACCCAATTCGGGCATATTTACGGCGAAGCCACCGCCCTCTACAACGGTGCCTACCGACTGGAGAACGCCCCTCAAAGCATCATCGACCGTTACGAAACCGATGGCCTGTTGCGAGAACTCTACTGGCAAAAAGCCTTTGATCAGCTCAGCCTCACCGTGGGCAGAAAGATGGTGGTGTGGGGCAAAGCGGACATGCTGCCGGTGGTGGATATGATCACCCCGCAAGATCGCAGCGCGGCGCTGTTTGCCAAGCCGGAAGAGACCCGCCTCGGCCAAGATCTGCTGCAACTGGATTGGTACGGCAGCGGCCAGCAACTCAACGCGGTGCTGATTCCGCAACCTCAATTCAATCGCCAAGTGAAAAGCGGTCATCCTTACGCCACTCTCTTCCCTGGCAGCAAGGATCAAATCAAAGACAACGATGTGGAATACGCCCTGCGTTGGAACCAAGAGTTTGAGCGCTCTGAACTGGCGCTGATCGCCGGTCACTTTGCTAATCGTGATCCGTTGTTTGACGGTTTTGAGCAGACTCACCAAGCCAGCGACGTGCTGGCGCTGAGTTACAACCGTGCCGCCGATCCTTTTCTGTTTAAAACCGAGCTGGCTTATCTGCCTCAGCACCCAACTCAAGTTTTTAGCTCTCAAGGTCTGCCTCAAATCGAAGCCAAAGAGAGCTATCGTGCCATGTTGGGGCTGGATTACGTCAGCCAAAACTACGGCAGTTGGATTGCGGAACTCTATCTGGAAAGCCCCAGCGTTGATTACCCTGACAGCAACAGCACAGCCAATTTTGGTCTGCTGGCGATCAACTGGAGTGATCGTTATTGGCGTGATGATTTGATGCTCAGTGCGACGATGATGCTTTTTAATGATCTGGAAAATCGAGTCCTGCGTTTAGGGGCGAATTACCGATACGACGACCGCTGGAGTATCGGTGGCCAATACAGCCGCATTGATGCCAATGGCGATTCGTTTTTGTTGGCTCCGCTGGAGGAGTTTGATCGAGTTGATTTCAGTTTGGGGTATAATTTTGAGCTTTGATAAAGATAACGCCAGCAATGAGGAGCAAGCCGTAGTGGAGATTTGTCCCTCTCAATTGCTTTTGTTAGATTTTTCGTAACTACTCAGCCCACCCTGACATCACCGATTTGAACTCTCCGCCACTT
>CAZTQX010000078.1:0-10704 GCA_964615985.1 uncultured Gammaproteobacteria bacterium | reverse complement strand
CCATTAGCTGGCGATGCAGAAAAATCGCTTGCCGAACAAGCTCGCATCGTCGCCATCTTAGATAAATTCGACGCTCTAACCAGCTCAATCACTGAAGGCTTGCCCCGCGAAATCGAACTGCGCCAAAAGCAATATGAATACTACCGCGATTTGCTGTTGAGCTTTCCCAAGCCTAAAACTGACGTAACGGCAGGGGCATAATATGAGTAAAACGCTAACGGAGATGGCACAGCAGATAAAGGTATGCATTCCCACGCGGGAGCGTGGGAATGCAGACGGAGCTTAAATAATGGGTAGAAGCCGCTATAAAATTACCGAACCCCAACAACCACACTTCGTCACCTTGACGGTACTGCACTGGATCCCCGTATTTACGCGCCCAGAAACGGTTGGCATTCTGCTCGATGCCCTCCGTTTTTTAAGCAAGGATGGCCTTAAGGTTTATGCTTGGGTGGTTTTAGAAAATCACTGCCATTTTGTACTTCAAAGCAGTGCGCTGGATCAGGATATTGCCCGACTTAAATCATGGACTGCTAAAACAATGATTCAATACCTTGCTGAACATAAAGTAAAGACTATTTTGGATCAGTTAGCTTTTTATAAAAAAGCCCATAAAAATGATCGTGCCTATCAATTTTGGCAAGAAGGCGTACACCCTGAATTGATTCACAGCGATGATATGATCAAGCAAAAAATCGACTGTATTCATCACAACCCTGTAAAACGTGGTTATGTCGATGAAGCGGTGCATTGGTGTTATTCCAGTGCTAGAGATTATTGTGGTGAAGAAGGTTTGTTGGAGGTTTGTTGGAGGTTTGTCGCCAATGGTGATGTACGTATGCGTTCCCACGCGGGAGCGTGGGAACGATAAATCGCCAGACAATAAAAATGATAAGGACAGAGAATAATGACTAGCTACAAAACCATCGCCGAATCGAATAACTTTATCATTCTGGATAAATACAACAAAGAATGGAAAGAGGCCGAGAGCTACCAGAGTGAAGATGCGTTAGAGTGCGAACTTATTCAGGATTTGCAAAACCAAGGCTATGAATATCTGCCCGAACTGAACAACCCTCAGGCCATGCTCGCCAATGTGCGTGAGCAACTGCAAACGCTGAATCATGTGCAATTTTCCGAGGGTGAATGGCAGCGTTTTGTGGAAACGTATTTGGATAAACCCAGCGACACCATCCTGGATAAAACCCGCAAGATTCACGATGACTATATTCACGACTTTGTGTTTGACGATGGCCGCATTCAAAACATCTATCTGCTTGATAAAAACAACATCACCCGCAACAAAGTACAGGTGATCAAGCAGTTTGAACAAACCGGCAGCCATGCCAACCGTTATGATGTGACTGTTCTGGTGAACGGTTTGCCGCTGGTACAAATCGAGCTTAAAAAGCGTGGCGTAGCGATTCGTGAAGCCTTTAACCAGGTGCATCGTTACAGCAAAGAGAGCTTTAACAGCGAGGATTCGCTGTATAAATACTTGCAGTTGTTTGTCATCTCTAACGGCACCGACAGCCGCTATTTTGCTAATACCACCCAGCGCAACAAAAACAGCTTCGACTTCAGTATGAACTGGGCGAAGGCGGATAACAGCCTGATTAAAGACCTGAAAGACTTTACCGCGACTTTCTTTCAAAAGCACACCCTGCTTAATGTGTTGCTGCATTATTCGGTGTTTGATGTGAGTGACACATTACTGGTGATGCGCCCCTACCAGATTGCTGCCACCGAGCGCATTTTATGGAAGGTGAAAAGTTCTTATGAGGCGAAAAGCTGGAGCAAGCCGGAAAGCGGCGGTTTTATCTGGCATACCACCGGCTCAGGTAAAACCTTAACCAGCTTTAAAGCGGCACGCTTGGCCACTGAGCTTGAGTTTATCGACAAGGTTTTTTTTGTGGTGGACCGAAAAGATTTAGATTTTCAAACCATGAAAGAATACCAGCGCTTTTCGCCCGACAGTGTGAACGGCTCTGACAGCACCGCTGGTTTAAAGCGTAATCTGGATAAAGATGATGACAAGATCGTCGTCACCACCATCCAGAAGCTCAACAACCTGATGAAAAACGAAGGCGATCTGCCCATCTACAACAAGCAGGTGGTGTTTATTTTTGATGAGTGCCATCGCAGCCAGTTTGGTGAAGCTCAGAAAAACCTGAACAAGAAATTTAAACGTTTCTATCAGTTTGGCTTTACCGGCACGCCCATCTTCCCGCTAAACGCTTTAGGTGCGGAAACCACCGCCAGCGTGTTTGGCCGTGAATTGCATGCCTATGTGATTACCGACGCGATACGCGATGAGAAAGTGCTCAAGTTCAAGGTGGACTACAACGATGTGCGCCACAAGTTTAAGGCCATTGAAACGGAACAGGATGAGAAAAAACTTTCTGCCGCTGAAAACAAAGAGGCGCTGTTGCACCCAGAGCGTATTCGCGAAATTTCCCAGTACATTCTGAACAACTACCGCCAGAAGACCCACCGATTGCAGGCGAACGCCAAGGGTTTTAATGCCCTGTTCGCCGTGAGCAGTGTGGATGCTGCTAAGGCTTATTATGAAAGGTTAAATCAATTACAGGATTCGGTATGCATTCCCACGCAGGAGTATGGGAGCGAGAGGCGTGATAACCTGAAAAAACGGCTGAAAATCGCCACCATATTCTCCTTTGCTGCCAATGAAGAGCAGGATGCGGTGGGTGATATTCTGGATGAGAGCTTTGATGTTTCAGCCATGAGTAGCAGCGCCAAAGAGTTTTTAAACGCGGCGATAGACGATTACAACGCCTTCTTTAAAACCAATTTCAGTGTCGATAGCAACGGCTTTCAGAATTACTACCGTGATTTGGCCAAGCGAGTGAAAACCAAGGAGATCGATTTGCTTATCGTGGTGGGAATGTTTCTCACCGGCTTTGATGCGCCTACGCTCAATACGCTTTTTGTGGATAAAAACCTGCGTTACCACGGTTTGATGCAAGCCTTTTCGCGCACCAACCGCATTTATGACGCCACCAAAACCTTCGGTAATATTGTCACATTCCGCGATCTGGAAAGGGCAACCGTGGATGCGATCACCCTGTTTGGCGATAAAAACACCAAAAACGTGGTGCTGGAGAAAAGCTACAAGGAATACATGGAAGGCTTTACCGATGTGGTGAGCGGTGAAGCCAGACGCGGTTTTATGGATGTGGTGAGCGAGCTAGAGCAACGCTTTCCTGATCCGACCGCCATTGAAAAAGAGTCCGATAAAAAAGACTTTGCCAAACTCTTTGGCGAATACCTGCGCGTAGAGAACGTGCTGCAAAACTATGATGAGTTTGCTAGTTTGAAAGCCCTGCAAAGCCTTGATATGGAAGACGCAGATGCGGTTGAAGCGTTTAAAGCAGAACATTATTTGGATGATGAAAAGCTGGCTGAATTACAAACCATACGCCTGCCCGCCGAACGAAAAATTCAGGATTGCCGTTCTATCTATAACGACATCCGCGATTGGCAACGCCGACAAAAATCAGCAGAAGAGAAAGAAAAATCCACCATTGACTGGGATGACGTGGTGTTCGAGATAGACTTGCTGAAATCCCAAGAGATCAACCTTGATTACATTCTGGAGTTGATTTTCGAGCACAACAAGAAAACCAAAAGCAAAGCCGACTTGGTTGACGAAGTGCGCCGGGTGATCCGCGCCAGCCTTGGCAACCGCGCTAAAGAAAACCTGATAGTGGATTTCATCAATCAAACCGACCTGGATCAGATTGGCGATAAGTCCAGCGTGATCGAAGCCTTCTTTTCCTTCGCTCAAGTTGAGCAGCAACGAGAAGCCGAGGAGCTGATAAACGCGGAAAGCCTGAATGCTAAAGAAGCCCGACGTTATATCACCACCTCACTCAAACGGGAGTACGCCAGCGACGCAGGAACAGAGCTTAATGCCATTCTGCCTAAGATGAGCCCGTTAAATCCGCAATACCTCACCAAGAAACAGAGCGTGTTTCAAAAGATTGCCGCGTTTGTGGAGAAGTTTAAAGGTGTGGGTGGGAAAGTTTAATGTTGGACATTGAGATAAAGGATCGTTTTGGTCGTCCGGTGGTGCCAAGAGAATGGTTTCTGGTACCGCATCTGCCATATTGGTTTCCGTATAGGAATAACCGTGATTCATCGGTTTTTTACCCAACAGGATATTCTCTTTAAATGGTTCTCTCTTACTACATTATGAAACCACCGTACACATTGTGGTGGCATATTAAACATCTGCTGGGGAAAACTGAAGGCGTGGTGCTTTACTGCGCCAACAGCTTGGATTATCAGATTTTCGCTCCGGTACAAAAACATTTAAAACCGCTGCCGGTTGTGGCTAAAGATAAACGTGCACAGCACGCCTTACAAGAGATTGGTGTAGAATCAAAGTGTCTTCCCAGTTTTCCCGATGGGGTGATTATGTGTCGGCAGGCAGCCTATCGGTTTCCTGCTAAGAGGATAAAAAAGATTGGCATCAGTCACGGTGTCTATAATTTTAAACCTTTTGCCAGTGCCGAAAGCCATAATCTGTTGGAGCGTTATTTTATGACCAGCAGCACCGATGTGGAACACGCCCGAGAGGTGGGGATTAAAAGTGGTTTTGCGGTGGGTTATCCTAAGCTTGATCCCGCTTTTGATGGAACTTATGATGCGAATTTTTGCACCAGATTTAAAGATAAAATTGGGCTGGATAAACAGAAAAAAACCGTTCTGTTTACCGCCACCTGGGATGAGTCAGGTCTGGCCGCAGTGAGTCAGTGGGCGGATAAGCTGGCTCCCTTGTGCCAAAAATATAACGTCATGGTGACGGTACACCCTTGGACTTCGAAAAAATATCTGGATGCCATTCGTAGTACAGCTGGGGTCTTTTATATCGACACCTTTGATGTGATTCCCTACATCATGCAAGCGGATGTTTGTGTTGGTGATGCCAGCTCCATTTTGGGTGAGTGTTGTGCGCTGGATAAACCGATTATCACCTTCAAAGTGCCAGAGGGAAAACGCACGGTGCCGCAGGTGCATGAGATGATTCGCAATTTCAGTTTGCAAATTGAACGTGTGACGGAGCTGCAAGAAGCCATCGAATGTTCACTGACCGATCCAACCGCCAAGCAGGCGCAGCGCGCCGCAGCCAACCAAATTATGTTTGATAAATTGGATGGCCAAGCAGGGCGGCGGGCAGCGGATGAGATCATTAAATTTTTCCCGCAGCTAAAAAAGTGAGTGTTTACTCTGCTGGGGTCGGCTGCTTTTTCTGCTGTCGGAGTGACCACAAGGCGGCGTATTTATTAAACGTGTAGTGGCTGTAGAGCATGGCCATCATAAAGCCGCGTCGCCCGTCTAAAAAGCCCAGTCTAAACAGCATAATGGAGCAAAAGCTCCAAATGCTGTGTAGAAACGCCCCACAGATGCTCGCCCACTTTTTTCCATTCTGACGCTGTTGTGCCCACAACCAAGCGTACTGATTGTTTTTTTCGATGGCGTGATAAAAGTTGCGGAAGGTGAGGTGCAGCAGCTGACCACTGAGCTGTGATGTCTCCCCCTCAAATTGAACCCCCTCATGTACCATCGCCTCTTTGTAACGAGTGCCTTCGCGGCGAAACAGACGCATGGGAGAGCGTCCTGTCACCCCGTAGTCGAGTCGTTTGCCAAAGACCACTGTGGCCATGGGGATGCGATAGCCATGAACGTCGAGGGCTTCGGCTGCTTGCGCCAAAATTTGTTCAATTTCACCGCGCAACTCAGGGGTGACACGTTCATCGGCATCAATGGATAGCACCCAATCGCTGCTGGCTTTTTCCAGAGCGCGCTGTTTTTGAGCGCCGTAGCCCGGCCAGTCGGTGATAAAAACCTTGTCGGTCAATTTTTGCGCAATCTCCACGGTCTTGTCGTTGCTGCCGCTGTCCAAAACGATGATTTCATCGGCCAGACCGCTGACCGATTGCAGGCAAGCTTCAATGCGGTCCTCCTCATTTTTTGTGATGACAATGGCAGAGAGCGTGCTTTTTCGCGTTGAGTTGGAGATGGTTTTGAGCTTGGTTTTTTGCTGTACCAATAGAGTGCCAATCAGAGCCAGATAAAAGGCAAAAAAGGTGGTGGGCAGCGAGCGCTGAAAGATCGACTCACTGACAGCAAAACCGGCGTAGGCGATCATCAGTACCGCTCCGGCCAGTGCCAGCCGACGACTCTCCGTAGAAGCACTTTTTAAGCTGCGCAGAAACAGCCGCAGTGGAATCAGCAACAGCAGCAGCAGGGCGCTGAGACCGATGATACCGGCGTTGACCGCCGAGGAGACGTATTGATTGTGGGGGTTATTCCAGCGCGAGGCGGAGGGGTGACGAACGCCTTGATCCACCAACTGCTGAGCATACTCTTGATAACGTCCCCAACTGACCCCGATCCAGGGATGTTCTTTAAAGATCGTCCAGCTCGCTTGCCACATCTCCAGGCGAGTGCCGACCGAGGTGCCGCGCACCGGGTCGGTGATGGGGCTATTGGCGTAGTGAGTCAGGTTGTAAGTGGCGCTATCGACTTTGGTTTTTACTGCCGAGTTGGGCGTGAAGTAGGCCGCTGTTGGCAGCACCACAATGACCGTCATCGCGGTGGCAAAATGCCAGAGCTTGAGTGATTTACGCGCTTGCCACGCCAGTAATAAAAGTAGAAAGGGGATGGCGATCCAGCCACCGCGAGCGGCGGAGAGGAAGCTCGCCGTTAAGCCAGCCAGCCCGGCCAGAATCGGCAGTGCGATCAGCCAGCGGTTCTGCTCGCGGAAATAGCCCAGCCCAGCCAGAGCCATCATCCCCATGCTCAATGAGAGGTCGCCAAACAGAATTGGGTGGGTGATGCCGTGAGCGCGGCGTTGTGCCAGCGGTCCGGTGGCATTGATCAGTTCGTAAATGGCCATGCCAGCGGCCACCGTCGCCCCCAATACCAAGCCGTACCAGAAAAAGCCTTGGCGGATCTGGAGTTTTTTCAGCAGAAAGTAGAGCGGGATCACCATCAGTAGGTTGAGAAACTTGCCCAGTGTTTTAAAGCCGCCGTAGTTCACATTGCCTAGTAGGTAGGTCAATAGGCCGACAATAAAAAAGAGGCTGACGGCAAAAAAGAGCCGTTTTTCATCCAGTGACAGTTGCGGGCGGTTTTGGCGAAAGGTTGCCCAGCCCAAGCCGATCAATACCAACAGATAGAAAATGCTGCTATGACCATCTTTGATCACCAAAGCACTGGCGGGGTAGGCCAGCAACAGCAGGGAGACCAACCAAAAGAGAATTTTAGGGCTAGAAATTACGGTGGGATTGGGGTTGTTCATCGGGATGACTGGGCTTTTCTGTGGGTGAATGGAGCAGGAGGCTATAATGCCTCCCTTTTCGCGTCAACTTTGTTGTACTATTTTAGGCTAATTTGTCTTGGGAACATTAGGAGAGCGATATGGATATATTTTTTAGCGTCGATGTGGAGATCACCGATCACCGTTTGAGTTATTCGGAGAATCTGGATACCAATCTGCTGCTGCCCTACGTTAAGTTGGCGGAGTATCTGGCGCAGAACGAGATCAAAGCCACCTTCTATTTGAGCATTGCGCCTAAAGCGTTGGGTATCAGTTGGGACGATTATCAGCGTTGTCTGAAACAGATCATCCGCATCAACCAGAGTGTTTACAGCGACTACATCCGTCTGCAACCCCATCTGCACTGCTTGAATCTGCCGTTCGATTACGCCAAAGGCAGCGACTTTTTCCTCGACTACGAGCCCAAACAGCAGGTGGAGATGCTCAAGTTCTCCAAGCATTTTATGGAAGATTTAGGTGTGGAAGTGGACAGTTTTCGTCCCGGTGGTTTTAAAAACAGCCCGACCTATTATGAGTCATTGGAGGAGGCGGGTTTTCTCTACAGCAGCACCATGCGTAAGGATCTGAAACCGGCGATGGATCTGGTGAATAAGCGGGTTGATAAACAGCACGGTATCTTTAAAGAGGGCGGCATCACCGAGTATCCGGTCACTTCGGTGTTTCTCAACTCGGTCAAAGGCGGAGAAGATACGATCAATTTGTCGCCGGACTTTTTTGAGTACGAAGCCATTGAGACCTATCTCAAGCAGATGGAGTTTATGGTGGTGAATTTCCACTCGTTTTCACTTTGTCATGGTCGTCCGGTGCGGGAGCTGTTTCAGTCGCGACGCAAAGAGACCTTCAAACATCTGGTTCGTGAATTTGTTTTGAAAAAAATCAGCAAACCCTTTGATGTGGAGTTGGTTACTAATACGATTTATGAGCGCCAGTTCTATAATTGGAGTGAGAAGTTGTTGAAACCGAATAACTGTAAATGGATTGGTGAATAACGCTGGTAGGGGCGGATTCCATATCCGCCCTTTCTAAAAAAACCTGTGATGTAACCTAGGGCAGATATGGAATCTGCCCCTACGGTGAAAAAATCCATTGGTAATTTTAAATTTTATTTTGTGAATAATATGAACGCTGAAGCAATCGAAGAAGCAGTACCGCTGGCCACCGAAGTCAAACAGAAAATTCGTGATGCGTTGGCTTCGGTGGGAGAAAAATTGCCGGGCTTTCGTGCCCGTTATCCGCAGCGTTTGATGATCGCCGAAATTGCCAAAACCTTTGCCGGTGAGTACGACGCGGATCAGCGCATCATTTGTGTCGAAGGCCCCACCGGTACCGGCAAAACCTTGGCCTATCTGCTGTCAGCGATTCCGTTGGCGATGGCGCAAAACAAACAGTTGGTGATCGCCTCGGCCACCGTCGCCTTGCAGGAGCAACTGCTGCTGCGGGACATTCCCGATGTGGCGCATTTGAGCGGTTTGGATTTTGTCGCGGTGCTGGCCAAAGGGCGGGGGCGTTACGTCTGCACCCGTGATCTGGTGCGTTACAGCGGTGCGGATGATGCGGAACACGGCCAAGGAACCCTGTTTGAGGGTGAAGAGGCGCTCTGGGATCGACCCCCGCAGCAGCGGGAGTTGGACAGTTTGACCTCGATGTTGAAGGCGTGGCGCAAGATGAGTTGGTTGGGGGATCGGGACAGTTGGCATCAGCCGTTGGAGGACAATCTCTGGCAGAAGGTCGCCAGTGACCGTCATCGCTGCACCGGTCGGCGCTGCGATTATTATGATGACTGCTCTTTTTATCAAGCTCGTGAAGGTCTGCGCAGCGCCGATGTGATCATCGCCAATCACGACATGGTGCTGGTGGATCTGATGATGGGCGGTGGGGTGATTCTGCCCAAGCCAGAGGATACCTTTTACGTCTTTGATGAGGCGCACCATCTGGCCAGTAAAGCTTTGTCACATTTCAGCGCCCAAGCTCCGGTGCGCGGCAGTCGTAACTGGTTAAAAGCGGCTCCTAAAAGTGCGGATACTCTGTTTACTCTGCTGGATAGCCCTTCTGATGACCTGATTCAGGATCAGATTGAGCAGGATGTGGAGCAGGTGCGAGCGCTGTTAAAGAGCCTCGATTTTCTCTTGGACGACAGCGGTTGGTTTGCTGAGGATGAGGAGAGTCACCGCTTTGCTCATGGCAAATTGCCAGCGGAGTGGTTGGACTTTTCCGAGGAGTTGGCGCAGCTCTCCAAGGCGCTGTTTAAGGCGTTTAATAAACTGCAAGAGCGGCTCAATAAAGCCCAAGACGATGGTGCGATCTCCAGTGCCGAGCTGGAGGCATTGCTGCCACCGTTGGGGGTGTTGCATCAGCGGCTGGAGGGTTTCAGTCAGCTCTGGAATTTGATGGCGCAGGAAGAGACCGAGGGGCGTGCGCCGCTGTCGCGTTGGGTGGAGCGCATGACCCAGAGCCGTGAGAGTGATTATTTGATCGCTGCCTCGCCCATTGATGTGGCGCACATTTATCAGGAGCTGTTGTGGTCACGCTGTGCGGGGGCGTTGTTGACTTCGGCGACTTTGACTGCGGGCGGCAGTTTTGCCCGTTTTCAGCAGCAGGTGGGGCTGCACCCTGAGGACGGTTCGCAATATTTGCGCCTCGCCTCGCCGTTTGATTACCCCAATCGTGCGCGGCTGGTGATCCCGAAAATGGCCGCCGAGCCGACGCAAGCGGATGCGCATACGGAGGAGTTGGTTGAGAAATTGCCGCAGATTTTGGCGGACGACAAGGCGGCGCTGGTGCTGTTCTCCTCTCGTTGGCAGATGCAGCGGGTCGCGGACGGTTTGCCGATGACGTGGCGCGATGCGTTGTTGATTCAGGGCAGCGGTGCCAAGCAGCAGTTGCTGGAGCAGCATTTCAAGGCGTGTGAAAAAGGTCAGCGTTCGATTCTGTTTGGGCTGGCCAGTTTTGCCGAGGGTTTGGATCTGGCGGGGGATCTCTGTACCCATGTGGTGATCGCTAAATTGCCCTTTAGTGTGCCCAATTCGCCAGTGGAAGAGGCGGCAGCGGAGTGGGTAGAGCGTTGCGGTGGTAATGCCTTTATGCAGATCTCAGTGCCCGATGCGGCGATTCGTTTGATGCAGGCCTGTGGGCGCTTGCTGCGCAGCGAGGATGACAGCGGCACCATTACCATTTTGGATCGGCGTTTGGTGACGAAGCGTTATGGGCCGTTGTTGTTGGAGGGTTTGCCACCGTTTGAGCGGGTTGTTGAGTGAGGTTGGAAAATTATTTTATGCAGATACAAAAATTAGAGGCTCTTAATGGATTCCTAGGTCTTAGCCGAACAATAGCCCCAA
>CAZTQX010000077.1:0-10705 GCA_964615985.1 uncultured Gammaproteobacteria bacterium | reverse complement strand
TTTCATGATTTCCGGGTTTACCCAAGATCCGTCCCTCCAGTGTCGCCACCTGATCTGAGCCGATAATCAACGAATTAGGGAAATCTTTGGCGATGCTGCGGGCTTTTTTCTCCGCCAGACGCACCACCATTTTATCAGCAGGTTCATTCTCAAAACGGCTCTCATCAGCATCGGGAGAAGCGGTCTCAAAGGCTTGGCCTAAGCGGGAGAGCAGTTCATGGCGAAAGGGGGAGGTGGAGGCTAAAACAAGTTGCATAAAAAATCCCTATTTAATCAATGTTGTGAAGGGGTGTTTGCCATAACGTCGATAAACATCAAAATCTCGATCAATGGTTGCGATACGATCAATATCCAGTTTTTCAGACAAAAGAACCAAACAGGCATCGGCAAAATCCATCGGTAAATCGGCGTATTTAAGCGTCAATTCTCTAATTCTGCTGAAATCAGTGAGGGTAATGGTCTCTATTGAAACCGCCCCCGCTTCCAGCCACTGCAAAAAATCAACCTGAGCCTTCCGACTAAAATTCAGCAGATGCAGTGTTTCGGTGACAGAAGCAATCGTGGTGATCAGTTCACAACGATTGTCGTGAATAAAAGCAACGGAGGCACGGTGGTAGCGATCATCACGATCAAACAGGGCAATCAACGGCCCTGAGTCGATTAAAATTTGATTCACCGTTTGTTGCTTATTTTTTCATGCAATAATTCTTTTCGATCCCGAGAAAGATTTCCGTTCTGACTGCCATGCTGACCAAAGAGGCTTTCACCTAACTGCCAAGCAGAGGGCTTAGGGCTATCGAGTTTATTAAGAAATTCCGTAATACTTTGCCGTATTAACTCTGATTTACTCAGTCCCAACTTTTGAGCAACCTCAACAACGCTGTTTTCAAGTTTGGCGTCAAGCCTCAGTGTAATCATCATACTTTCCCAAAAAATTCTGTATGACAAATTGTAATACAGCTCAACTCAAACAAAAACGTTTATTCTGCTTTGATCTCCAACAACACCTCATCGGGATTAACACTCTCGCCCTTCTCAACATAAAGAGCACTCACCACCCCAGCAATCGGCGCGGCAATTTCACTCTCCATCTTCATCGCCTCGCTGATCAACACCGGCTGCCCTTCACTGACCCGATCACCCTCTTTCACCAAAATATCAATCACCGTGCCGGGCATTGAGGTCGTCACATGTCCCAGCTCCGTGGCGCGTTTTCGCCCGCCGCTGCTGGCCTGAGCGGGAGCCACCGAACCACCGCCACCCATCATCATCTCCGCATGAGTCTCAACCAAAACCTCCTCCGGCACCCCATCTAAGGTCAGATAGACCGGACGATGGCCATCGGCTTCATGACCGCTGCCGGTCACTTTGACATCGTAATTCTCTCCGTGCAGGGTCAGAGTGAACTCCACCGGCGCGGTGCCTTGAGCGCCTTTTTCCGCAAGCGGTTCCAGCGGTTCAGGGGTTAACGTACCGGTCTCGCGCTCGGCCAAAAACGCCGCCCCCACATCAGGGAACATCGCCACAAGCATGGCATCCTCTTCGCATTTAGCCTTCTCTCCGGCACTGCTTTGCAGTTTCTGCCACTCCGGTTTAAGCAGATCGGCGGGACGAACATCAATCACCTCTTCATTACCGATGGCCAGTTGCCGAATTTTTGCACTCGCCTTGCCAGGTGCTCTGCCATAACGACCTTGGAAATAGAGTTTCACCTCGTTGGTGATATTTTTGTAACGCTCGCCGGTGAGAACATTAAAGACCGCTTGGCTGCCAACGATCTGTGAGGTCGGTGTCACCAAGGGCGGATAACCAAGATCGGCGCGCACCTTGGGAATCTCTGCCAGCACTTCGTTCATGCGATTGGTGGCGTTCTGCTCTCGCAATTGATTGGCCAGATTGGAAATCATGCCACCCGGCACCTGATTGACATGCACACGAGTGTCGATGCCGGTGAAATCGCTCTCAAATTGATGGTATTTTTTGCGAATCTCTTTGAAATAGAAGCCAATCTCTTGCAGCAGCGGCAGATCCAGGCCAGTGGCGTATTCACTGTCTGACAACGCCGCCACCATGCTCTCGGTGGGCGGGTGACTGGCTCCATTGGCCATCGAGGAAATGGCGGTGTCGATGTGATGACAGCCGTTCTCAATGGCTTTAAGCTGTGCCATGTCCGCCAGACCGGAGGTGGCGTGGCTGTGCAAATGAATCGGCACGCTCACCGCTTGGGTCAAGGCCGCCATCAACTCCGCTGCGGCGGTCGGGGTCAACAGCCCCGCCATGTCTTTCAAGGCGATGCTGTCACAGCCGCGATTCTCCAGCGCCTTGGCCATCGTCACAAATTGCTCACTGGTGTGAACCGGACTGAGGGTGTAACAGATCGTCCCTTGTGCGTGTTTGCCGCTTTTTTTCACCGCATCGATGGCGGTGTAAAGGTTGCGCACATCGTTCATGGCATCGAAAATTCGAAACACATCCATGCCGTTGTTGGCCGCCAACTGGACAAATTTCTGCACCACGTCGTCGGAGTAGTGCCGATAACCCAATAGGTTTTGCCCACGCAACAGCATCTGTGTTCGGGTATTGGGCAGTGCCTCACGCAGTTGTCGCAGCCGTTGCCACGGATCTTCTTTCAGAAAACGCAAGCAACTGTCGTAGGTCGCCCCACCCCAACACTCCAATGACCAATAACCCACCTGATCCAACTTGCCACAGATGGGCAGCATATCCTCCAAACGCATTCGGGTGGCCAACAGGCTCTGATGGGCATCGCGTAGAACCGTTTCTGTGATCTTTACCACGGGCATGATGCAATCCTCTTTTAAATCATTTGTCATTAGCCGCACAGCAGCGATGAGCAAAAATGGCCGCCGCAATCACCACCGCCTCGCTGCGGGGATCTTGTTTGACCGAGTAGTTAACCAGTTCGGGGTGTTGCTCCACAAAGCTGGTGTCGAAACGCGCCTGCTGAAAATCCTCGCACTCTAAAATTTTCAACTGATAAGGAATGGTGGTTTTCACTCCATAAACACCGATGTCGTTCAAAGCACGTTTGGCGCGGCGCAACAGCCGTGGCCAATCCGGTGCCCAAACAATCAACTTGGCGCACATGGAATCGTAGTGTGGCGGGATGTGATAACCGGAGTAGATCGCCGCATCGGTACGCACCCCAGGCCCACCGGCAGCAAAGTAGCGCGTGATGCGACCAAAACTGGGCAGGAAATCGTTTTGTGGGTCTTCGGCGTTGATGCGGAACTCCATCGCCATGCCGTTCACTGACAGCTCTTCTTGTTTCACACTGAGGGGTTTACCAGAAGCGACGTTGATCTGCTCTTGCAGCAGGTCGATGCCGGTGATGCTCTCGGTGACGGGGTGTTCTACTTGCAGACGGGTGTTCATCTCCATAAAGAAGAAACAGTCGTCGCTGTCCAACAGAAACTCCACCGTACCGGCGTTTTCATAACCGACCGCTTTGCAGGCGCGCACTGCCATCTCTCCCAGCCAAGCACGTTGTTCAGCATTGATCTGCGGTGAAGGGGCGATTTCGATCAGTTTTTGGTGACGGCGTTGAATAGAACAGTCACGCTCGAAGAGATGAATGGCGTTGCCAAACGAATCTCCCATCACTTGCACTTCGATATGACGAGGATTAACCACCGCCTTTTCCATAAAGAGATCACCCTTGCCAAAGGCTTTGGTGGCCTCGGAGATGACGCGTGGCAAATTAAAACGCAACTCGTCAGGGTTGTCACAACGACGAATGCCGCGACCGCCGCCACCGTTGGTGGCCTTGAGCATGATCGGATAACCGATCTCTGTGGCCAGAGTCAGCGCCGTCTCCAGATCGGGAATATTACCCTCGCTGCCAGGAATCACTGGCACTCCGGCTTCGATCATCGCTTGGCGAGCGGCGATCTTGTCTCCCATGCGAGCGATGACCTTGGAGCTGGGGCCGATAAACTTGATCCCCCGCTGTTCGCAGCGCCGCGCCAGCTTGGGGTTTTCCGACAAAAAGCCGTAACCTGGATGCAGTGCATCACAGCCGGTGGCCAGCGCCAGATCAACCAGACGATGCACATTAAGATAACCGGCCACAGACTCAGGGCCGATGCTGTAAGCCTCATCGGCTTTTTTCACATGCAGGCCGTGGCGATCCGCTTCGCTGTAGACCGCCACCGAGGTGATCTCCATCTCAGCGCAGGCACGCACAATGCGCACAGCGATCTCACCACGATTTGCGATCAGAATTTTTGTGATCAAAATTCCACCCCCTTTGGGATTCAGAACCAAACGTTGAACGGCTTGCTTTTTCTATACCATGAATCCAGCCTAAAGCCTAGTTAAAATCCTAAATAAGCAATTGCTTCTTTAGTCAATTTTTTTCACAATATTTTGACACTTAGACCGCTTCTCCTTTATGATTGCGCGCTTATGTCCGCACCGCTTCCCATACAGATCAGACCCTTTGATTTAGCCAAAAAAAATGTGAGCTTTTCCGGCTCTATTTTGCTGTCTCGATTCAAGCGTCTTTGTGGTTATTTGCTGGACAATCAGGGTGAGGTGAACATTGAAGTCACCTTTGCTCAAGACGCGGCAGGTGTGCGTCATTTCAAGGGTGTGCTGACGACAGAGCTGATGCTCATTTGTCAACGTTGCATGCATCCGATGCGGTTTCCAGTAAAAAATGAATTTTGTCTGGGGCTGGTGGAGAACGAAAGCGAGGCAGAGCAACTGTCTGAACTGTTCGATCCCATCGTGCTTGATCCACAGTTGGCGATACACGGCACGGATCTGTTTGAAGATGAGTTGATTCTCTGTCTGCCACTGGTGTCCAAACACGTTGATTTAGAAAACTGTTCTGAATCAGCTCAATCAGCGGTGGAAAGTGAGCCTGAACCTCATCCCGTAGAAGTGACGGGTAAGACAAAACGGAAAAATCCGTTTGCGGTGCTAAAAGATTTTAACAAAGCGGAACAGAAACACTAATTCTGTTTTGCTACCTCTATATTATTGATAGTGTTTCGGAGATTTAATCATGGCAGTACAAAAAAGTCGCAAAACCCCTTCTCGTCGTGGCATGCGTCGTTCACACGACTCCTTGAAGGCAGCAACCCTCTCAGTGGATCAGACTTCAGGTGAAGTTCACCTGCGTCATCACATCACCGCTGACGGTTTCTACAAAGGCCGTAAAGTGATTGACACCGCTTCTGTACAAGAAAGCGACTAGATTCAACTGGGATACCCCTGTTGTTTTGTTTGAACGGCTCTTTTGGGTCGTTCAGCGTTTTTACCCCCTTCACTTGCTCAATTGAGGCGCTTGCTCATGACGAGGCCGCTTACCATTTCATTGGATGCCATGGGAGGCGATCACGGTCTAAAAGTGATCGTGCCTGCTGCACTGGATATTCTCAATCGACACCCCAAACTGCGTCTGGTTTTGGTTGGAGATGAACATCAGATCCAACACCAACTTGAAGAAGAAGATGATTATCATTCTGATGATCGTCTGACCATTCAGCACGCCTCGCAAGTGGTGACAATGGATGAATCGCCTTCCAAGGCGCTGCGTAAAAAACGCGATTCCTCCATGCGTGTGGCGATTAACTTGGTCAAAAGCGGTGAAGTGGATGCCTGTGTCAGCGCGGGCAACACCGGTGCCTTGATGGCAACGGCGCGTTACGTGCTCAAAACCTTGCCGGGGATTGATCGTCCCGCCATTATCTCCTCCCTGCCTTCCGTTGGTGGCCATACCCACATGCTCGATCTGGGTGCCAACATCGACAGCAGTGCCGAACATCTCTACCAATTTGCCGTGATGGGTTCGGTACTCAGTCAATCCCTCGATCAGATCAAACACCCCAAAGTGGGTCTGCTGAACATCGGTGAAGAGGAGATTAAGGGTAATGAACAGGTTAAACAGGCCGCTAAGTTATTGGCCAACAGCGACCTAAATTACATCGGTTTTGTGGAAGGCAATGACATTTTTAACGGTCGTGTCGATGTGGTGGTCTGTGATGGTTTTGTCGGTAATGTCTCGCTGAAAACCTGTGAGGGTGTGGCCAAAATGATTGCTAACGCCATGAAAGAGGAGTTCAGTCACTCTTGGTTTACCAAGATGCTTGGACTTTTTGCGCTACCGGTGCTGAAAGCCCTGAAAAAACGCATTGATCCTCGACGTTACAACGGTGCCAGCTTATTGGGTTTGCAAGGCATCGTGATCAAAAGTCACGGCGGAGCCGATGCCTTGGCCTTTGCTAACGCGGTTGAAATTGCCATTGAAGAGGTGGATAACGCCATCCCCAGTCGCATTCACAAACACCTTGAAACACACCTCCTAGAAGGAGAGAACGTGTGAAATATTCACGCATTACAGGCACCGGCAGTTACTTGCCAGAGACTATTTTAACCAACGCTGACATCGCCAAAATGGTGGACACCAGTGACGAATGGATTCAAGAACGCACCGGCATCAAAGAGCGCCACATCGCCGCTGAAGAAGAAACCACCTGCGATTTGGCCGAACACGCTTGTCGGCGTGCAATGGAAGCAGCGGGGAAAAGCAAAGGTGACATTGATCTGATTATTGTTGCCACCACCACTCCCGATCAGGTCTTCCCCAGCACCGCGTGCTTGTTGCAGAGCCGTTTGGACATACACGGTTGTGCAGCGTTTGATCTGCAAGCGGTCTGTACTGGCTTTATTTATGCCCTTAGCGTGGCAGATCAATTTATCAAATCTGGTAATGCCACTTGCGCCTTGGTGATCGGTGCAGAGACCTTCTCGCGCATCGTCGATTGGAAAGATCGCAACACCTGCATTCTGTTTGGTGACGGTGCCGGAGCGGTGGTTGTTGAAGCCAGCGAGGAAGCCGGTATTCTCTCTACTCACTTGCACGCGGATGGCGATTACGCCAGCTTGTTGCAACTGCCACAAGGTGTTTCGCGCTATCAAGAGCTGTTGGATGCCACCGCCTACGTTGAGATGAAAGGCAACGAAGTCTTCAAGATTGCAGTCAATACCTTGGGTCACATCGCCGAGGAGACACTGGCGGCCAACAATCTGAAAAAAAGTGATATTGATTGGCTGGTGCCGCATCAAGCCAACATTCGCATCATCAACGCCACCGCCCGCAAGCTAAAAATGCCGATGGAAAAAGTCATTGTGACGGTTGCAGAACACGGCAACACCTCTGCTGCGTCTGTGCCTCTGGCTCTGGATACCGCAGTGCGTGATGGTCGTATTCAACGGGGTGAAATGGTTTTATTGGAAGCCTTTGGTGGCGGTTTTACCTGGGGTTCTGCACTGCTAAAATACTAGCTAAAAAGCCGTATTGTTCTTTTTAATATACAAAAAACTGATTTTTTCAGTTTTTTTCACGGAATGATACGTTAGACTGGCGTGAATCCATCATAATCGGACAGTTTATCAACTGTGATAACCCTATTGATCATTGATGACCATGAATTGGTTCGCGAAGGCATTTGTCGCCTGCTTGAAGACCAAGCTCACATCTCAGTGCTGGCCGAAGCTGCCAGCGGTGAAGAGGCCATCCGTCTCGCCGCTGAACTGAAGCCTGAGATCATTCTGATGGATATTTCCATGCCAGGCATTGGTGGTCTGGAAGCAACCCACCGTCTGTTACAGATGAACCCAAAACAGAAGATCATTATTTTAACCGCTCATACCGAAGGCCCTTTCCCCAAGGTACTCTTACGAGCGGGTGCCGTTGGTTACATCAGTAAAAACAGTGGCTTGAGCGAAATGCAGGCCGCCATTGAAACCATTCACAAAGGCAAACCCTATATTTCACCGGATATCGCCCAAAAGCTGGCCATCGCCGCGCTGAACCCAGACAATGATTCGCCGTTTGATCGCCTCAGCCAACGTGAACTACAGATTATTATGCTTATTTCGCAAGGTTTACGCACCCAAGAAATCGCCAAACGACTCTGCTTAAGTCCTAAAACCATCAGCACCTATCGTTCTCGATTGATGGACAAACTTGAAGTTCCAAGTGTGGTGGAGTTGCTGAAATTGGCCGAACAGCACGGTTTCAACGAACACCCCATTGCCTCATAAACGTTTTTGTATGCCTTTGACTCCATTCATTTTTTAAAACATCTGAGTACCAAACCCGGCGTTTATCGCATGTTCAATGCAGAACAGCAGATACTCTACATCGGTAAAGCCAAAAACCTTAAAAACCGCCTCAGCAGTTACTTTCGTAAAGAGCTGGACTCTGAAAAAACCCGCCTGCTGGTGAGTCAAATTCAGAGCATCGAAACCACCGTTACCCACACGGAAGCCGAAGCTCTGCTGCTCGAATTTCATCTGATTCGTCAACACCAACCCCACTACAATATTTTGTTACGCGATGGCAAGGGTTACCCCTCTATCGAACTGACTTCCTCACCCTACCCTCGAATCGCCTACCATCGTGGTCGCCGCAACAGCAAAAACCGTTATTTTGGCCCCTACCCTAATGGTCATGCGGTCAAACAGACCCTCTACCTGCTACAAAAATTGTTTCAGTTACGTCAGTGTGATGAACCTTTTTTTCGTAATCGCTCCAGACCCTGTCTGCAATATCAGATCAAACGTTGTAAGGCTCCCTGTGTGGGACGAATCAGCGAAGAGGAGTACGCCTTGGATGTGGCTCATACCCGCCTCTTTTTGGAAGGTAAGAGCAATCAGGTAGTTGAAACCTTTATCAGTCAGATGGAAACCGCCTCACAGGCGCTCAAATTTGAGCAAGCGGCTCATTTTCGTGATCAGATTCGAGTGCTTAAAACAATTCAAGAACGGCAATACATCAGTGGCGAACGGGGCAATTTGGATGTGGTGGCCTGTCATCAAGAAGCCGGACAGAGTTGCATTCAGCTGTTTTTTATTCGCGATGGCCGTAATTTGGGTAATAAAGCCTTTTTCCCTAAAGCCGCACTCGACAATCAACCCACCGACGTTCTTTACGCTTTTCTAACGCAATTTTACTTGCAACAAGAGATTCCCAGTGAAATTCTGCTCAGCCAAGCTTTAGACGACCAAAACCTGCTCGGTGAAGCCTTTACAGAAAAATCCGGTAAGAAAATAAAGTTAAGCCATAACTTACGAGGAGAACGTCGGCGCTGGATGCAGATGGCCGTCAATAACGCCAAAATTGCTTTGACCACTCGCCTCGCTTCACGCGCAGGCATGAATCGGCGCTTAGACTCTCTCAAACGCCTGTTACAGCTCGAAAGCCTGCCTCAACGGATGGAGTGTTTTGATATCAGTCACACTCAGGGAGAGGCTACGGTGGCTTCTTGTGTGGTTTTTAATGCCGAAGGGCCACTAAAAAGTGAGTATCGCCGCTTCAATATCAAAAACATCACCCCAGGGGATGATTATGCAGCCATGTCACAAGCCCTAGAACGGCGCTACAGCAGACTAATAAGAGAAGAGGCTACCTTACCTGATATTATTTTTGTTGATGGCGGTAAGGGACAGCTGGCGCAGGCGGAAGCCATTATCCAAGAGCTGCAATTGAATGTGATCTTGGTGGGGGTTGCCAAAGGCGCTGCCCGTCGTGTCGGTGATGAAGAACTGTTTTTACACAGCAAGGCAAAACCACTGGAAAGTCAGCATGAAATCCCTGCCCTGCACCTGATCCAACAGATTCGAGATGAGTCACATCGTTTTGCCATTGCCGGTCATCGAGCACAGCGAGGCAAGAAACGTTTTCAATCGGTACTCGAAAAAATTGCAGGGCTAGGGCCGAAGAGACGTCAATCTTTACTGAAACATTTCGGTGGTTTACAAGGCGTTCAGAGAGCAGGTGTGGAAGATTTGCGTAAAGTACCGGGAATCAGTGCTAAGTTGGCTCAATTAATTTATGATTCCCTCCATCTTTGAAACTGAACATCATTCAACCACTATGAGCTTAAATCTCCCCAATATTTTAACCTTACTGCGCATTTTTTTGATGCCAGTACTGATTTTCATCTTTTACCTTCCCTATGAATGGGCACACCCTGTTAGTGCGTTGATCTTTGCTCTAGCCGGTTTCACCGATTGGTTGGATGGTTATCTGGCGCGTCGCCTCAATCAACAGTCCGCCTTTGGTGCTTTTCTTGATCCAGTGGCGGATAAGTTACTGGTTACCGTGGTGTTGATTTTGGTTTTACAAGAGAATCCAAGCCCTTGGATTGCTTTACCCACAATGGTCATTATTGGCCGAGAGATTGTAGTTTCAGCACTGCGGGAGTGGATGGCAGAATTGGGGCAACGAAATTTGATTGCGGTTTCGATGTTGGGGAAAATCAAAACCAGTGCGCAAATGCTGTCTTTGCTGTTTCTTTTGTACCATGACGAGATTGGTGGGATTTCAATGTTTTACATTGGTCAAATTTTATTGTATATTGCCGCCCTCTTGACGGTTCAGTCGATGTTTTTATATCTGAAAACGGTATTTAACTCACAACTTCCGAAATAGAAATAAGCGCTTGACTATCAAACGGTTGTCATTACAATAGCGCCGACTTAATGCGGGAATAGCTCAGTTGGTAGAGCACAACCTTGCCAAGGTTGGGGTCGCGAGTTCGAGTCTCGTTTCCCGCTCCATGTTTTAAAAGGTTCTTAATAGATTATTATTAAGTGCTTTTGCCACACTTAATTATGGCTGGGTGGCAGAGTGGTTATGCAGCGGCCTGCAAAGCCGTGGACGCCGGTT
>CAZTQX010000076.1:0-10922 GCA_964615985.1 uncultured Gammaproteobacteria bacterium | reverse complement strand
ATTCATCCAAATATTATCATTTAAAATCAATTACTTGTATGGCTGAGTAGTTACCCCGGCTTTTTTATGCCAGACGGTTTTATCCGGTATGATGGCTTTTTTTACGATCAAATAACAATGGGGTGGTACACGATGTCAGAGACTCCAATTTACAAACGTATTCTGTTAAAGCTGAGCGGCGAAGCCTTGATGGGTTCCGGCGATTACGGCATTGATCCAGACTTTATTGCGCGCGTTGCGACTGAAATCAAGCAGTTGCAAGAGCAGGGTGTGCAGGTGGCGGTGGTCATCGGTGGCGGTAATATTTTCCGTGGCGCGGGTTTGGCGCAAGGCGGTATGGATCGGGTCACGGGAGATCACATCGGCATGTTGGCCACGGTGATGAACTCCTTGGCGATGAAGGATGCGCTGATTCAGCAAGGACTGGATGCGCGGGTGTTGTCGGCTCTGTCCATCGCTCAAGCGTGTGAGGATTACAGCCCTCGTCTGGCGTTGGAGTATCTGCAAAAAGGCGCGGTGACGATTTTAGCAGCCGGTACCGGCAATCCTTTTTTCACCACTGATTCGGCGGCCAGTTTGCGCGCCATTGAGATCAAAGCGGATGTGATGCTCAAAGCGACCAAGGTGAACGGCGTTTATGACTCCGACCCGATGAAAAATCCAGCTGCGAAACGCTACGAACGCATCAGTTACGATCAAGTTTTGAATAACGGTTTGGGCGTGATGGATACCACTGCAACGGTTTTGTGCCGTGAACACGGAATGCCGTTGCGGGTGTTTAATTTGAATAACAGAGGTGATCTTTGGCGTCTGATGATAGGCGAAGACATTGGCACCGTGGTTGAGCAAGGTTAACTAAAATGATTAATGAAATTCAAGACGATGCCAAGCAGCGCATGGGCAAAAGTGTCGAAGCTCTGAAGCAGGAGTTCAGCCGTATTCGTACCGGTCGTGCCCATACCAGCTTGCTGGATGTGATTCAGGTGGATTATTACGGTTCCGATGTGCCGTTGAGCCAAGTGGCCAATGTCTCGGTGGAAGATGCGCGCACTTTGAGCGTCACGCCGTGGGAGAAGCCGATGGTGGCGGTGATCGAAAAAGCCATTATGAATTCCAGCTTGGGATTGAACCCCAATTCAGCCGGTCAAGTGATTCGGATTCCATTGCCGCCGTTGACCGAAGACCGTCGCCGTGACTTGGTTAAGGTGGTGCGTAACGAGGCTGAGGGTGGTCGCGTGGCGATTCGCAACATTCGCCGCGATGCCAATGGTGATTTCAAAAGCCTCTGCAAAGAGAAAGAGATCTCCGAGGACGATGAGCATCGTGCGCAGGAGAAAGTACAGAAACTGACCGACAGTGCCATTGCTGAAATTGATGCGTTATTGGCGAGCAAAGAACAAGAGTTAATGGAAGTATAAAACCAAATTCAGCGGGTTGTGAGAGAGACAAGATGAGTGACAAGTCGGTGCCGCATCACATCGCGGTCATTATGGATGGCAATGGCCGTTGGGCAAAAAAACGTTTTATGCCGCGTACCTTGGGGCATCGTGAAGGGGTGAAAGCGACACGTCGTGCCGTTGAAGCCTGTTCTAAAAATAAGATTGAAGCACTGACCCTGTTTGCGTTTAGCAGCGAAAACTGGCGGCGACCGGAGGAAGAGGTTGGTCTGTTGATGAAGCTGTTTTTGGTCACTCTTCGGGGTGAGGTAAAACGGCTGCATCGTAATAAGGTCAAAGTACGTTTTATTGGCGATAAAAGTCCCTTTAACGAAACCTTGCGTGAGGAGATGAAAGCGGCGGAGAAACGCACCGAAAACAACAGCGGTATGTATTTGAATATTGCAGTTAATTACGGTGGTCGCTGGGACATTGCTCACGCCGCTAAACGCCTCTGCCAAGATGTGGAAGCGGGTAAGGTCACGGCAGCGCAGGTGGATGAGGCGCTGTTTGGTTGCTATGTGGATTTGAGTGATCTGCCTGAGCCAGATCTGTTTATTCGTACCGGTGGTGAACGTCGCATCAGTAATTATCTGCTGTGGCAGTTGGCTTACACAGAGCTGTATTTTACTGATGCTCTGTGGCCGGATTTTGATGAAAACACATTGGATGAAGCGCTGGTTTTTTATGCTCAGCGTCAGCGCCGTTTTGGGCGCACAGGGGAACAAGTAGGATAAGCCAGAATGTTGAAACAACGTTTGTTAACGGGAGCGGTTCTAGGCTCGCTCTCCATCTGGGCGATGTTGGTTTTTCCAACCCCAGGTTTGGCGGCTCTGTTGGGGCTTTTTTATCTGATCGGTGCGTGGGAGTGGGGTTGTTTGTCCTCCTTACAAACCTTGGCACGGCGACTTTTATGGTTGCTGGCAGTGATGTTACTGACCGTTCTGATTTGGTGGCTGGAATGGGCAAATCTCTCCTCCCCTCTTTATCCGGCTGTTTTATTGGGTTGGGGGTTGATTTGCTGGGTCTTGTTTCGCATCGCTGTGGTGGCGCAGCGCGAGCAGGGGCAGGTCAGTTTTAAATGGCTTCTATTAGGGCTGTTTACTTTGGTGCCTTCCTATTTGGCTCTGATTGCGGTTCACGGATCGCATCAGTGGGGGCCAAAATTGATGCTCTACATCATCTGCTTGTTGTGGGTGGTGGATACCGGAGCTTATTTTGCCGGTAAACGTTGGGGCAAAGATAAATTGGCACCGGTTCTTAGCCCAGGTAAAACGTGGCAAGGCGTGATTGGAGGCTTGGTTGCAGCAACTTTCTATGCGCTGGCGGGTCTCTACTGGCTGGATTGGCAGGCAAGCTCTGTGGGGTTTGTGTTGCTGACTTTGTTGGCGGCTTCGTTGTCGGTGGTGGGCGATCTGCTGGAAAGCTTGTTAAAACGCGAGGCGGGTGCCAAAGACAGCGGTAAAATTCTCCCCGGTCACGGTGGTGTTTTGGATCGAATAGACAGTTTGCTGGCCGCTGCGCCCATTTTTGTGGCCGGTTTGGCTTGGTTTTAAAGGAATTAGTTAACACGTGATAAGCAGTCAAACAGATCGCCAGGGAATTACCATTTTGGGTGCCACTGGTTCTATCGGTGTCAGCACTCTGGATGTATTGCAGCGCCATCCTGAGCGTTACTTTGTTACCGCTTTGACCGCCAACCGCAATGTTGAGCGTCTGTTTGCACAGTGTCAGCAGGTGCGCCCCGCTTACGCGGTGATGGTTGATGAGGATGCGGCTGAGCAGTTGCGTCAACGTTGTCTGCAAGCCGGTCTGGAGACCGAGGTGTTATCGGGTTTGGCAGGTTTGGAACGTGTGGCAGCGCTGCCCGAAACGCAAATGGTGATGGCAGCCATTGTGGGTGCTGCTGGTTTGTTGCCGACCTTGGCGGCGGTGCGTGCGGGTAAGCGGGTGCTGTTGGCCAACAAAGAAGCCTTGGTGATGACCGGCCAGTTGTTGATGGACGAAGTGGAGCGCTGCGGTGCGGAGCTGTTGCCCATCGACAGTGAACACAATGCGGTGTTTCAATCCATGCCGCCCAATTATCAACGGGGCTTGCAGCGGGTTGGGGTGGAGAAGGTTTTATTGACCGCTTCCGGTGGCCCGTTTCGCACCACGCCTGTGGAGCAGTTGCAGGCGGTGACCCCCGATCAAGCCTGCGTGCACCCCAACTGGGTGATGGGACGTAAGATTTCGGTGGATTCTGCCACCATGATGAATAAGGGGCTGGAGGTCATTGAGGCGCACTGGTTGTTTGCCGCTCCTGCCGACAAAATTGAGGTGGTGTTGCACCCTGAGAGCGTGATTCATTCAATGGTCTCCTATCGTGACGGTTCGGTGTTGGCGCAGTTAGGCAATCCTGACATGCGCACCCCCATCGCTCATGCGTTGGCTTGGCCCGAACGCATTGAGTCGGGTGTGGCTCCGTTGGATTTGCTGGCCGTCGCTCAACTCAATTTTGAAAAACCCGATTTGCAGCGCTTTCCTTGTCTGCATCTGGCTTTTGAAGCGCTGCGCCAAGGTGGTACGGCCAGCACTTTGCTTAATGCAGCCAATGAAGTGGCGGTGGAGCATTTTTTGGACGGTAAACTCGGTTTTATGCAGATTCATCAAGTGATTGAAGCGACCTTGGCTGAGATTAGCTCACAGCCTGCGACCAATCTGGATTTGATTTTGGAACAAGATCAGCTGGCCAGAACGGTGGCCATTGAGCAGGTCAATCGCTTGCAGAAGGTTTCTTGATTGTGAGTTTTATTATTAGCTTGTTGGCGTTTTTTGTTGCCCTTGGCATTTTAATCACCATCCATGAGTACGGTCATTTCTGGGTGGCGCGTAAAATGGGCGTTAAGGTGCTGCGTTTCTCCATCGGTTTTGGTAAGCCGCTTTTCTCGTGGCGAGGCAGTGACGATACCGAGTATGTTATCGCGGCCATTCCGCTGGGTGGCTACGTCAAAATGCTGGATGAACGTGAAGGTGAAGTGGCGGCCACGGAGTTGGATCAAGCTTTCAATCGCAAGAGTGTTTATGCGCGCATCGCCATTGTGGTGGCCGGACCTTTGGCTAATTTTATCTTGGCCATTGCGGCTTATTGGTTGATGTTTGTTATCGGTATCAGCTCTTTGCTGCCGCTGATGGCAGAGCCACCAAAAGAATCACCGGCTTTTGAGGCAGGACTGCGTTACGAAGATCAGCTGCTGGCGGTGAACGGTGAGTCGGTGGCCAGTTGGGATCAAGCGCGTTTGTTGCTGATGGAGGGGTTGCTTGATACAGATCAGCCGCTGCAACTTCAGGTGCAGCGTGAGAGTGGTGAGCAATCCTCTTTGGTGATGAATCTGCAAGGGCGCTCTTTTTTGAAAGAGAAAGGTGATCCCTTGCGTCAATTGGGTCTCTCTCCTTGGTGGCCTGAGGTGCCTGCTCAGATTGGTCAGGTGATGTCCGGTGGTGCAGCGGAACGCGCGGGTCTGCAAGCGGATGATCTGGTTTTAAGCGCCGATGGGGTGAAGATTGAGAGCTGGCAGACGTGGGTGTTGTACATACGTGCTCGACCAGAGCAGAAGATTGCGTTGCGGCTGGAACGTGATGGTGTCGTGGTTGATCTTGAGTTAATTCCCGCTTTGAAGCTGCTCAAAAACGCACAAATTGGTTATATTGGTGCAGCTGAGACGCGGGCCTTTCCACTGCGTCAGCAACGTTTGCAGACGGAAATCTCTTACCCCATGTTTGGGGCATTGCAGCAAGCGGCAGAAAAAACCTGGCAGATGTCGGTGATTACCTTGCAGATGTTGGGTAAGTTGCTGGTTGGGGAAGCGTCACTGAAAAACATCAGTGGACCTCTGACCATCGCGCAATACGCAGGCCAATCTGCTGAGATGGGTTTAGATTACTACCTGAAGTTTTTAGCGTTAATCAGTATCAGTTTGGGTGTATTAAATTTGTTGCCAATTCCTGTGCTGGACGGTGGCCACCTGCTCTTCTTTTTAGTTGAGTTGGTAAAACGGCGGCCGCTTTCAGAGCAAACACAGATGATAGGTCAGCAGATAGGGATGTTTTTGTTGATCTGCCTGATGGGCTTGGCTTTTTATAACGATCTCGCGCGTTTGCTGGGCTGAGGGTAATTTATGTCATACCGTTTTTTATTGCGTTTTTTTGTTCTTGTTTACGTTTGTGTTAGCCCTCGCCTGCTGTGGGCGGCCGATAATAGCTTTGTGGTTGAAGCCATTGAGGTTAAGGGTGGTGAACGGGTTTCCGTGGGTACGGTGCTTAATTATTTGCCGATGCGTGTCGGTGAGCGTTACGAGGATCGTGACTCTGCCAAGTTGATTCGCGCTCTATTTTCTACGGGTATGTTCAATGATGTCACTTTGGAGCGTGACGGCTCTACTTTGGTGGTGACGGTGGTGGAACGTCCCGCGATCTCGGAAATTAAAATTGAGGGCAATGAAAAGCTGGAGGGCGAGCAGCTAACGGCTTCACTTAACTCTTTGGGCATTGCCAAGGGACGGGTCTTTAATCGTTCGGTATTGGAACGGGTACAACAGGAAATTCGCCGCCTTTATTTCAGTCAAGGCAATTACGGTATGCAGATTGAGACTACGGTATTGCCGTTGGCGCGCAACCGTGTTGATATCGAGGTGAAGATTCAGGAAGGCGAAGAGTCTAAAATCCAGCAAATTAATATCATTGGTAATCAGCGTTTTAGCGATGCGCTGTTGTTGGATCAAATTGAGTCGTCGGAATCTGGGGTGCTCAGCTTTTTCAGCAGTGCTGATCAATATTCGCGTACTAAGTTGGCTGGCGATTTGGAAATTTTACGCTCTTATTACCAAGACCGTGGTTACATCAATTTTCAGGTGACCTCGTCGCAGATCTCCATTACGCCAGATAAACAGGGCATTTACATCACCATCAATATCGATGAGGGTGAGCAGTATCGAGTTCGTGAGGTGGCATTGGCAGGACGCTTTGTTCTACCGAAGGACGAATTAGAAGCGCTGCTGTTGATTGAGCAGGGGGATATTTTTTCTCGCCGCCAAGTCACCAACGCCACCAGTAAAATCTCGGAAAGATTGGGTAATGACGGTTATGCTTTTGCTAACATCGATGTATTGCCAAGCATTGATGATGATGCGCGCCAAGTGGATTTGAAAATTGTTATTGATCCAGGCAAGCGGGTCTATGTACGTCGCATTACCTTTTCGGGTAACAATAAAACCCATGACAACGTGTTACGCCGTGAGATGCGTCAGTTGGAAGGCGGCTGGTTGTCACCCAGTAAAGTAAAACGTTCTCGCATTCGTTTGCAGCGTTTGAGTTATATTGAACAAGTTTCGTTGGAGACGCCAAAGGTGGCAGGACGGGATGATTTGGTGGATCTGAACGTCAGTGTCACGGAACGTTCTTCCGGATCATTCAGTATCGGCGCGGGTTATTCCAGCACCCAAGGCTTGCTGTTCAATGCCAGTTTGTCACAAGAAAATTTGTTGGGTACGGGGCAGCGGCTTAAAATTGCCATTGATAACAGTGTTTCCAATGAACAGTACAGCCTCTCTTTCACTGACCCGTATCACACCGAAGACGGTGTCAGTCGTACCTTTTCTCTTTTGAGTCGCAAAACCGACGCTACTCAACTGAGTACCACGGCAGATTATCAACGTGACAGTTATCGTTTGAGCCTAAATTACGGTATTCCAGTAAATGAATTTACCACGGTCAGGCTTGGTGGTGGTCTGGAGCGCAGTGATATTTTCAGTACGGCCAACAGTTCTGATGAGATCAAAGCATTTGTTGGCAGCTCTGGAGAGCAGCGTTTTGATGGATCAAATCTTGATGTTAGTCTGAGTTATGATCGCCGTAACCGTACGGTGTTTGCAGAGCAAGGCCAGTTGCATCGGCTCTCTCTGAATTGGTCACTGCCTGGTAGCGACCTGGAATTTTACAAACTTGGGTATGATTTTGAGTATTATTACCCGTTGACAGATCGTTATGTTTTTTCGGTACGCAGCGAAATAAAGTACGGTGAAGGGCAAGGGTCACGGATTGATTTGCCCTTCTTTGAAAAATATTATGCCGGTGGCATTCGTTCTGTGCGCGGTTATGAGGCATACAGCCTAGGACCTAAAGATTCACGTGGTGAGCCTGCTGGTGGTGATTTTAAAACGACCGCAACGTTGGAGATCATTTTCCCGCCGCCGTTTGTTGAGGAGCCAGGTTCGACTCGGTTAAGCTTTTTTATTGATAATGGTAATGTATTCCCCAATACCGAAGGGTTTGAGTTGTCCGAGTTACGCAGCTCCATTGGCGTGGCTTTTTTATGGCTGTCACCCATCGGTCCTTTGAGCATCAGTTATGGCGAACCGATTAACATTCGATCGAATGATACGGAAGATAAGGTACAGTTCACCATTGGTACCCTATTTTAAACTACTCGAAAGCAAGTCGGAGGTCATTATGAGAAAGAATAGAATTGCAGTGGCCATGATTCTCTGGTGCGTCACGTTGACATCACAGGCTGAGGGTGAGGGTAGCTTGAAACTCGGTTTCGTGGATATTCCTTACTTGATTGATAAAGCACCAACGGCGGTGGAAGCGGCCTTGCGACTGGAAAAAGAGTTTGCACCACGTCAACTGATGCTGCAAAAACAGCAGAAGAGCTTGGATGAAAAGCGCTATCTGTTAGAAAAAGAGGGGTTGGTGATGTCGATCCCAAAACGCCGCCTGCTGGAGAAAGAGATACGCCGTCTGAAACGTAAAAAAGATCGCAATGAACAGGATTTTCGTGAAGATCTGAACATTCAAAAAAACAATGAATTTAAAAAAGTACGCCGTTCTGTGATGGAGGCGATAGCGCAATTAGCAAAAGATGATCAGTATGATCTGATTCTCAGTGATGGGGTGTTGTTTGCTAGTAAACGCACCGATTTAACCCAAAAACTGTTGAATTTACTTAAAGGCCAGCTTTTGTTGCAGTCGACATCTGAGTAAAATAGATAACATAACGAAGTACTCCATAGGATTTTTGTGCAAATTTCCCTACGTGATATTGCCAGTCGGTTTCAGTTACAGCTTGTTGGTGATGGTGCCATCGAAGTGGATCGTATGGAGTCATTGGCCAGTGCTTCAGCCGGTGCCTTGACGTTTCTGTCGCAAGTAAAGTTTAAATCATTGTTATCTGAAAGTGCAGCTAGTGCAGTGATTGTTAAACCTGAATGGGCAGAGTTTGCTCCAATGGCCGTTTTGTTATCAGATGATCCTCAGGTGAGTTACGCCAAAGTTGCGCGTTTGCTGCATCCTCAACCCAGTGTTTCAGCGGGTATTCATCCATCGGCAACGGTGCATCCGAAAGCTCAGGTGGATGCGAGTGCTTCCATTGCCGCTCAGGTGGTGATTGAAGCGGGTGTGGTTGTAGCTGCGGGTTGTTTTGTGGGTGCGGGCTGTTATCTGGGTGAGCAAGTGACGTTGGGTGAAGAGTGTTATTTAAATCCGCATGTCACCGTTCATCACGATTGCCATTTGGGCAGACGAGTCCGAGTGCAGTCTGGGACGGTGATCGGTGCAGAAGGCTTTGGTTATGTCAATGAAGATGGGCGCTGGTTGTCGATTCCACAGATTGGCTCAGTGCAGATTGGCGATGATGTTGAGATTGGTGCCAATACCACCATTGATCGTGGTGCGCTTGAAGATACAGTAATCGAAGAAGGTGTTATTTTGGATAACTTGATTCAGGTGGCACACAATGTTCGTATTGGGGCATTTAGTGCCATTGCGGGCTGTGTTGGCATCGCGGGCAGTGCTAAAATCGGTCGCCATTGCACGGTGGGCGGTGCTGCGGGTATCCTGGGGCATTTAGAAATTGCCGATCATGTCAATATTACCGCTAAATCGTTGGTGACAAGCTCTATCAGCGAAGCTGGGACATATTCATCTGGTACACCGTTGCAACCGAATCAGCTCTGGAAGCGCAATCGTGTGCGTTTTTCCCAGCTGGATTCTATGGCTCGTCGTCTTCTTGATTTGGAAAAAAAGAGAACTTAATCTGTTCTGAGGATAATGTTTTGAGTGAAATGAGTATTCATGAGGTGTTGGAGTATTTGCCACATCGTTACCCCTTTTTATTAATTGATCGTGTGCTCGATATTGAATTGGGCAGTCATTTGACCGCGATTAAAAATGTGACCTTCAATGAACCGTTTTTTACCGGTCACTTTCCGAATCGTCCCGTATTTCCAGGCGTGTTGATGTTGGAAGCGATGGCGCAAGCGACGGGCATTTTGGTCTTTAAAACTCAAGAAAAAAAACCAACAGATAAGAGTTTGTATCTGTTTGTCTCTATTGACAAAGCTCGCTTTAAACGTCAGGTAGAACCAGGTGACCAGCTGACCTTTAAGGTAAAACTATTAAAACAGAAACGCGGTATGTGGAAGTTTGCCACCGAAGCGTGGGTGGGTGATGAATTGGCCTGTAGTGCTGAATTGATGGGTGCAGAGCGAGAAATTGACTCTTGATTCATTCGACAGCCATTATTGATCCCAGCGCTAACCTTGCAGAAAATGTGAGTGTTGGGCCTTATAGCATTATTGGTGCTGAGGTGGAAATCGGTTCTGGCTGTGAAATTGGTCCACACGTGGTGATTGGTGAGACCACAAAAATTGGAAAAAACAATCGTATTTTCCAGTTCTCTTCCATTGGCGAGATCCCTCAGGATCTGAAATACAGCGGTGGTGAGAGTTTCTTAGAAATTGGTGATGATAATGTAATTCGTGAATTTGTCACCATGCATCGGGGGACTGAGCAGGGTGGTGGTTATACACGCATTGGCGACCATAATCTTTTTATGGCCTATGCTCATGTGGCGCACGATTGTCAGGTTGCTAACCGAACTATTTTTTCCAATGCGGCTTCAATCGCAGGCCATGTAAAAGTGGATGATTACGCTATTTTAGGTGGTTTTACCTGCGTACATCAATTTAGCCATATTGGTGCTCATGCCTTTTCGGGTTTGGGTACAGTGATTAATCGAGATGTGCCGCCGTTTGTGATGGTGGCGGGCAATCATGCTTCGGCTTACGGGATTAATAAACGTGGTTTGAAACGGCGTGGTTTTTCTGATGAGTTGATTCAAGCATTGCATCAGACGTTTAAACTGTTGGTGAAGAACCGAGGTGCTCGTGATGAAGCGTTGCTAAAAGTAAGACTTCTAGCCGAAAATCATCAACAGGTTAAACATCTATTGGAATTTATTGAAAACAGTGCAAGAGGTATTGTGCGATAGCTTTTTTATGCGGTTTGATTGTCAGGGCAAACGGATGAAATTAAGCACCATTAAGCAGAGTTTTTAAATATTCTTCATCCCACCCTGCTTTCAAGCGCTTATTCTTCACGCCCTTGACTTCATCAGTGCTGAGCTTTGAGTATTTATGTGAGAGCATCTTCGACAGTTTGGGCGTGGCG
>CAZTQX010000075.1:5354-10965 GCA_964615985.1 uncultured Gammaproteobacteria bacterium | reverse complement strand
GAGGCCAGCTGATCCAGTTCCATTAACAATCGAGAATTCATTTCCGTATTGTAGCAAACCAAAACCGGCCTTAAAACAATAGACTCCAAAGGATTGCTGCAAAGACAGTTTTCAGAAAAAAGCATCAATTAATGCTTCCCAAACAGAAAAAACTACGCTAACCTGCGCGCTCTTTTCGGGGTGTAGCGCAGTCTGGTAGCGCACCTGCATGGGGTGCAGGTGGTCGGAGGTTCGAATCCTCTCTCCCCGACCAATAAAATCAAAGACTTAGCAGATCAGACCTGCTAAGCCTTTTTTGTTTCTGCAATTCAACCAACATCCAACGCCCGTAAATAATCAGCAAACCGCTCTTTCAACTGCGGATGTTTCAGGGCGTACTCCACCGTGGCCTGCAAATAACCCAACTTGCTGCCGCAATCAAAACGCTTACCGGCAAACTGATAAGCCAGTACTTGCTCCTCTTGCAACAACTTCACAATCGCATCGGTGAGTTGAATCTCATTGCCTGCATCACGCCCCGTCACCGCCAACTTCTGAAAAATCGCCGGAGACAAAATATAACGCCCCACCACCGCCAGATCCGAAGGTGCTTCATCCTGTGCCGGTTTCTCCACCATCGCCTCAATCTGCAACAGGTCCGCTTCAAGGCGCTGCGCATCAATCACTCCGTAGCGGCTCACCTCCTCTACCGGCACCTGCTCCACTCCCAGTACCGAACAGTGATGGCGGTTATAAACCTCCACCATCTGCGACAGACAGGGACGATCCCCCCCATCAATCAAGTCATCGGCCAAAATCACCGCAAAGGGTTCATCCCCCACCACCGGCTTGGCGCACAACACCGCATGGCCCAAACCCAGCGCTTCGGGTTGGCGAATGTAGACACAATCCACCTGTGGCGGCAAAATATTGCGCACCAGATCCAGCATCTCCTGTTTATTGGCCAGTTCCAGCTCACGCTCCAGCTCGTAAGCTTTATCAAAATGATCGGGAATCGAACGTTTGTTGCGACCAGTGATAAAGATCAGAGTCTCAATGCCCGCTGCCACCGCCTCTTCGGCGGCGTACTGAATCAGCGGTTTATCCACAATTGGCAGCATCTCTTTAGGATTGGCTTTGGTGGCAGGCAGAAACCGTGTGCCCATCCCCGCCACTGGAAAAACCGCTTTTTTAATCGCTTTCATCAAACATGATCCTAATCATTAAAAGGGCGAACACAAGATTCGCGCCCTACAAATTTTTTGTTGCCCCACAGAGCAGTTCATAGGCGATGGTATCCGCGTGTTGCGCCACCTCATCCATCGACAAATTTTCGCCCCACAACTCAACCTCATCGCCCACCTGAGCCTCCGGCACACAACGCAGATCCACATTGAGCAGATCCATTGAGACCCGACCAATCAACGCAGCGCGTTTGCCCGCCACCAGCAGTGGCGTTCCCACTGCCGCGTGGCGTGGATAACCATCCCCATAGCCGATGGCCACCAACCCCATCGGCATCGTCTCTGGTGCCACCCAACTGCCGCCATAACCGACCCGCTGCCCTTTGGGAATGGTTTTAAGCGCAATCAAACGACTGGAAAGGCGCATCACCGGACGCAGCCCCCAATCAGCAACACTGCCACTGACAAACGGATTGGCTCCGTAGAGCATCAACCCGGGTCGCACCCAGTCAGCATGACTCGCTGGCCAGCCCAGCAAGGCCGCCGAATTGGCCAGACTGCGCTCACCGCCCAGACCTTCGGTGCAGGCGTTAAAGCAATTGATCTGTTGGCTCGTGGCTGGAGAGTCAAGATCATCCGCCGAAGCCATATGGCTCATTAACCCCACGCCGGAGACCGCCTGACAGCCTTGCAACTGACGATAAACCTCCCGAACCTCGCTGGGCGCAAAGCCCAAACGCCCCATGCCGCTGTCGATCTTAAGCCAGACCTGAAACGCGGGCGCAGTGGCAACACGCAGCATTTGTAACTGCTCGGCACAATGCACCACCGCGATCAAATTCAGTTGGGAGAAAAACGCAATTTGCTCTGCCTGCTGAAAACCTTGCAGCACCAAAATCGGTTGCCGTAAACCCGCTTGACGCAAACGAAGCGCTTCGTCTAGACAGGTCACGGCCAAACCATCGGCCTCCTGCAACGCTTTGGCCACGGTGATCATGCCATGACCGTAAGCATTGGCTTTGACCACCGCCATCACTCGCCTGCCCTCAGCGGCTTTGCGCGCCACGCGCAAATTATGCTGTAACGCCGCCAGATTCAGGCGTGCGCTGGCTCCCCGCTTCACTCAAACTCCTCAACTCCGCCGTACATCTCCGGCGAGAAATTTTCAAAGCGGGTGTACTGCCCCAAAAAGGTCAACCGCACCGAGCCAATGGGACCGTTACGCTGTTTGCGGATCAAAATTTCAGCGCTGCCTTTGGCCTTGCTCTCAGGATCGTAAACCTCATCCCGATAAATAAAGACAATCACATCCGCATCTTGCTCGATGGCTCCCGACTCACGCAGATCCGACATCACCGGCCGTTTGTCGGTGCGCTGCTCCAGACTTCGATTCAACTGCGACAGCGCCACCACCGGCACGTTCAGCTCTTTGGCCAAGGCTTTTAGGTTACGCGAAATCTCCGAAATCTCACTGGCACGGCTCTCCATCGAGCTGCCTCGACCATTGCCCTGCATCAATTGCAGATAATCGATCACGATCAGACTCAAACCGTGTTCGCGTTTCAAACGCCGCGCCCGCGCCCGCAACTCAGCGGAATTAAGCGCAGGCGTGTCATCCACAAACAGATTGGATTTTTGCGTCAGCAAGGAGATCGACGAAGTGATGCGCGGCCAATCCGCGTCCTCCAACTGACCGGTACGCAGCTTTTGCAGCTCCACCCGCCCCAAGGAGGCGATCATTCTCATCGCCAACTGCGATCCTGGCATCTCCATGCTAAAGACCGCCACCGGTTCATCTTGAGTCAAGGCCACATGTTCGGCGATGTTCATCGCAAAAGTGGTTTTGCCCATCGACGGACGACCGGCGACGATGATCAGATCGGAACGCTGCATCCCAGAGGTCATCTGATCAAACTCATCAAAACCCGTGGCGATGCCGGTGATCGGATTGTCATTGGTGAACAACGTATCAATGGTATCGACGGCGCTGCTCAAGATGGAACGGATGTTCTCAAAACCCTGCTTGTTGCGACTGCCCTGCTCAGCGATGGCAAAGACCTTGGTCTCCGCTTCGTCCAACAGCTCGGCGCTGGTTCGACCTTGGGCATGATAAGCCGAATCGGCAATCTCATGCCCCACCGCCGCCAGTTGACGCAGCACCGAACGCTCACGGACGATGTCGGCATAAGCGGTGATGTTGGCCGCACTGGGAGTGTCTCTGGCCAAGGTACCCAGATAGGACAAGCCACCGGCATTTTCAAGCTCCGAGTGCTGCTGTAACCATTCGGAGAGCGTCACCACATCCAGCGGCGACTCTTTGGCCGCCAAAGCCTGAATGGAGCGGAAGATCAGACGATGATCGCGACGATAAAAATCCTCTTCCGAGACTCGATCCGCAATGCGATCCCAAGATTCGTTACTGAGCATCAAGCCACCCAGCACCGCTTGTTCGGCCTCCACCGAGTGGGGAGCCACTTTAATGGCCTGCACCTGCTCATCCGGTGGTACTTCGAAGTGGTCAAACGAGTCATTCATGGAAGCACACTACTCCGAACAGACAGGGGAAGGGGGAGCGCAATTATACGCAAAAAAAAACGGCTGCACATTGGCAGCCGTTCCTAAGCAAAACAAAACAGACCGTTATTCGGTCGCTTCGATCACCACTTTCACCACCGTATCCACATCGCTGTGCAGATGCAGGTTGATGTCAAACTCACCGACGTTGCGCAACGACCCTTCGGGCAGACGCACTTCGCGTTTTTCAATCTCAACGCCCGCTTCAACCACCGCTGCTGCGATGTCAGCCAAACCGATGGAACCGAACAACTTGCCTTCGGTACCGGCTTTAGAAGCGATGGTCACAACCAAACCTTCCAATTTATCCGCACGGGCTTGCGCCAGTGCCAATTTGGCCGCAGCCTCTTTTTCCAACTCGGCGCGTGAAGCTTCAAACGCTTCAATGTTGGTTTTGGTCGCCATTTTAGCCAAACGACCCGGTACCAAATAGTTACGAGCGTAACCCGGTTTGACTTCAACCAGATCACCCAAACCGCCTAAATTTTCAACTTTATCAAGCAAAATAACTTGCATTGTATTATCCCAACGTCAAGGAGCACTGCCACAAAACGAGCAAACGTCTGTCCAGACTCCACTTAATGATTAGATGACACACCACTACGGATACGGGCACGAAGATCGCCCCACGTATCCACCATCCCCAAACCGGCCAAAGCCATCGAGACCTGCGGCAACATAAACAGCAGAGCCACATAGAGCACCACCAGCCAGCGACTGTGTAACTTTTTCAGCGCCACGATGGAATGCACCACCGCCAAACCCTGAAACAGAAACAGCGTCACCGCCACCGAAGCCAACGCCGCCAACAACGGCGAACCGATCAGCAGCGACAACAACAACGTCACCACCGCCAGCAAGGAAGCCAAACGACCGAGTCTCAGATTATGAAACTCCGGCTGAAAACCACCTTCGTTGTAGAGCTTCGCCTGCCACCAACGGGCGATCAGCAAACTGACGGTCAAACTGACCACCAGCATCGCTGCCACCGCTGCCGTCATCATGCCAGCCAACTCGGCCAACATCTCGCTCTGCTCCGCTGCGGGCAATTTCAGCTCAGCAAAAAAGTCCGTCATAAAGGGCTTGAGCATCTCGCTCCAGGCCTGAATCTGATCCGGCACCAACATAAAAATCATCAGCACCAAAACCAGCGCCAAACCGGCAATCGCTTGCAGGCTCAACGCCAAGGAGACTCGACTCCGCAGCACTTCAGCCACCAGCAACACTGGCAACCAGTTAAAGGCCATCAAACTCAAAGCCTGCAACAGCAGCAATTGATTGACCGTCGCGGCCACCAACAGGGTTGCCAACAAGGCCAACCCCATCGCCTTAAAAGCCGCAGGCAGACCTTGACGCAAACAGACCAGCGCCAAAACGGCGTTGCTGAGCCACACCAAGGGCGGCAACAGCAAGGAGAACAGCAACAACATGCTGCTCACCAGCGCCGCTTGAAACGGGCCGCGCATGGCAAAAGTGGCAAGGGCGATCATAGGGTGTGTCGTGTCTCAGTGATCAGTGTTGATCGCTGTACGGCAGCAGTGCCAAAAAGCGTGCGCGTTTTACCGCCGTTGACAACTGACGTTGATAACGTGCTTTGGTACCGGTGATGCGACTGGGGACAATTTTACCGGTCTCCGTCACATAGTTTTTCAAAGTATCGAGATCTTTGTAATCAATCTCGACGACATCTTCCGCAGTGAAGCGGCAATATTTTCTGCGTCTAAAAAAACGAGCCATGATCTATTCCTCTTAAAATTGGCGCTTATTCAGCGTCGCTGGCGGGAGCGGGAGCTGCATCATCCGTAGCAGCAGGAGCCGCTTCTTCAGTAGCAACGGGAGCAGACTCAGCAGCAGGCGCTGGCGCACGAGCTGGC
>CAZTQX010000075.1:0-5254 GCA_964615985.1 uncultured Gammaproteobacteria bacterium | reverse complement strand
GCTGGCGCACGAGCTGGCTCTTCTTTTTTCGCCAAGAAAGAGACTTCGGTCTCAGCCGTTTTGCGGTTCAGAACCATGTTACGCAACACAGCGTCATTGAAACGGAACGCTTCGGTCAGCTCATTCAGAGCGTCTTTACCGCATTCGATGTTCATCAAGACGTAGTGGGCTTTATGGATTTTGTTGATTGGGTAAGCCAGTTGACGGCGACCCCAATCTTCCAGACGATGCACAGCACCGTCAGAATTTTCGATGATGGATTTGTAACGATCAATCATCGCTGCAACTTGTTCACTCTGGTCAGGATGAACCAGGAATACCACTTCATAGTGTTTCACAAAACACTCCTTTCGGGTTGGCAGCCTTATCCTAAAGGGACGAAGGCAAGGAGAAGGAGAACCCAGAGAAAAACCTCAGGCACTCCCGTAAGGGGGCGGATTCTACGGAAGCCCACGAGGTAAAGCAATCTTAAATCACAGCCCGAATTTTGATCACAAATTAAACCGTAGGGGCAGCCCCCTGTGGCTGCCCTTTGTATAAATCCCGGTATTCGAATCACGGAAAATAAGCCCGCAGCCGGTCGGAATAAAACCCCAACACCCACACACGACAACGATGCCAAAAGGCCGACAACACCAACAAGCCAGCGCCAATCAGTAAAGCCGAAAAGGCAAAACTCAAACTCACCACCCCGTACTCTCTCAACAAGGTGGTGATGGCGTAAAGCACATAAACCAACGCCGACACCATCAACGCCCGTCGGTCAATGGAGATCGACACCAGCGCAATCAACAGATACAGCAGCCCCACCAGCAACGCCTGCAACAAACTTCCTTGCTGATCAAACACCCCCAACAGGGCAAAAATCGGATGCACCAACAGCGGCGCGGCGGCCAGATGCAGCCAAAAGGCCACGTCGGAACGGCGCGTTTGCCGCAAGCGATCCGAAACATCCCACCACATCGCCGTGGCAAACAGCAGCAGACCGGCCACAAACACCAATAACAACATAATCTCTTTCAAGGCCGGAAACAGCGCCAACAACGAAAACAGCAGCGCCCCCACCAAGGTCACTGCCCCCGCCGCCACCGTGATCGGCACCTGAAAACGCCGCCAATGCAGCCACGCCGCCAGCGCTCCGGCCAGACAACTCAACAGCGCCACCAGCGGCGACTCATTACCACTGCTCCACTCAGACCCCACCAAAAACAGCAGCACGGTCATCGACACCCCAGCGACAAACGCCAACAGCAACACAATCGACGGCAATGCCATGCGCTGCACGCGAATAAAATACTCCGCCAACCCCCAAGCCGTCGCTGCCACCAGCGCAGCGCCCAGCCATGAAACCACCTCACCACCGATCCAACTCACCGCCAACAACATCAGTGCGCAGGCAATCACAACAAAAAAATCGTTAAACCCACCAATCAAACGAAACTGCTCTTCGTCAACCGTACTACTGTGGCGCTGCTCATTGATCTTCTGACGAAAGGCATCGACCGCCTCTGTGGTGAAAATGCCCTCTTGTACCGCTCTGTTCAGATCATCATCGTTGTACATCACCTCTCCTAATAGGGTCACCGTGTTTCACACTATTGCTGTCACAAACCAACTTCAGACCACGCTTTATGAAATTCTTGACGATCCCACATCACTTTTAACTCATCTTGGTGAATTTCAGCCCATTCAAGAATTAGTTTCTTAGATATTTTTGGTATTATTCTCCCCCTATCTAAGTTGAATGGATACAACTTATCCCACTCAAGCCAAACCATGTACCTAATTCTATGAACATCTTCCCCATCCATCCCGATGACGAAAACACCCCCTTTCCCGACTGCGATTGGGCATTGGATGACCCCAACGGCCTACTGGCCTTTGGTGCCCAACTGACCCCCAAACGATTATTAATGGCTTATCGCAACGGCATTTTTCCTTGGTACAACCCAGGGGAACCGATTCTCTGGTGGTCACCCGATCCGCGCTGCGTACTCTGGCCGGAGCAGCTTCACATCTCCCGTAGCCTGCGCAAACTTTTGAAAAAAAAGCCCTTTGAGCTGCGTAAAAACAGCGCCTTTGCTGAGGTGATGCAAGCCTGCTCCGAACCCCGTGCTGGCGAACCCGGCACTTGGATCAGTGAGGAGATGAAAACCGCCTACCTCGAAATGCACCGTTTGGGTTACGCCCACTCTATTGAATGTTGGCTGGATGGAAAATTGGTCGGTGGGCTGTACGGCATTCAACTGGGCAGCGTCTTTTTTGGTGAGTCCATGTTCAGCCGTGTGGCCAATGCCTCCAAAGTCGCCTTGGTGGATCTGGCGCAGAATCACCAACTAACCCTGATCGACGGTCAAGTCTCCTCACCGCATCTGCACACGCTGGGAGCCGTCACTGTGCCACGCCGACGATTTTTGACCCATTTAGAAAAAGCCATTCCTTAAATCAATAACAATTTCCCGTCATTTTTTTGACTAACAGCAACAGCTTACTAAAAAACCTATTTATCTTATTGATTTTTAAAATATAACTGAAAAAACTTAATTTGGCATCAATATCGCTTGATTGTTATCTAAATTCTCAATTTTGATCACAAACGAGTCTGTTACCATGAACTCAAATAATATCGCCCACTTAAGAACAGAACCTTCTTTTGGTGAAATGGAGCTTGAAGCCCCCTTAAACAACCCATCCAATTCCGAGTTAAGCCAATCTCTGTTCAAGAGCTTAAATATTGAAAGTCAGCTCACCATTTTCTCCCAAACACTGCAAAAAAAGATCCGCCACAACTCGCTTCGTTACCAAAATTCCGCCCTTAAAATCGATTTTATCATCGGTAAAAGCGCCGCTCACACGTTAGACTTTGACCTAGAACTGTCTGAAACACCGCTGGGAACCATCAGCATCAGTCGTAAGAAATCCTTTTATGCCGATGAAATCACTAAAATTGAGACCAGCCTTTACTTGCTGCATTTTCCGCTCAAAAACGCCGTTCTCTACCGTCAAGCTCTGCAATCCGCTTTTCAAGATCCCTTGACCGGAGTTAACAATCGCACCGCATTTGATCAGATGCTGCCCCGAGAGATCAAACTGGCGCAGCGCCACAAAACGCCAACGTCCTTATTGGTGGTGGATTTGGATCGTTTTAAAAGCATCAACGATAATTTTGGCCATCAAGCTGGAGACAAACTGTTACGAGAATTAACCGACATTTTTCATCTCTACTCAAGGGAGACTGATCTCATTTTCCGCTACGGCGGTGATGAATTTGTTATCGCGCTCAGTAACACCGATCAGGAGGGTGCAAAAATCGCTGCTCAGCGCATTCAGCGTGAGGTGGCCAACAACCAATTTACCTTCAACAGAATGAGCATTAGCGTCAGTGTGAGCATCGGTGTCACCCAGATTTGTGCTGATGATGACCTTAACAGCGCTTTTTGCCGTGCCGATGAGGCACTTTACAAAGCCAAACGTGGGGGAAGAAATAAAGTCGCCATGATCGTAAAAAAGTGTCATGCAGAGGTGGCATCTGAAGAGTAACTGGATTAAAATGGCCATTCCTGTTTTGGGGACGACCTGGCTTCGACGTGGGTTACAAAACCGGAGGTGCATGTCGAGGAGCGAATCACCTCGTAAATCCAATCGCACATTATATAGTTGCCAACGACGACAACTACGCACTAGCAGCTTAATTTAAGCCTGCTTATCCTGGACTGCCATGCTTGTGCGGTATGACCAGGAGCACAGCTCACAAGCTCGTGGAGAAACACGTCTCGGGTGGATCCATTAAAACCTAAGAGAATCGTCAATTTTTCGCCTGTCCGTCGGCGTTGAAACGACTAAATCCAAAGGCGTGACTAAGCATGTAGGACCAATGGCGGAGGATTCGCGGACGCGGGTTCGATCAACAAAGGGTCGCCTTTAGTCGTAAGGTTAAAGTGAAAACGGGGCTCACATCGGTGAAACCTGTCGGCATGAAAGTGTCATGGCAACGCCGAGGGGTAGGAAGAGGGCTAACCTCATGCCTGCCCTGTAGAGACTTATAGACTCGCTGATCTCAGTTTATCTGAGTGAGCGAATACTAGGATTAACTGGAAAACTAGCCAGTTAATAATACGCTCCGCCCCATCGTTTGAGGTGAAAACCAATGACGATGGGTGAAGGCATAGTCCAGGCTGCTACGAAAGTAGTGGATTTACTGTCCCGCCGTCTCCACCAGATAGGAATCCCGGTTCTGTTTAACTGAATCGGGATTTTTTTTGTCTGGAGATAAGCCATCGAGTTTATTTTATGCTCTGCTCCAGCAGTTGAATCTCTTCTGCGCTCAATCCAAACAGATGATAAACCTGCTGGTTCAGCTCGGCTTCCTGTTCTGCCAGTTGGCAAGCCAGAATTTGAATCTGTTCTTTGCCCTGTTTGAGTGCCATCTCCCATTCGGTTTTTTCGCTGAGGCTGAGTGCCTGTTTGAAGAGGCGCTTGATCTCTTTTTGGAAATCGGAAAAGTCCAATGTCCACCATGACTGTAGTTTTTTACTCAGTTTGGCTTCGCGGTCATCAGGGCAGAGGTCGGGAATACGACAACGGAGGCTGTTCTCTATTTGATAACGTTTCTCGGCGGTGGTTTGGCACTGCTCGGCCAAAACTGAAACGCCCTCTTTCTGCTTTTCAGTTGCATGAGGGATAGGAACTTTTTCCATATATTGTGAAAACAGACGGTAAAAACCTCCACGAATGGCATTCGATTTTCCTGTAATAACAAACCAAAACACATTGCTATTTAGTAGCCCAAGCAAGAAATTACTTCCATTAGAGATAAAATAAGCTGTATTAGCGCAATAATTAGCACTATCAAGAACAAAAGAAGGCTTACTGCCTATGTCAACATATATTATTTTTTCCTGATTAAACTTTTCATAATAAGCACAAGATCTTAACTCCCACCAAAACTCCCCTTTATCACCACGTTTACGCCCTTTTTCAGCAAATGGAGCTAGCCACTCACAAATAGCCGGATGCTTTCCTTGCAACCAACCCCAAGCTTCTAACTCTGAAACATCATCTGAGCGCCTCATCTCTTTTCGAGTCCACCCTTTTGGAAAAAGAATCAAATAGAGCTGACGTGATTCTGAATGCCACTTCTTCAAATCTTTGCCTTCCAACAAAACATTAACATCTATCTCTACAACACATCTCACACCACACACAACAAAGCAAAACAACGCACGAATGTAGAACACACAGCAAGCAGAAACAA
>CAZTQX010000074.1:0-11138 GCA_964615985.1 uncultured Gammaproteobacteria bacterium | reverse complement strand
TTGATTTAATCTACCAGACCGCCACCGATGCGGATAAATGGCCACAACTAATTCAAAGCCTGACCGAAGAGATCGCCGAACAGCAAAACATCTCCGCCGACGAACTGCTGCCCAACGACAAAAGCGACAGCCTCCACAATCATTTCCAACGCGCTCTACAAGTCAGCAAACGCATTCGTGATCTCGAAAGTCAGAACAACTCCCTAGGATTGAGTCTCAACTTTATCAATCTTCCAGTGGTCTTGATCGACGCCCAACAACACATTTTGGACAGCAATCAGCAAGCAAAGAAACATTTCCAAAACCATCACTTGATTGATATTGAGCAAAGTCATCTGATCTTTGCCAACGACACCTTACAGCAGCAATTTCAATCTGCCTTTCAAAAATGCAGCGAACAAAACAGCATGCAGACGGTTCGGCTGGCGGATCAAGAGCAGCACAACATCTCTCTCAACATCATCCGTTTTGATAATACAACGTTAGAAAACGACACCTATTTGGTTCTGTTTGCCAATCAGAACATTACCGATTTGCCTTCCGCCAGTAGCATTCAAAGCACCTTTGAATTAACCAAAGTAGAAAGTGAACTGGCCTACTGGGTCTCCACCGGCTTGGCCAATAAAATCATCGCTGAAAAAATGGAGATCAGTTACCACACCTGTCGCACCCACCTGAAAAACATCTACCAAAAAACCGACACTCACAGCCAAGCGGAACTGAGTTACAAAATCTTCACCGACTGCATCCCCCTCTCAGAGCAAGACGACTCCGCACCGCTGCACCCCTATCGTCATGTGGATCATCAGATGCGTTTAAGCGATGGCCGCACTCTGTCGTTTGCTGAATACGGTCCGATTCAAGGCGATACCGTCTTTTACATGCACACCATTGTCGGTTCGCGTAAACAGATCCACCCCGATTTTAAGCTGCTCTACAAATACAACATTCGCATGATCCTACCAGAGCGTCCCTCGGTGGGTCTCTCCAGTCCGCAGCCCAACCGCACTCTGCATGACTGGCCCAAAGACATGGCCGAACTGGTGGAATACCTGCATCTGAGTCGGTTTTCGGTGATTGGTTTTCAGGTCGGTGCCGAATACGCTCTGGTCTGTGGCCAATATTTTCCCAAACAGCTCACGGCCATGCACTTGATCGGTATGCGCACCCCACCGGAAATTGTCTCGCCCTATCCCGACCCCTTTCCTCTCAGTCGCATGATGCTCAAATTAGCCCGTACCACCCCCAAAATTTTGCACACCTTCCTGCGCATCACCAATAAATGCTTTCTGAAAAACCCCGCACAACACCTCAAAGACATCGTCATGCTCTCCTGTGACGAAGACAAACAGGTTCTGGATGACAAACGTTTAATGGCGATATTTATCGAAGGTACGCTGGAAAGCACCCGTTTGTATATGGGAGATGCTTTGGTTCAAGAGCTGCAAATCGTGCAACAAAACTGGCAAATAGACTTTGAAAAGATCGATAGCCAAGTGCATATCTGGCACAGCCGCCACGATCCACAATTGCCCTTTCCGCCAGTGGAAAAGATGATGGAGCATTTCAAACAGTGCCAACCTCATATCTACAATAATAACTGTGTGCTACTGGCCATCCACAAATGGCCTGAGATTCTGCAAGCACTGCGCAGCGATTTTGATCATCAAACAGATCACCCCTCCCTTTAGAAGCGTGAAGCCGATCACATAAGCCACACTCTCTGCCCTCGTTTAGCCACACAATTAATCTCGCATACCTCCATTGCGGTATGCGCATAGACGCTCGCCCTGCTGTAATAGCTCCACGAACCAAGCACATTATTAAAAACAAAACTCGAGCAGGAAGAGAAAATAATGAACACATTGCACATCAACAGAAACAAACAACTCATGGAAGCTCACTACCATCAACAGAGCAACAACATTGATCACTACAAGCAACTGAAGGGACTTAAAAGTGCTATTTTCTCAAATCACCACACTCAATCGGTTTGGATTCTCTATCTGCATTGCGTGCGACAACGGCTCTCACAAACCGAAATTGCCCAGCAGCTCAACTTAAATTTAAGTGATATGCAGGCTCTGTACGAACTGCTCTGCGAGACACAACAAAAACAAGTTAAGCACTGATTTCGAGCAATAAATATCGCAACTTTTCCAGTGCCAGCAGCAACCGATCAACCTGCTCAATCTCATGACTCGCCGACAGAGTCACTCGCAGCCTCGCGCTGCCCTCCCGCACTGTGGGAGGACGAATGGCAGTGACCAAAAACCCCAGCCGTTCTAATTCTCGGCTGATCTGCACCGCCTTTTCACTGCTGCCGATCAACAACGGCTGAATCGGCGTAGTTGACTCCATCAACGGCAACCCCAGCCGCTGCGCTCCCAGACGAAAATGGGCGATCAACTCGACTAACTTCTGCCGTCGCCAGCCCTCGCGCTGCACCAACTGCAAACTGACCCGGGTTGCCTCGGCCAGCGCCGGAGGAGTCGCGGTGGTGTAAATATAGCTACGCGCTTGCTGGATCAAGGTCTCAATCAACTCTTCAGAACCGGCCACAAACGCGCCAAAACAGCCCAGCGCCTTGCCCAAGGTGGCCATTAAAATCGGCACCTGCTCCTCACTCAAACCGGCCTGTTGTAGAGAGCCGCCACCACTCTCACCCAACACCCCAAAACCGTGGGCATCATCCACCATCAACCACGCCTGCTGTTGCTGACAGATTTTGGCCAACGGAGCTAACGGCGCTTGATCGCCATCCATGCTAAAAACGCCATCGGTCAACACCAGCCGTCGCCCTTGCGGACGCGCTGCCAATTTTTTCTGTAGCGAGATTGAGTCGTTGTGTGGATAACGGATCAGCCGCGCCCCGCTGAGCAGGCCACCATCCAGCAACGAAGCATGATTAAGACGATCTTCAAAGGCCGCATCCCCCCGCCCCAGCAGCGCTGCGGTCACACCCAAATTGGCCATGTAACCACTGGAAAAGAGCAGCGCCCGTTCCCGACCGGTGAACTCCGCCAGCTCCTGCTCCAAAGCTTCGTGCGCCGAAGAGTGACCTCCCACCAGATGCGCCGAGCCGCTGCCCACACCCCAACGCTGCGTGCCTGCAATCAGGGCATTTTGCACCTCAGGATGAGTGGCTAAACCAAGGTAATCGTTGCTACAGAAATTAAGCAGTGAACGGTCGTTCACCACCACTTGCGGGCCTTGCGGGGAGTCGATGGTTTTACGGCGGCGATAGAGCTGCTTGGCTCGACGCGCTGCCAGAGCGGAGGTTAACGTTTGCTTCATGCGGAAGCGGCGGACTCAACCTTTTCTGGTTGCGAGGTGCAACTGCTGGGGGTCAGCTCGGTCTCATCGCCATTGATACCCAGACGTTGGAAAAGCTCTTGATCACGCACCGCTTCGGGGTTCTCGGTGGTGAGCAGTTTTTCGCCGTAAAAGATCGAGTTAGCCCCAGCAAAATAACAGCTCGCCTGCATCTCATCGCTCATATCACTGCGCCCTGCCGAAAGGCGCACATACGATTGCGGCATCAAAATACGCGCCACCGCGATGGTGCGAATAAACTCCAGCGGATCAAGCGCTTCGGTCTGATCCAGTGGCGTACCTTCCACTTTCACCAGCAGATTAATCGGCACCGACTCGGGGTGTTTGGGCATATTGGCCAACTGCATCAACAGACCGGCACGATCTGCATCACTTTCACCCATGCCAACGATACCACCGGAACAGACGTTAATATCCTGATTGCGTACATGCTGCAAGGTATCAAGACGATCCTGATAGGTGCGAGTGGTGATGATCTGGCCATAAAATTCTGGCGAGGTGTCCAAATTATGATTGTAATAATCCAAACCGGCCTCTTTCAAACGCCCCGCTTGACCGTCGGTTAACATCCCCAAGGTGACGCAGGTTTCCATGCCTTCGGCTTTGACCGCCGTGATCATCTCCGCCACCACCGCCAAGTTTTTGTCGGTGGGGTTGCGCCACGCGGCACCCATGCAGAAACGGCTGGAGCCGTTGGCTTTCGCCAGCCGTGCCGCTTCCAACACCTCATCCAGTGGCAGCAACTTCTCGCGGCCAAGGCCGGTATCGTAATGGGTGCTCTGTGGACAGTAAGCACAATCCTCAGGACAGGCACCGGTTTTGATCGACAACAAGGTGCTCACCTGAACTTTGTTAGGGTCAAAATGGCTGCGGTGCAGAGTATGAGCTTGAAATAGGAGGTCGTTAAACGGCTGGTTAAACAGGGCTTGGACTTCGGACAAAGTCCAGTCGTTACGCAAAGAGTCGGTCATGATTGGGTCTGTTCTCGTGAAAGATTGAGGTTGACGTCGTCCCAGACATCACGGTTGATTTTGCGAATATCCATAATCGCCATAGGCAAAACGTAAGAAGCTGACACCGCCCAGAAGACCAGATAATAGAAGACATCGGTAGGGAAAAAAGTACCCACCACCACCAGCAGAGCGGCGGTGGCATAAAAACTGTGTGCTGCTTTTTGGGTGTATTCCCCTACTTTCTCACTGGGGTGGTGACGATTAATGGCATACAAAACAATCGAACCGCCAAACCAGAGCACAAACAGCGGCAGTGGCACCAACATGGCGGCAATGTTGCCATAACTGAACCATTTGGCCGCTGACTTGCAAGAAGCTCCTGTAATCACATTATTACTGCTCATGTCATTCACCCTCAGATCAAAAATTTGGCTATCCAAAGCCTAAGTACTCAGATGATAAAGCCCACTCACTCACTGTCAACTGAAAAAAAGAGAGAAACCGCCTCTTTTCTGCAACGACTGCTGGAGAAAATCTACCCACACCACTGCCTTTTGTGTGCGGCTAACAGCAGCGGACTGGATCTCTGTGAAGGCTGTCAAGCGGATCTGCCTCGCAATCAAAGCGCCTGTCAGCGCTGCGCTCATCCCCTTGAAATATCAGCTGTTAAAACCATCTTAACCTGCGCTCACTGCCTGAAAAAACCACCATCCGTTGATCACAGCACAGTACCCTTCCTCTATCAGAACCCCATCAGCTTTATGGTCAAACAGCTCAAATTTCACAACCAATTGGTTTATGCGCCGCTGATCGCACACCTGATAAGCCAAGTCCTGCAACAAGAGGAGAATCTGCCTCACTTAATCCTTCCCGTACCTCTGCACAGCAAACGACTACAGCAGCGAGGATTCAATCAATCACAACAGATCGCACAGCATATCGCCAAGCAGCTAAACCTGAGCTGTCGTCACGATCTGGTTGCACGGCAGAAAAACACCACCTCACAAACCGAGCTAAATACTGCTCTGCGACAACAAAACATCAAGGGAGCCTTTCGAGTGATCAAACCGATTATCGCAAAACGGGTGGCGATTGTGGATGATGTCATGACCAGTGGTGCAACTGCCAATGAACTGGCCGCAACACTGAAACAAGCGGGAGTAGAAGAGGTGCAATTATGGGCGTTTGCTCGCGCCGGTCGGCACTAAGGCAGAGACAAACGCTTCTCAAACAGAGTGTATTTTGAAGCCTCACTCTCAAGCAACGCCCGTTCAATCTCCTGCTTGCCCTTTTGGGCATAACCATTTTCCAACAAGCTGCGATAAAAACGGCTGTAAAAGGCATCCGGCTCCACCACCACCTTCATCAATAACCTCACCGCACGAGGATGACGTGGATTTTCATAATCAATCGTCAACTCCTCATCGGGAGCCAAACGGGTATCGTACTGCTCAGCAGAGAGATCCATCTCCAACTTCCAACCGATAGGATACTGCAAAAAGGTCTCCTCAAGCGGCTTGCCTTGAGCATCCAACTGCACCCCTTGCAGATAAATTTTCGGCGTAACGTAGGTGGGAAAATTATGCCCCGTGCCACTGTTTTTCAGATAGAACTGCGCCGACAGTTTCTCTCCACTCAAAACCGGCTGGCGAATCTCAATGGTAACTCCTTTCCGAGTCATCTCAGGATCGTGAATGCCGCGCCAAAGATGACGACGTTCGGGCATGTGGCAACTCTGGCAGCTCTGCTTATTTTTGGCAGCCGAGCTGGCCAACCACTCTTGATAGGTGTTTTCCAGCAATTTGCCATTGATGGCAAAACCGTCCTCTTGATCAAACTGATGACAAGCAGCACAAAAAGCCGAGTCTTCAAAGGCCGCCTGTGGACTCCAGCCGCCATGAGAAAGCTGTTTTTTCTCCTCACTGGTTGGCACAGAACCGTCTTTGCGCGGCGGCCCAAACCACTGGTAACCGCGTAGATGACAGCCTGCACAAATCAGCCCTTCGGTATGCAGCCCCCCCTTTTTACCAGAACTCAGGCTAGCAATCAGACTGTCCGCTTGCTCTTTGAGTGGCGTGTGACAACGCAGACAGGCTTGCTGGCTTTCGCGGTCGCTGGCCGCCATCTCCATCAACTGCCCCAGCAGACCGGGACTCATCGCCTTGCTATGCAAGCTGCTGCCCCAATCTTTAAACTGCTGAGGGTGACAACTGCCACAATCTTTGGGCAGCAGAGAGCGTTCTAAAGGTGAAAAGTGTACTGGTGCAGTGCCTTGACTCGGCAGTGGCTGTTGCCAATGTTGATCTAAAAAATTTTGAATATCAGCAGAAGAGGCTGCCGAGAGAAGAGCTGAAAAAAATAACAATAAAACAGATGGAATTAATTTTGTAATCATAAAAATCTTGCCTAAAAAAAGTGGCCTCCTTGCCACATCACTGTCAGCTAAAAACCGATCAGTTCTTCATTCCACAAGGATTACAGGGGTTGTGCATTTTTTTCATCGCACAAGGATTGTGATGATGATCCATTTTTTTCATGCCGCATGGATTACAAGGATTATGCTGTTTTTTAACATCGCAATTTTTGTGATCTTTCGTTTTAGCAGCACAAGGATTGCAAGGATTATGATGTTTTTTCGAATCACAATTTTTATGGTGATCGGCTTTTGCCGCACAAGGATTGCAGGGATTGTGATCCATTTTTTTCATCGCACAGGGATTACAAGGATTCATATGGTGCTCTGCACTGGCAGGGGCAACCATCAACAACCAACTGCTAAAAAACAGACCCATTACCACAGATAGAGAGATTTTCATCGATTTTCCTCCGAGCTTTTCGCTCGTTTTTAGATTGAACTACAAGAAACCAGCAAGGCAAGTACATCATTCCTAAGATGAAAAATCAAGTTGATCCAAGCAAAACAGTGCGTTTTGCTTGGATCAAAGCGGCTCCTACCAATTTTTCTTCATAGCACAGGGATTGCAAGGATTGTGCTGCTTCATTTTCATACCACAAGGATTACAAGGGTTGTGCATCTTTTTCATTTGACAGGGATTTTTCGGCTTGAAGGTTTTTTGTAGCTCAGCGGTGTAAGCGGTCAAAGCGGCCAATTTGGTGGAATCCCAAGGCAGTGGTTTGGCAGCCATTGGCACCACCATGCAGAACTGCACCATCTCATCCAGCTCCACTTTTTTCACCCCTGACTGCTCGTTGGCCATTTTCACGTAGTGAGGGTAGGCTTCAGAAAAAGTGTTTTTAAACAAGGCATGTTTGGTGTGGCAGGAGTTACAAGAGAGGCCATTACTGCTCAAAGAGGTATCTTTAAAGAGTTTTTCACCCTTTCGAAGCATGCTTGCATGGTTGCCTCGTTTCAAATGCGTTCCGGCAGGGCGAGTCACTTTTTTCGGATCAACACCGGCACTTTTTGCTCCACAGGGATTACAAGGGTTGTGCATTTTTTTCATTCCACAAGGATTGCAGGGATTATGCATCTTCATGGAACATGGGTTACACGGGTTTACCCCTGCACTGGCCGAAGCCATCCAGAACAAACTGCCAAAAAAGAGGGCTACCACGACTGATAGAGAACGTTTCATTATTTTTCCTCCGAGCCAAACGGCTCTGTCTCTGATAAAAGCACAAATTAAAGAACAAAAATCTCAACAAGACCACTCAAGCCAAAACTAAGCCAATTTTTAAAAAATCAGCTTCATATTTCGTTAAGCTTTGATGTGACTCAAGAAACCACATTAAGTTTTATCTGGCAGCGAAAAAATAGTGCGTAACCAAACCGATAAAAACCACTAAACCAAACCAGTGGTTGTTCAGAAACGCTTGAATACACCTCTTTGGCTCTCTATCACGAACCAGATGGTGTTGGTACACAAACAACCCTCCCCCCAAAACGAGTGACAAATAATAGCTCCAATTCAACTCTAATTTGCTCCCCACCAGCAGCAACGTCAGCAGCATCAAAACCTGCACCATGCCGGTAATCAGACGATCCGCATCACCAAACAAGATCGCAGTAGATTTGACCCCAATCTTCAAATCCTCCTCTCGATCCGCCATTGCATACAAAGTGTCGTAGGCCAACGACCAGAGCAGCGTCGCCAGATAGAGCAACCACGTCACCTGCGTCAGCTCACCCGTTTGTGCCATAAACGCCATTGGAATCGCCCACGCAAACGCCGCTCCCAATACCACCTGCGGCAGATGAGTGTAACGTTTGGCAAACGGGTAGAACGCCGTCAACAGCACCGCCCCAAATGAAAGCAGCACCGTATTCCAATCCAGCAGCAGCACCAAAAAAAATGCCGACAGTGACAACACCGCAAAGACCCACAACGCCTCCTTGGGTGAAACTCGACCAGAGGCAATGGGGCGCTGCTGAGTGCGTGCCACATAGGGATCAACATTGCGGTCGGCATAATCGTTAATGGCACACCCCGCCGAGCGCATCAGCACCGTGCCAAGCAGAAATACCACCAACACCAACGGATCAGGTATCCCCTCAGCAGCGATCCACAGCGCCCACAACATCGGCCACATCAGTAGATAGATGCCAATGGGACGATTCAGACGCACCAGCAGTGCGTACTGCTTTAGTCGATCTTGTAAAAAAGACAGATTCAAATGAGTCGGTAGTTTTTTCAACGGTGAAGGCATGCGTCTCTCAATCTAAATTGGTACAGTAGCGCCACCCATTTTATAGGAAGCAGAACAATGACAAAGCAGTATGACCTAATTGCCATCGGTGGTGGTAGCGGCGGACTCTCAGTGGCCGAACGCGCCGCCAGTTACGGCATGAAATGCGCGGTGATTGAAACCAACGCCGATCTCGGTGGCACCTGCGTCAATCGCGGCTGTGTCCCCAAAAAGGTGATGTGGTACGGCGGAGCCATCGCCCACACGCTCTCTGAAGCCAAAGATTACGGTTTCGATATTGAGCAGAAAGGCTTTGACTGGAGTCTGTTAGTCGAAAAGCGCGAAGCCTACATTCAAGGCATCAACGACTGGTACATCAACTACCTGCAAGACTCCAAAATCGATCACATCCAGGGTTTTGCTCGTTTTGTTGATCAGCACACCGTCGAAGTGGACGGCGAGCAGTACCACGCCGATCACATCGTCATCGCACCGGGTGGTAGACCCGACGTGCCGGAGATCCCTGGAGCCGAGCTGGGCATCAGCTCCGACGGTTTTTTTGATCTGAAGGAACAACCCAAACGGGTCGCCATCATTGGCTCCGGTTACATCGCCGTCGAGCTGGCAGGAATGCTCAATGCCCTAGGCAGTGATGTCTCTCTGCTGCTACGCAAAGAACATCTGCTGCGGAATTTCGACGCCATGCTGCGCGACACTCTAATGGAGAGCATGTTGGATGACGGCATCAACATTCTGCCCCGCTGCCAAGCCACCGAACTGAAACAGCAGGAGAACGGCCAGATCACCTTGATCAGTGATCATGATATGGAGCTGAAAAACCTCGATGCGGTGATCTGGGCCATCGGTCGCAGCCCCGCTCTGGAAGGTCTCAATTTAGAAGGGATCGGCGTACCGCTGGATCACTGGGGTTACATCACCACCGACAAATACCAAAACACCCGCCTTGATGGCGTTTATGCTCTGGGCGATGTCACCGGCCAAGCTCAGCTCACCCCCGTGGCCATCGCCGCTGCTCGACGGCTGGCCGACCGTCTTTTTGATGGCAAAGAGAGCCGCCATCTCAATTATGAGAACATCGCCAGCGTGGTCTTTAGCCACCCTCCTATCGGCACCGTTGGCCTCACCGAAGAAGATGCCCGCGAGGAGCATGGCGAAGCAGTTAAAATCTATCAGACTCGTTTCACCTCCATGTACCACGCTTTGACTGAGCACAAAGTCCCCACTGCAATGAAGCTGATCACCGTTGGCGCAGAGGAGAAGGTGATCGGCTGCCATATTATTGGCCCAGGTGCTGACGAGATGCTGCAAGGGTTTGCCGTCGCCATTCGCATGGGAGCCAATAAATCAGATTTGGATGATACCGTCGCCATCCACCCCACCAGCTCAGAAGAGCTGGTCACGATGCGTTAAAGCACCCCTTTAAAAATCGTGACCAAGAGCATAAAAGCCGATAAGAATCGTACTTTTATGCTCTTTTTGTGATCCATTTATCCCACAAACTGTGAGTTCTATTCTCTCCTTGTTCAAGGATCGGACTAATATAACTACCGAAGCAAAAATAAACAGATAAAAAAGCCAATTAAATTGGCAAGGAGAACATCATGCAACAGAACAGTATTCTTCCTCTGGAAATCATTAGCGGTATCGTTGTGTTCATCGTTACCCTACGCGTCGCCATTGCACTGATGATGGATGGCAATTTTTTCTAAACCCATCATCACCCTAGCAGCGGCAAGTTGATCTTGGCATCACTTGCCGTTTTTTTATGTCAGAAAAAATGTCTACTCCATCATAAAACCCATAAGAATAGAGCGTTACCCCCCTTTTTGTGATGCCCTTATCACTCAAAATGTGAAGGCGTTCCAACCACGCCAGCAGAACATCGCTATTCTTACCAACAACAGCACAGAGTTAACAAACTCTAACCAAAACAATAATTTGAGGATTCAATCATGCAACAAAGCAGCTTTATTACCCTGATCATCAGCGGCTTCATTCTGTTCACCATCACCGTTCGCGTTTCCATCGCTATGATGTTGGACACCGGCATCTTCTAGATCATGCATACAGAAGCAATGAAAAACCAGCACGGTTTATTACTTCATTCCAATCACACGGCAAGCTGATTCTTTCTGACCAATCGCTTGCCGTTTTTATTGCCACATCACTGTCATCCCCGCT
>CAZTQX010000073.1:0-11210 GCA_964615985.1 uncultured Gammaproteobacteria bacterium | reverse complement strand
ATAACATGTCATAATTTCCATTCTACACTAAAATTCAGGTTTGACCCACTACCAACAAACCGTCCACCCGCTTTCAACTTAGCAAATGCTTTTTGAAAGGTCAGTTCCATATCAGGGTAAAAAAACATGCCGTAACCGCAACTGATGCGATCAAAAGAGTGATCTGCATAAGGCAAATTTTCCGCATCACCCTGCTGAAAATGGATGTTCTCCAACCCCTGCTGCTGCGCTTTTTGCCGCGCCTGCGCCAGCATCCCCTCGGAAAGATCCAACGCCTCAATCTGCACACCGCCCTGCCGTCGTGCAATTTCCGTGGCGACAATGCCCGTGCCGGTGGAGAGATCCAACACCGCCATATTTTCCTCTGCTGCCAGATGATCCACCAATCGCACAGCGGAACGACTGAAAAAAAGGTTGCCATCGTAACGCTCCGCCACATCGTTAAACGTAACGGCAATCTGCTGTTTCATTTTTTCACTGCTCATATACGGATACCCCCAAGGCTTTGACTTTCAAAACCGCCTGCGCACGACGGCTAACGTTTAACTTACTGTAGATGTGTTTCAAATGGGTTTTAACGGTGTTTTGAGAGACAAACAACCGCTCAGAAATTTCACGATTCGACAATCCCAAGGCCAGCAGGTCAACGATTTTGCGCTCCTTGCCACTCAATGACTCCTCACGGTTATCGGCTAAAAATTCGGCTTCCGGCTGCGATTCTTCAACACCGATCAAAGTCAAAACATCCTCGATAAACAACTCCTGCCCTCGACTTAACAAACGTCTCAACAACGTCACCAAAGGCTCTCCTATCACCACAAACGGCTGTGAAATACCCTCCTTGCGCGCCTCATCCACCGCCAACCGCAAGCGCTGCAAAGCCAAAGGCATCTCACCCAACCTCTGATGCGCCAGCGCCATTAAAATACGCGCCTCAATGGCCGAAATCTGCCGCAGCTGCTGTTCCGCTGCGGCTAAAAAAGGTGTTAATAACTGCACCACCTCAGCGGCATAACCCTGTTGCAGCAAGCAACGCGCAGACAACAACAAATCCTGTTCACGACTGGCATCGCTGGCCAGCTCAATGTTCTGTGCTAATTCGGCCAAATCATCCTGCTCACGGGCTTCACCCAACTCAAAAGCCAACTGACTCCGCAACTGCTGCACCGACGACAAAAAAGGCAACACCATCGTGCCACAGGCCAATAGATCCGGATCACGCTGAATCATCAGAGCCTCATCACGTCTGCCCAATGCCAACATCAACAAGCCTCGGCGCAGCTTCACCACACTGCGCGAGATCTGCCATGACTCCGTGGCAATCAACTGCTCCGCTCGTTGCAGACGTTGCTCAGCCAGCTCAAAACGGCGCTGCAAAAACGCGCTCTCCTCGCCCACCAGCCACAACCAAGCGCAATCGGCAATCTGATCCCAGCCACGCTCTTTAAGCAACTGCCAACTGCTCCGCAACTGCCACTCCGCTTGAGCCACTCGTCCGGAACGCAGCAGTAACCGCACCTGCACCGCCAACAGAGGAATCAGTGAAATGGCACTCTGCTGACGCAAGCTCAAAGCGATGGTTTTCTCCAGAAAAGGCTCGCATTTTTGCAACTGACCGGTGACAAAATAGGCCACACAGAGAATCAGACCAGGCGCGGTGTGGGTGTGGCTTTCATCCTCTGGCAACTGCGCAATGGAAGACTCCACCAACGCCAACGCCCGATGCACCTCACCATGATGCATGGCGGAAAAACTGCGAATCAGATTCAACTGTGGCTCGGTACAAGGACGACTTTCTGGCTCCTGCTGCATCAATTGCTCAATTTTCTGTAACCACGGCTCGACATTTTCATCGGTACTGGCAAACAGCGCCCACGCATAGATAATCAAACGCTGCGCTGAAGCTTCACGCACCGCTTCTGGCAACTGTTGCATCCAATCCCGCAACGTCCGCACCGAACCGCCATGAAACAAACGCATCCCAAAGCGATCCAGCAGCTCCCCCGCCCAAACAAAATCCTCCGCTTGAAAGGCGTGCAGCAGAGCCTCCTCCATGCTCTCTTGCTCGGCGTACCAAACGCTGGCACGCCGATGCACGCTCAATGCCTCAGCCTCATCAGCGCATTGCTGCACCAGCAGCGAAGAAAACAGATGATGATAACGGTACCAACGCCGCCGCTGATCCAAGGGGATCAAAAACATGTGGCTCTGTTCCAGCTCCGCCAGCAACGCCGCGCTGTCAGAAGTGCCCAACACCGCATTGCACAGCTCGGCGTTAAAACGCGGCAAATGCGCCGTCAGCAGCAAAAATCGACGTAACTCAGGGGACTGATGGTTCAATACTTCTTCGGTGAGATAATCGGCAATAAGACGATCATCACCGCCAAATTCCGCTAAAAAAGGCTCCTTCTCCTCCAGCCGTTGCAGCGACAAACCCGCCAACTGCAACGCCGCCACCCAGCCTTCGGTACGCCGATGCAGGGTCTCACAGGTCTGCTCATCCAGCGTCAACGCCATGCTGTTGACGTAAAACCGCCCAGTCTCCTCGGCACTGAAACGCAACTGTTCTTCATCAATTTCGGTCAACTGCTGCGAGACGCGCAACCGTGACAATCGCAGCGGCAATTCGCAGCGGCTGGTGATCAACAGATGCACCGATTCTGGCAGATGGTCGATAAAACGTTGCAGGCTCTGATGAATCTCCGAGTTATCAATCAGATGGTAATCATCCAAAACGAACATCAAAGGGGATGTACGCACCAGCAGTTGATTGATCAGATCCGGCAACAACGCCTCAATTTTAGGCGGCTGACTGCTGGCCAATGCGCTCAAGGCCACCTTGGTAAACGAAGGTTCAAGACCCTGAAGAGCGCTCAACAGATACGACCAGAAACGCACCGGATCGTTATCCCACTCATCCAGCGAAAACCACGCTGTTGGCAGAGCAAGCTCTTGCAACCATTGACAGACCAAGGTGGTTTTACCAAATCCAGCCGGAGCCACCACCAAACTCACCTTACGCGGATGTTCCCCCAGTAACTCGCACAACTGAGCGCGTTCCACCAGCGCATCGACACTGCGAGGCATGGTTAATTTGGTTTGAATCAAGTTACTGGCGACAATACTCACTGTTATGGACTCCGTCTCTGCGGGTTATTTGACTGGCCTATTCATACCGCAAAACCCCTTTAAGAACAATTGGTTTAAAGTCGCACATACGCCTGCCACAACCGCTGCAAACGCGCTTCCTTCTCCAACAAAACCTCTGAACGATACACCGCTTGCTCAAAACCACTCAAAGCCGCTTTGACCTGCTCGGCTAAAAGCTTGCTCTGATGCTGCTTGGCCTCATCGGGGTGCAACAGAGAAAAACTGAGCCGATTAATCAAAGTACGATAGATCACCGGCCCTGTACTGTTTTCACTCTCTTTGCTCCACAACGCCGCACTGTGCAGCGCAGCGTTCATGGCCTGAAAGGCAGCGCCTAAATCACCGCTTTGCTCCAGAGCCAAAGCCAACTGCTGCTGATCTTTACAGAGAAAAGAGAGCCGACTGCTCTCGCTGTAAGCGTACTCTTGTGGGTTCTCTGCCAACTGCTGCCAAAGCTTAATCCGCGCTCGGTGATAAACAAGCGCCTCTTTGGCCTCGCTCAACTGCGCCAAAAAACCCTGCGCCAACAGTTGATAACGCACTGCATCGGTTTTTAACAACTGCCGCTGGCCTTTGGCTTGCGGTTTTAATTGCTCGCTTAAGCGTAACACCTGTCGATATTGGGCAACCGCCTGTGGGGGTTTCTGCTCTTTTTTCAGCGCATAAGCGTACGCCAAACGCGCTTTAATTTGATTGTTTAAACCCAATTGATCAGATTCAATTAACAACTCTGTGTAACGCTTTTCAGCCTCAACGTAATGACCCGCTTGCAGGCTGTAAAACGCCCACTTCTCCAAAAAAGGCAGCGGCTGTAATGTGGCACTCTGCATGGCCAACCGATACGCCTGCTCCGCCTGCTGCTGCGCCTCTTGTGGCTGATTGCTGTAAAAAAGAGTCCGAGCCGCAAACCAACGCACATTGGCCTCACGTTCACGGTTTAAAAATGGCAGAGATAAACGCTGCTGAAAAAACCCCGCTGCCAAACCGTAGTGACGCACATCCAGATGCAGGTGTGCTAAGTTCTCCCACACCACGGCATTAATCCGCCGATTATCACGACCAAAATCCAACGCCATCATGTAATGATGATGCGCCTGCTGAAACAGCGTCTGATCAAAACTGTACCCCTGCTGCGAACGGCGCAGTTGGCGATGATAAACCACCCCCATCAACAGCTCCTGCATCGCCGGAGTGGTGCTGAGATGATCCATAGACTGCAACAACTTCAACGCTTTGGCCTCCTCTTTCTCGCCACTCTCTGACGACAAGATCAACTGCAACGCCTCAACATAAGGCGCACTGATTGCCAACAGTTGCTGTTTTTCCAACAGTTGATAAACCTGTTTCAGGTTCTCTTTTTTACCCAGAACTGAAATGGCTGCCAACTCGATCAACTGGTAGTGCGCCTCCAGATCATCCGTCTGCCTAATCGCACTGTAAAAGGTGTTGTAGGCTTGGTTTAAGCTATTCTGCTGCATCAGGCCATAGCCTTTCTCTAACATCACCGTGGCGTATTGATCACGACTGTTAATAAATTCCATCTCGGAAATGTGGGTCAACAACAACCAACTTCTCGACATCAACTCCATAAAACCGTAACGCTCGGCAGCCGCCAAAATTTGAATGGCGCGGGTGTGCTGCACCTTACGCAGCAGTGGCTGTTTCTGGCTCTCACGCAACAGTTGGCTGATCTTGGCAAACGCCTGCTGCTGTTTCAGTGGCTCCTGAGCTTCCGCCAAGGCCAAGCTGGCCAACTCAACCGCAAACAGTTTTTGCACTTCAGTGACCGAACTCGCAACTTGCAATGCCTGTAAACGCTGCTGACGTTTTGCTAAATCCGGTTCTAATTCGGTCAATAATTTCAGCGCATGAAAGGCATAATAGAGCTGCGCTTCCAGAGAAAAATCGGCGTGATTAAACATGCTTGGATAGAGGTTTAACAAACGCTGTGGATCGCTCTGTTGCAATAACAAGCGATACAAATCAAAGGCCAAATAACTCTCCAACGGCAGTTGATTGCTCTGCAACCCCACTTTATCCAGCCGTTGCAAGGCACGCTCATTGTCGCCCAACTCATAATCAAGATAAGCGTTAACCAACGCCTTTAAACTGAACCACTGCGCGCCCTTTTTTAAACGCTGACGCTCGGTTTTAACCCAACGCTGAAAACGTGCTGTCACCATGCCCACGGGGATTTTCTGTTTACTGGAACGAATTGCCAGCAATTGACTTAAAGTGCGATAAAAGAGAACTTTTTTGGGCGCACTCTCTCTGTTCTGCTGCTCTAATTGAGTTAGATAATAACGCGCCGCACCAAATTCAGAATTCTCTAAATGATGGCTTAACAAGCGTTCAATAATCGACGCATGCAGAGCAGGAAAACGGTAACGCAATGTATTGAGAATCAATAACCGCTCAGCATGGCTGCGCGCCGCTTGATGCGCCTCCCACAGTTCCGCCTCGTTCCAATGAGCGGGTACCACTCCCTGAAGATCAATTCGGTAAATGTCCAACGAACCCTCAAAGGCGCAGGTCAGATAGAGGTTTTTATCGCTTAGCTCCGGAAATTTACAGTTGTTGCTCACCGAGGTCAGCTGCTCTGGCAGCAATTTATTTTTAGCTTGCACTAACCGCTGCCACGAAACACGGAAAATCACCCCATGATCGTTGCCATCAATCAACTGATCATTGTTGCTGTCGCTCATAAAACGGCTAAAATAGAGCCACTGACCGTCATTGGAAAAACGTTGAAAGCCACTGATGCCGGGCAGATCAAAATCAGGCAGTTCATGCAGTCTCTGAGCAGTAAAATCATAGACTTTATTTTGACGCTGATTCTCGGCATTAATTTCACTGAAAAGCAGATAACGGCCATCCCTTGACGCGCTGGCCGAAGCAAAATTACCGCGAAACAACACTTGATCTTGACCGTTTTTCAAATCATACAAAATCAGTTGCCACTGCAATTGCAAGGCGCTACGGCGCAGATAAGCCACTTTATCCTCACCCACCCAAAACGGCGAATGATCAATGGTCGCAGAGTCGGTAAAACAATTCGGCTCCGCTTCACCCAAGGTCAACAGGCAGATGTTGCCTTGTGCATCACGACGATAACGAGTAAAGAGCAGACGTTTACCATCGTGACTGAGTGCCGCATCTTTCGCATCATCTCGTCCGAGTAACACCATTTTCAAGACGTTTTTATTCGGATCGAGCTGCATTAAATTAGGGATCTGATTTTGATCACGGGTAAAAATAATCTGTCGCTCATCTCCACTGACACTGGCCTGAAAATTATCCCACGGCCCGACGGTGATTTTATTCGGCTCAGCAATTTTGTTATTGCTCCAATCACCCCCCTCTTGCGCAGAAAGAGAGGCGGACAGTAACAGAAGTAAAAACAACAACCGCCTATTCATGGTGCTGTGCGCTCCTCAACAAACTCCCCATTAAGAACGTTAAATGCCCGTTTTTTTCGTGGATCTTCTTCATTGATGAGCAAAGGTTCAGGGCCTAGTTTGAGCGCCTGTTGCGACAACCGTTGCTCCAACTCTGGCCACTCACCGGAGGCTTCCGCCTCCATCACCGTGTGACGATCAATCAGATAGACATCCGGCAAAGCCACACAACCGGCAAGAGAAACAATCACAATCAACAACCCATTTTTCACAAAAAAACTCCTTATTTATTGCAAAGGCAACGCTTCGATTTTATCCAAAGCAGCACCCGCAAAACGTTCCAAAATAGGACTCAGCGGTAAATTTTGTACCCGCAACGTCCCTGGTATTAACGACAATGACAGCTCTAGATCCAACAGCCCTTTTTGCATCTTGAGCGCCAACCACTCAGGGTAAGCCACTTGCAATGCAGCACGAATTTTCGCCAACTGCTCATCTTCATAATTGGGGTCAAACAGCTCCAACAACTGCAACAGTTGCTCACGACTGATGTCACTGATGTCGATACGCCCCTCCAACAGCCGTCGCTTCAAATCGAACTCCAGCGCAGTACGGGCGCTGATCGGCTTTTGTGGGCTGTTTTTATAGGGCGAATCTGCCGCCAACAACGGCTGCAAATTAATCTGACTCAAGCGGCTCAACAGACCCACTTTCCAACGTCCTGGAGTGGCATCCAGATAAAATTGGCCGGTAATAAAACCGCCATAAAGCGCCAGATCAAACTGTTGCAGGCGCAATAAATTTTGTTCCAACCCTAAGCTGGCGTGCAGCGGCCCCGCTTGATAACGATCCTGTTGCAAATGTTCGATGCTCAAATTCTGCCGACTCAACAACTGTGGCTGCACACGACTGTAATCCACCCGCTGAAAGGGATCGACATGCAGCAGGTAACGAAAACTGACACTTTTATCGTCGTTAAGCTGCAACTCTTCGGCAATTTTCAGAGAGCCATTGATGTTACTCAACTCTAGCTGATCCAATGACAGAGCAAAATCATCAAACTGCATCTCCGCCTCCAAGCTGGCGCGATGCCCCTCTTCCAGAGTGAGTTGCCACGGCAACGCCAAAGTACCACTGCCTGACAGCGCCGGTTGTTGCAACAGATTGGGACGCAACCGACTTTGCAACAAACCGCTCACCTGACCGCTGTTACTCTGCGGATCAAAATTGGCTGACAACTCCAGCTCCAACAGTTTTTTACTCAGGTCGAGATTAAATTCCGTTAGCTCCAACTCCTTGCCCGTTTGACGACCTTTGGCACTTAATTGCAAAGGAAACAGCAGCGGCGCGGTTTCAAAATCGTTATTAACGACCAAGGACTCTGCATCGGCAGCCACCTTCAACTGCACCTTTTTTGGCAACAATGGGTCATCCGTTGCCAACTGCACTTGCAGTGCAACTTTTTTGGCTTTGAAAAGTTGAGTGACGCTCACTTGCGCGCCACTCAATTGATTTGCCAACTCAAAACCACGACCTGACCAATCCAACTGTTGTTTAAGTTTCAGCGGCTGACTGAATTGCACTAATGTTCCCGCGCTTTTTTGCCGAGCAATTAAAGTGGATTGCAACTTGATGTCACTCTGCAACAAATCCTCTTCAAGCAGAGAGAGCAAGCTCTGTTTGTCGTGTTTCAGTGTTGCTTGCCATGACCAATTCAGATCGGTTCTGCCCAGCTGATCGAGCTGTTTTAACAAAGGATGATAACGTTGCCAGCGGGGATCCAATTGCACTGCCAAGACGGTGTTGATCTGAGCTTTTTTTACCTCGTTCTCTAACTCGACTTGGTAGCTGAGAGCCGATTTTTGATCAATTTTTACCTCACCCTCAATACGCAGCTTTTGCAATGGCCATTGCAGATGACTGCTGTTTGACCATTCAAGCGCAATGGGTCTTTTCAGTTCAGCTAATTTAAGTTTAGGGGCTTTAAGCTGCCACTCGATCTGAGAGTCATCCTTCTTATTGAGGGATAAATCCAACTGAATCGGTTGCGAATAAACAGGGCTGCTTTTCTGCTGCGGCTTGCTGAGTTGAGTCAAGGTGGTTTGGCCTGACAGTTCGAATGGCCACTGCATCAGTTTCTCAAAATCAACACTCTGAATGTTTTTTTGCTGATGAGTCACACTCGCCTCACCCTTGAACGCTATTTTTTGGCCACCAAACTGACGCAGCGGCTTGGCCAAATCACTGTACGCCAATAAATTTTTCCGCGCGTAAAGTGTAATTTCTGGTTTTAGCGTCAGGTGGTCAGCTAAATTCTCTGCACTGAGGTTCAAAAACAGCAGTGGCTGATGTTGCAGAAAAATATCGGTTTTTAATTGCACCGCTGTCAAGGCCAAATTTGTGGAGAGCGAAATCACCTGACGGCTGTTCAGAGGCTGTTTTAGTTGCGGCAACTGCAACTGCCTTTGGCTGCTTTCGGCCTGAATCTGAATCTGACCTTGTTGATAATCACCCGTCACAACCACTTTCTGTACTGCCACCTGCATCGTCTGCCACGGCTCACTCGTCTCAAGCCGCTGTTGAAAATGCACCTGTTTAATCAAAGCCTGCTGTTCAAACTGCAATGATAAGGTTTCCAACGGCTGACGAAGATCGTCCAGAGTTCCCTTAACTTTCAATTGGATCTGAGGCTGCAAGTCCAGCTCAAGTTTGGCGGTTTTGTGCAGTAGGCCAGCGGATTTAAAATTCAACTCAGCACTAAAATGACCGTTAGGCTGTTGTTGCAGATCATCAAGATTCAACGAAAAATGCACAGTAAGATCGGTATCAGAAAGCGTTTGATGGTCGGAAAGGCTTTTACGATCTACTTTTAATGCCGTAAATTTAAGCTGCTGCTGACTGTTGATCTCGCTGCCCTGCCACTGCAACTGAGCTTGATAATCCAGCCCCGTCTCAATCTGCACTTTTTCACCGACTTGCTGTAACGAAACAGTGAGGTAACTCTCTTCAATCTCTATGTTTTTTATCTGCAATGGCAGCGGCAACAGTTGGAGCTGCTGCTGCCAATCCATTGGCTCTGAATCGACCTCTTGAAGCGTTGGCTCTAAGGTTAACTCCGCCTCCAGATCCAACTGTTTTAAGCGCACCGTTTCGATAAACAGGCGCTGTTGCAACAGCTCTGGCAGAGAATAATTTAGCTCAAACTCGGCCAACTGCACGGTAACCCACTGCTGTTGACTTTGTTGCCAATGGAATTTCAAGCCAGAGAGTTTAAACCCACGAAACAGATCAATTTCCAATGAATTTAATTGATCAAGGCGAATGCCCTTTTCTAATAACAGGGGACGAATTTGAGGCAGCAAAGTTTGATAAACAAGCGGTGCTCTGAGCAGCAGGTAGCTGGAGAGTAATAAAATTAGAGCGGCCACCAGCAGCGTCGCTGCCGTAACCAGAAGCCATTTAAAAAACCAGACAAGCATCAGCAAGACTGATTTAATTATTCAACGCTCCTTTGTTAATCCATGAGGTCAAATCAACAATGCCTGCGGCACTTAAACTCACCCGATTGGCCACATGAAGATTGTATGAGGTAATGCAACTAGTCGCCGCTGACAACAACTCAGATTGAGCTTGTACAAAGGTGGCCAATAACATCGACTCTGCTGCTTTATTCGGCGTAATAAAACCCACCACCAAACTGCATGTAGAGCCTTTGAACCAAAGTGGATAATTCACAGCCGACTTATTAACCAGTGCCGCATGAAAGCTGTTTTTATTGCTCATATCGGGGCCTGCTGCTTCTGTGCCGCCAGGAGAGTGGCAGTTCAAAGCGCAGCTCTTAAACTCTCGTTCAAACAGGCTACTGAGGGTATCCGTTGCTATGTTTGTCGTGCCCGTTGTTGTATTGGTCGTTGAATCATCGCCACAACTGACCAAAAAAGTCGTAATGGCCAATAATACGATTATCTTCAATGGCTTAATCAAAGTCTCTGTGTTCATTATCAATCTCCTTATCAAGGGGTTAACCATAACTGAAAATGCGCTTCTGGCAAGCTTTTTCACAACTGAATCTACATCATAATAAATCGGCTGGCCTAAAACCTGAATACCATACACCCACTATGCCCAATACAGAAAAAACACTTAATTTCACATTTTTATCTTGGCTGATGCCTCTCGCTGGAGTGATCGGCCTTGCGGTTATCTTATGGTTCTTTATGTCATGTCTGACATCCAACTCTCAGCACAACCGAAAAAATCAGCAACATCGCCATAGGTTATGGCTTTCTCTTGCTTCTCATCTTCTCTTGGCAAAGCCTGATCGAAAACGCCATTATTCTGTCACTGTGCAACATCTTGCTGTTCACTCTGCTGTTTGCCTCCGGTAACGCCCTCAGCGAAGCCATGCGTTTACTGGTTTGGTCTCTGCTGGCCACCACTTGGTATCTGCCGCTGTTTCTATTCTCGATGCACTTTTTGAATTACGCCTCAAATGGGGATGAAATCGAACCACCCTAATCCGTACTCAAACCCTCACTGTAGCGCGCCTCATCCAAACGTTCGTACTCCGCAATCACCTGCGCCCCCAGCAAAATAATCATCCCCGCCACCTCCAAACTGAGCAGCGCAATAATCGCCGTGGCCAACGAACCATAAACCACA
>CAZTQX010000072.1:0-11308 GCA_964615985.1 uncultured Gammaproteobacteria bacterium | reverse complement strand
ATTATAAGCCTAATGTCTTGGGGTTGTTTTGGTGTCAAAACGTTAACGGAAATTTTTATATGGCTGGATTTATCGCTTCTGTAGATACACGTACACAGCTGGCAGGGCTGAACAGAATGGAGTTGCTGCTGTTTCGTTTGCCGGGTAAGCAGTGTTTTGGTATTAATGTTTTTAAGGTTCGAGAGGTGATTAAATGTCCTCCCTTAACGGTTCTTCCTAAAGCTCACCCGATGATCAGAGGGGTGGTACACATTCGTGGCAAAACCATGTCGGTGATGGATTTGAGTTTTTCTATTGGTTTAAGCGCCATTGATCAGAGTCAGTCCGCATTTTTGATTATTACCGAGTACAACAATAACATGCAGGGATTTTTGGTGTCTGCGGTGGATCGCATTGTCAATCAGAGCTGGAAAGATATTTTGCCGCTGCCAAAAGGGGGGATCAACACCAGTTATTTAACGGCGGTGACAAAAGTTGAAGGTGAGATGATCGAGATCATTGATGTAGAGCGGGTCTTATCTGAAGTGATAGGGGTGAATGAAAGCCTTTCTGATGAATATATTAACTCTGATTTTATTAAGGATTGCAAAAAAAATATGATCTTGATTGTAGATGACTCGGTCGTAGCAAGGGGTCAGGTGAAACGAACCGTAGAACAAATCGGCTGTCAGGCTGTATTGGCACTGGATGGTGAAGAAGCCTTGGCCTTATTGACTCGGTGGGTGCGTGATGATGAGCCAGAGTTTGAGCGTTTGGCGATGATTATTTCTGATATCGAAATGCCAAAAATGGATGGTTATACATTAACTTGTAATATTCGTAAAAATGATGACCTGCAACATTTGAAGATCATATTGCATACCTCGTTAAGCGGTGGTTTTAACCAATCGATGGTCAGTAAGGTGGGGGCAGATGAGTTTATTTCAAAATTCAGTTCGGATGCTTTGGCTCAGTCGGTCGTTAAAAATATGAAGGAGTTGCAAGAGGCGAGCTGAATTCCTTGTTGGCATACATAGTGCCATTACATTCTCATAACAGCGACAAGGAGCTGAAATGGGAATCAATCTTGACAAGGTCTTGGGTATTCATGAAAAGGCGCTGTATTTGCGCTCAAAGCGGACTTCGATATTAGCCTCTAATATCGCCAATGCCGATACCCCCAACTACAAAGCGAAAGATCTTGATTTCAGGTCAATATTGTCACAATCACAGCAGGCTGCTTCATTGCCTCTGAGGCAGAATAATCCCCGTCATATCCCTCCTGCACAGAACTCATTTGCTTCGGAACTGCAATACCGTAACCCTTATCAAGCTTCTCTGGATGGTAATACGGTAGACCCTCAATTGGAAAAAGCCGCATTTTCAGAAAATGCCGTGCGCTACCAAGCCACGCTGCGTTTTATCGGTGGAAAATTTAAAGGTCTGTTAACTGCGATTAAAGGTAATTAATCATGTCTCTGTTTTCTGTTTTTGATGTGGCGGGGTCGGCGATGAGTTCTCAATCGTTACGTCTGAATATTACTGCCAGTAACTTGGCTAATGCGGATACGGTCAGTGGCTCTGCAAAGGAGGCATACCATGCGCGTTCGCCTATTTTTCAAGCGGTTTTAACGGATGCGAAAAACAGCTCCTCTGTTGCGGTGCGAACGAGAGGGGTGGTGGAGAGCCAAGCGGCGGTGGATGTGCGTTACGCCCCCGATCATCCTTTGGCAGATGCAGAGGGGAATGTGTATGCGAGCAACGTCAATCGAGTGGAAGAGATGGCCAATATGATCTCCAGTTCACGTTCTTATCAAAACAGTGTTGATGTATTGGATACCTCAAAAAAATTGCTGTTACGTACTTTGGCTTTGGGTGAATAGGAGAAACAACCGTGGTGGCAATCAATCAAAATTCAACCGACATTTACGCGCAAGCGGGTTTGAGTGGCGCTCAACAGACTCAAACTGACGGCTCGAAAGAGCTGGGGCAAGATGCTTTTTTGGAACTCATGACCGCGCAGATGAAAAATCAAGACCCCTTTTCGCCGATGGACAATACCGCTTTTTTAGGTCAGATGGCACAGTTTGGCACCGTCAATGGCATCCAAGGTTTGCAGGAATCCTTTACCAATGTCAGCTCGGTGTTGCAGGCCAATCAAACCTTGCAAGCAGCGGGCATGATCGGTCGAGATGTGTTGGTTAGCAGTGCCAACAACAGTTTGCAGGCGGATGTGGGGATGCGTGGCGAGATTGAAGCAGGGTCGGCAGCGCAGAGTGTCATCGTCAATGTGTACGATGGCTCGGGTCAATTGGTGCGAAGTTTACCGGTGGTTAATGATGGCAGTGGTCTGCTGAAATACCACTGGGATGGAGCGATTGACGGCGGTGGCAGTGCGCCGCTGGGTGACTACACGGTGGTGGCGGAAGGTTTGGAGCAGGGTGTGGCACAGAGTTACCCCACTTTTACCACGGCGCGAGTGAACAGTGTGGTGATGGCCAATGGGGGTGGTGAGATTATGTTGGATCTGGATGGAGTGGGCTTGTTGCCTTTGAGCCAAGCAAAACGAATTCAGTAATTTTTGGAGAATAATAAATGTCATTTAATACCTCTTTAAGTGGTTTGAACGCCGCTTCATCTGATCTGGGGGTGACCAGTAATAACATTGCTAATGTGGGTTCGATTGGTTTTAAGGAGTCTCGCACTGAGTTTTCCGATGTGTTTTCTGCTGCCGGAGGCAACGGCATTGGATCTGGTACTCAGTTGTCCTCTGTGACCCAAATGTTCAATCAAGGCAATATCGAAGCGACCAATAACAGTTTGGATTTGGCCATCAGTGGCCGAGGTTTTTTTGTCGCCTCCAATACGGCAACGGGTGAGGATCGGGTGTATACCCGTGCTGGCGGTTTTCAGGTTAATCAGGATGGCTATGTGGTCAACAGTGCGGGGCAATTTATCCAGGTTTTTCCGGTTAATGCGGATGGCACGGTCTCCTCATCCAATATTTCTGCCGCAGGCCCTTTATTGATACCGGAGGAATTTGGTGCGCCGACAGCGACCACGGCAGTGACATTGTCTGCCAATTTTCCGGCCTCAAGTCCGGTGTTGCCAGCGGCGGGTTTTGATCCGCTGAACGCCACAACGTATAACCAGTCAACTTCGGCGACGGTTTACGATTCACTGGGTAACAGCCATGTGATGAGCAACTATTTTTTTAAAACCAGTGCGGCAACCAACAGTTGGGAGAGCCGCAGTTATCTGGATGGGGTGGCGTTAACCGCAACCACGGCAGAGACCCTTCAGTTTGATGCCGGTGGTGCTTTAACAGCTCCACTGGGAGGCGGTGTTTCGTTTGCCCCTGTGGTGTTAACTAACGGCGCTGATCCATTGACCTTGAACAGTAATTACAGTGGCAGCAGTCAATTTTCATCTCCCTTTGCAGTATTTTCTCTCTCTCAAGATGGCAATACCACCGGCTCTTTAACGGGGATGAACATTTCCGCAGAGGGTTTGGTGCAGGCTAATTTTAGTAACGGTAAAAGCCGTCCCTTGGGGAAAATTGCCTTGGCTGATTTTAGCAATCCACAAGGGCTACAATCGGTGGGTAACAGCGCTTGGGTGGAGACGATAGACTCTGGCGCGGTGATGGGGGGTGAGGCCAATAATGGCGGTTTGGGTGCGATTAAAGGTGGATCGGTGGAAGCATCCAATGTGGACTTAACTCAGCAGTTGGTTAAGTTGATCACTGCGCAACGTAATTTTCAAGCCAATGCCAAAGCGATAGAGACCTCCAGCTCACTGACACAAACCATTATGAACATTTAGGCTGAGTTAATTATGGATCGTATGCTTTATGTGGCAATGACTGGCGCTAAAAATATTATGTTGTCGCAGACCAGCAACAGTAATAATTTAGCGAATTTGAACACCACGGGTTTTAAAGCCGACATTGATTATTTTAAACAGTTGCCGGTTTATGGTTCGGGTCAGCCCAGTCGTGTTTATGCAGAAACGCAGCGGGCGGGCAGTAGTTTTCAAGAGGGAGCTTTGATTTCCACCGGACGTGCTCTGGATGTGGCCATTAGCGGCAGTGGTTGGATGGCGGTGGAGTCACCACAGGGTGAGGAAGCCTACAGCCGTCGCGGTGATCTGCGTCTGGACAGCAACGGTCTGTTGAGAAACGGTGCGGGGGAGATGATTTTGGGTGAGGGTGGTCAGATCAGTCTGCCGCCGCATGACAATGTGCTTATTGCTGCGGATGGCAGTATCAGCATTCAGCCGTTAGGACAACCGGCAACCTCAATGGTGTTAATTGATCGAATTAAATTGGTCAATCCTACGGCTGGGGATCTTTATAAAGGCAACGATGCCCTTTTTCACTCCAAAGCCGGTGAGCCATTGGCAGCCGATGCCACGGTACGTTTAAGCAGCTCGATGTTGGAATCCAGTAATGTTAATGCCATTGAGGCAATGGTGAACTTGATTGAATATTCGCGCTCGTTTGAGGCGCAAGCCAAATTAATGAAGGCGGCTGAAGATAACGATGCGGCTGCGGCTCGCTTGTTGCGTTTGGGCTAATTAAAACAGAAAAGGAACGCTTATGAATTCAGCACTTTGGGTAGCGAAAACCGGTTTGGATGCTCAACAGGCCAAAATGTCGGTGGTCTCGAATAATTTAGCCAATGTTAACACCACTGGTTTTAAACGTAGCCGAGCGGTGTTTGAAGATCTGCTTTATCAAAATGTGCGCCAAGCGGGTGGCCAGAGTTCGCAGGATACCCAGTTGCCCTCAGGATTATCAATGGGTACCGGTGTACGTTTGGTGGCGACGGAAAAGTTGTATACCCAAGGTAATATTGTTCAAACCAATAACTCGTTTGATATGGCAATTAACGGTCGTGGATTTTTTCAAATAGAGATGCCCGATGGCAATTTGGCCTACTCTCGTGATGGCAGTTTTAACCTAGACAATCAAGGGCAACTGGTGACCTCCAGTGGTTATGCCTTGCAGCCTGGCATTAATATTCCAGCGGGAGCACAAAGTGTCACCATCGGGGATGATGGCACGGTGTCGGTGATGTTGCAGGGCAACAGCGATCCGGTGCAAGTGGGTAACGTCCAATTGGCGGATTTTGTTAATCCCGTGGGCTTGCAGCCCATCGGTGAAAACCTATTTTTGGCCACCGCAGCCAGCGGAGGCGCGCAGACCGGTACGCCGGGCTTTAATGGCATGGGTCGTTTAAACCAAGGCTCTCTGGAGACTTCCAATGTCAATGTGGTTGAAGAGATGGTGAATATGATTGAAACGCAGCGTGCCTACGAGATGAACTCAAAGGCCATTTCGGCAGCGGATGGGATGTTGAGGTTTTTGAATAATAATGTGTGATCTGGATTTAAGCTGATTTCATTGAGTAAAAAAATCATGTGGATGTTGTCTCGAAGTATTGTTGTTGTGTTACTGCTGACGGTTTCGGCTTGTGCGACCTATGAAAACAAGCGATTTTCTGAAACTCAGTTTGAAAAAATTGATCGTATTCCTGACAGCAGAGAGAACAAGCTATTGAATGGTGCGATTTACCGACAAGACAGTTCGATCTCGCTCTTTAAAGACAATAAGGCCTATCAAATTGGCGATATCTTAACGGTGTTGTTGAGCGAGAAAACCAACGCTTCGACCTTGGCATCAACCAACACCTCGAAAAATGATCAAGCTGATATCGGTGTTTCCAGTTTATTTGGTGGCGTAGGTAACTATCGTGGTGTGCCTGTTTTGGATGCAGGGGTGAAGGCCAAGAGGAATTTCTCGGGCAGTGGTAACAGCAGTCAGAGCAACAGTTTAAGAGGCGACATTACCGTGGCGGTGGTCGATATTTTAAAAAATGGCAATTTGGTGGTGCAGGGGGAGAAGATTATTAAAATTAATCAAGGCGCTGAGTCGGTGAATTTTTCTGGTGTGCTGCGTCCGCAAGACATCGGTGCGGATAACACCATCTCTTCGACCAAAGTGGCCAATGCTAAAATTTATTATGGCAGCAGTGGCTCCATTGCTCAAGCCAACAGTCAGGGCTGGTTGTCTCGCCTGTTATCCAGTGAATATTGGTTTTTTTAAAGAGTGAATCTGCGTGTGTTGAAAATAATTTGTCGGTTGTGTTGTCTCTCTCTACTGCTTTTACCCGTAATCAGTTCGGCTGAACGTATTAAGGATTTGGCCTCCATTGCTGGGGTGCGCAGCAACCCACTGATCGGTTATGGCATTGTGGTGGGCTTGGATGGCTCGGGAGATAAGAGCAGTCAAGCGCCTTTTGCGTTGCAAAGTTTAAAGTCCATGTTAAGCCAATACGGTGTGACTCTGCCTGCGAATGTGAAAGCGCAGGTGAAGAACATTGCCGCAGTGATTGTGCATGCGGAGTTGCCTGCGTTTACCAAGGTCGGGCAGAGCATAGATATTACCGTCTCCTCGTTGGGCAATGCTAAAAGCTTGCGTGGTGGTAGTTTATTGATGACTGCGTTGAAAGGGGTGGATGGAAATATTTACGCCATTGCTCAAGGCAGTTTGGTGGTCGGTGGTTTTGGTGTTGAGGGCAAAGACGGTTCCAGTGTGACCTTAAACATTCCCAGTGTTGGACGCATTCCCAATGGGGCAATGGTGGAGCGCGAAGTGTTAACGGCGCTGAATCAGGGCGATTATATTCAATTTAACCTGCACTCCCCCGATTTCACCACCGCGAAACATTTGGTGGACACTTTAAATAATACTCTGGGTTCCAATGCGGCGGTTGCTTTGGATGCCAGCAGCATAAAAGTCTCTGCCCCCAAAGAGAGTGGTCAACGGGTGGGTTTTATCTCTTTTTTAGAAAATTTACAGGTGGTGCCAGGGGAGGCAGCGGCGAAGGTAATCATTAACTCTCGTACCGGCACCATTGTGATTGGCAGCCATGTGCGGGTCTCTCCGGCAGCGGTGACTCACGGCGGCATGACGGTCAGTATTGCCTCCAACCCCATCGTCAGTCAGCCAGGTGCGTTGTCGCAAGGAGAGACCGTCGTGGTACCCAAAGATGATATTGAAGTCACTCAAGAGAATAACCGCATGTTTCTGTTTGATTCAGGGGTCTCGTTGAGTGAAATCGTCAGAGCGGTGAATCAAGTTGGCGCTGCTCCAGGTGATCTGGTGGCGATTTTGGAGGCGCTAAAACAGGTCGGTGCTTTGAAAGCTCAGCTGATTGTGATTTAAGGAGTGATTTGTGAATTTGGACGGTGATTTCTATTTTGACAATCGTTCTTTGAGTGCCTTGAAGTACCAAGCCAGAGACGGCGATGAGGGCAAACAAGAGAGCCTAAAAAAAGTTGCGGAGCAGTTTGAAGCATTTTTTATCAAAATGATGTTGAAAAGTATGCGGGATGCCAACAGCGGTGAAGGCCTGTTTGAGAGTCAATCAACCCGTTTTTATGAAGAGATGTTTGACAGCCAATTGTCGGTGACGATGGCAAAACGCGGCAGTTTTGGTATCTCCGATTTAATTGCACAGCAGGTCTCCGTAGAACCAAAACCAGAGTCAGCCTCCACAGCAGCGTCTCCGATTATCCCTTCGAATACTCATTTTCAAGCGCGTAACATGGTTGTCTCGCAGAACAGGGTGCAGCTGGAAAAAACAGTGATGCCTAAAACAGCGCCGCTGTTCTCGGTCAGCTCACCCTCAGAGTTTGTTGCTGCAATTCGACCCTACGCAGAGATTGCCGCGAAAAAAATCGGGCTTGATGCCAACGTTTTGATTGCGCAGTCTGCTTTGGAAACCGGTTGGGGGCAGAAAATTCCACAACACGCTTCAGGAGAGAGCAGTTTTAATCTGTTTGGCATTAAAGCGGATCAACGCTGGCAGGGTGAGCGGGTGGTGATAAAAACGACGGAGTTTAAAGAGGATCGTTTTGTCACTGAAAAAGCGGAATTTCGTGCTTACCACTCGGTGCAGGAGTCCATTGATGATTATGTCCAATTTATCAAACAGCAACCGCGTTATAAAACCGCAGTGCTGCATGTCAACGATGCCGAACAGTATCTACATGAATTGAAAAAGGCCGGTTATGCCACAGATCCTGAATACGATTATAAAATTATCCGCATTATGCGTGGACGTTTTGTTGCTGAGGAATGGCGACAGGCCAAAAATTGATGGGTATGAACGCGATAAAGGTGGGTGGGTAAGATGAGTGATTTATTAGCAACGGGGTTGTCGGGTGTTTTGGCTTATCAAGGTGCGTTGGCTACGGCAGGGCATAATATCGCCAATGTGAATACTCCAGGTTACAGCCGTCAAAGTGTGGAGATGCAGGCAGTATCTACGGGCTCAGGTGTTTCAGCTCGTGATGCGCAGCGGGTCTATGAGGGCTTTTGGAACAATCAGTTGCAAGACTCAGGCTCTGAAGTGAAACGTCTGCAAACCTTTAATGATATGGCGCGCACGATTGATGATATTTTGGCTGATCCTCAAGGGGGGGTTACTCCGGCACTGCAAAATTTTTTTGCGGCGCTGCAAGATGTGGCCAGCGACCCTGGTGCCAGTTCGGCACGTATTGCTCTGTTGAGCGAATCGGAGGCATTGAGCAGTCGTTTTCAAAGTTTGGATCGCCGTTTTGAGGATCAAGATCGATACGTTAACGGTCGTTTGTCTGAGCTGGTGAATGAAATTAATGGGTTGTCGGAGGGGATTCAAGGTTTAAACAGCAAATTGATGGGCAGTGCAGAAGGTGCCTCGCCAGACTTACGCGATCAACGCGATCATCTGTTGCAGACCTTGGCAGAGAAAATTGCGGTCAGTACCTCAAACAACGGCGATGGCACTTTGAATGTTTTTGTTGGTAACGGTCAGACGTTGGTGAGTGGCGTTAATGCGTTTAAATTAACCACACAACCTTCAGCGCAAGATGCCCGCCAGTTGGTCGTCGCCTACGACGGTGCGGCGGGCATCAGTGACATTGGCAGTCAGGTGCGTGGGGGTGAAATGGGCGGCTTGATGGACTTTCGTAGGGAAGTCTTGTCGGTGGCGAAAAACCATTTAGGGCGTGTTGCTATCGGTCTTTCAGAAAGCATTAACCAACTGCATCGCCAAGGCATGGATCTGCAAGGTAATTTGGGGAAAGATTTTTTTAGTACCGCTCAACCGACTGCCCTTGCTAATAGCAATAATCTGGGCGGTGCAGCGGTGGCTGTGCAGATTACCGATGTCGGTCAACTTACCACGCAAAATTACCAGCTTTCTTACGATGGTGCAGCATGGTCGTTGAAGAGTGACAATGGTGCATCGCAAGTGAGCGGTGTTGGTCCGGATTTAAGTTTGGATGGTTTGACGGTCTCCATTGGGAACAACTTAGCCGTGGCGGGGGATCGGTTTCAAATCAACCCTTTGGAAACAGGCGCAGCATCGTTGTCGCTGTTGATAAAAAATGGCAATCAGATAGCGGCTGCTTTACCAATAAAAACCTCGACTGACATTAATAACAGCGGCAGTGCCAGTTTATCTGCGTTAACGGTGAACGATACGGCCAATGCAGCTCTTTTGACGCCGGTGAGTGTGGTTTTTGATGCCCCGCCAAGCACCTATTCGTTGCTTGATGGCGGTACGGGGGCGGTATTGGCGGCAGCACAACCCTACACGGGTAATAACACAATTAATTTAAACGGTTGGCAAGTGACTTTACAGGGGCAAGCCAGCGCAGGTGATCGTTTTAATATTGAAAGCAATGTGGGTGGGGTTGCGGACAACCGTAGCATGTTGTCGGTGATTGGTTTGCAAAGCCAAGGTATTTTAAATGGCGGGGTGAGCAGTTTTCAGGAAGCTTACAGTGAGTTGGTGAGTAATGTGGGATCAGTGACGCGTAAGTCGGCCATGAACCGTGATGCTCAACAAGCTCTGTTTGATCAGGTTACAGGTCGTCGAGAATCGGTGGCGGGAGTGAATTTGGATGAAGAGGCGGCCAGTTTGGTTCGTTATCAACAAGCCTATCAGGCGGCGGCCAAGGTGATTTCGACTTCGGAAAGTCTGTTTCAAACGCTGTTAAATGCGGTTCGATAGGAGAAAAAAATGCGTGTCTCTACCTCACAGTTGTTTCAGCACAGTTTACGTTCGATTCAAACGCAACAGGTTAAGTTGGCTGATCTACAACACCAAATTTCCAGTGGACAGAAAAACTTACGTCCTTCCGATAATCCAGCGGATGCGGCTCGGAGTTTGAATTTACAACAAGTTTTGTCGCAAACAGAGCAGTATCAAAGCAACATTAATCAGGCGCAAAGTCGTTTGGAGTTGCAAGATACCGTGTTGACGAATGTGACGTCTCTGTTGCAGCGGGTGAAAGGCTTGGCACTGCAAGCCAATAATGGTTCTCTGTCACCGTTGGATATGAGTGCCATTTCACAAGAGGTGGTGGAGCGCAAAGGCGAATTGCTGTCATTGGCTAACAGTCGTGATATTAATGGGGATTATCTCTTCTCTGGCCTGCAAGGTCGCACCGAGGCGTTTGCTAAAAGCGCTTCGGGGGACCTCTATGGAGTGGATTTCCAAGGCGATCAAGGTGCAAGAGAAATTCAGATCAGCCCGTCAAGACGCATTCAGGATGCCGACTCAGGCAGTCATCTGTTTTTAAACCTGAACTCTCCCGCTGGGGTGGCAACAAATTCAAGCCTGACTAATTTTGGGGACGTACGTGCCAGCAGTGCGTTTGTCTCAGATGTGAATGCACAGACCCAGAACAGTTACCAAATTAATTTTATCACGCCAAGTCAATTTAACGTGGTGGACAGTGTCACGGCCACCACGGTGGTGGCAAATGCCACTTACATCGAGGGGCAACCAATTGAGTTTGATGGTTTGAAATTGACTCTAACCGGTGGGGCGCAAGCGGGCGATCAGGTGAACATTGCTCCTTCGAATAAGCAGGATATTTTCACCACCTTGAATAAGTTTATTGATGTTCTGAAATCCAGCAGTTCGGTTAATAATAGCAACACCAAGTTGTCGGGAGTGTTGGCGCAAAGCATCTCTGAGTTAGATGGTGCTATTAGTAACAGTGTTGAGTATCAGACGCAATTGGGTGGGCGCTTGAGTTCATTGGATTCACAGAGCATGGAGAATGATGCTTATCTTGTTCAGGTTAAAACCTCGTTATCGAAGATTCATGATCTGGACTATACAGCGGCGATTTCTCAGCTTTCTCAAGAGAGTTTGGTTTTACAAGCATCTCAGGCAGCTTTTGTTAAGGTGGGTAAGATGTCTCTGTTTGATCTTCTGCGTTAGGGTTTTTTATTTTTAGTTATTTCATTTTTATAGTAAAGATT
>CAZTQX010000071.1:0-11463 GCA_964615985.1 uncultured Gammaproteobacteria bacterium | reverse complement strand
GGCCACCTCGGTTTTCAGAGCTGCCTTCTTGTGAGCGACCTTCGGTTGAGCGACCTTCGGTTGAGCGACCATCACGGCGGCGACTTTGGTTGGGACGACCGTTATTGCGTCCCCCGTTGTTGCGCCCACCACGGTCACGACGTTGTTGTGGGCTACGTTGAGGGCGAGCAGCGGGAGCAGCAGCAGGGGTCTCTTCGCTGGGGCTGCTGGCTGCTGCTGGGGTTTCGTCACCAACCAAGGCTGTCCAAAGGCGACTTAATACTCCTGATTTTGAGCTTGCTGGAGCGGGTGTGGCCACAGGCGCTGGCGTTGGAACTGGAGCTGCAACGGGAGGAGCGGGTGCGGGTGCTGGAGCAGGCGTCGGAGCAGGCAGCTCTGGAGAAACACCTTTGACCGCCGGTTGTTCGACCGGTGGTTTGGGAGCTTCGTTTTCGCTTGGTTGGTAGGTTTCCCGTTTGACTTCGCTTAACTCGTAGCTGGGTTTGTCATCGCTGACGTGTTCGCCTTCGTTTTGTCGCACACGTTCCACGGAGTAGTGTGGCGTTTCCATATCGGGGTTAGGTACGACCATCAAGCGTGAGTTGTTGCGCTTTTCGATTTCGCTGATCTGATCGCGTTTTTCGTTCAGCAAATAGGTGGCCACCGAGACGGGCATCTGTGCGATGACGCGGGCGGTGTTCTCCTTCATGGTCTCTTCGTCCATGATGCGTAAAATCGCCAGTGCCAGAGACTCAACGTCCCGAATGGTGCCGTGACCGCTGCAACGCGGGCAGGTCATTTCAGAGCCTTCGCCTAAGGAGGGTCGCAGCCGTTGACGTGACATCTCCAGCAGACCGAAACGAGAGATGCGGCCGATTTGCACCCGGGCGCGATCCAGTTGCAACGCGTCTTTAATGCGGCTTTCAACCGCCCGCTGGTTTTTGTTGTTCATCATGTCGATGAAATCAATCACCACCAGACCACCCAAGTCGCGCAGTCGCAGTTGACGAGCGATTTCGTCGGCGGCTTCGAGATTGGTGCTGGTGGCGGTGTCTTCGATGTCCGCCCCTTTGGTGGCGCGGGCGGAGTTGATGTCGATGGAGATCAGCGCTTCGGTGTGATCAATGACGATGGCTCCACCGGAGGGCAGAGTGACTTCGCGTTGGAAGACCGATTCGATTTGGCTTTCGATTTGGAAGCGGTTGAAGAGCGGAATGCTGTCGTCGTAAAACTTCAGTTTGCGCAAATTGTGCGGCATGCACTGCTCAACAAATTTATGTGCTTGATCGTAGGTGGCGGGGTGATCAATGAGGATCTCACTGATGTCGCTGCGGAAATGATCGCGCAGTGCGCGGATAATGACGTTGCTCTCTTGGTAAACGAGGAAGGGCGCGGAGCGCTCTTCGGAGGCTTTGCGAATTGAATTCCAAATCTCCATCTGGTAGTTGAGATCCCACTGCAACTCTTCGCCAGTGCGACCAACACCCGCTGTACGAATGATGGTGCCCATGCCTTCGGGGATGTCCATTTCGGCAATGGATTGGCGCAGATCGGAGCGCTCTTTGCCTTCGATGCGGCGAGAAATTCCACCGGCACGAGGGTTGTTGGGCATCAAGACCAAATAACGTCCAGCAAGGCTGATAAAGGTGGTGAGGGCTGCGCCTTTGTTGCCGCGTTCCTCTTTTTCCACCTGCACGACCAGTTCTTGACCCTCTTTGATGCCGTCTTTGACCGCAGGACGACCGCTGCCTTTGAGGGCTTCGGCAGAGAGGTAGCTGCGTGCGACCTCTTTAAACGGCAAGAAGCCGTGGCGTTCGGCACCGTAATCCACAAACACCGCTTCCAGACTCGGTTCGATGCGAGTGATAACGGCTTTGTAGATGTTGGATTTTTTCTGCTCTCGTGAGCAGTGTTCGATGTCGAGGTTGTCGAGTTTTTGGCCATCGACAATGGCAACACGCAACTCTTCTTGCTGCGTGGCATTGATGAGCATTCTTTTCATGGGTTTCACAATCCGTTGGATACCGTAAACGTTTGGTCAAGGCGGTCGCCAGAGCGGAAGAATCCGCTGATTCACTGTCTCGTAACGAGTTAAGTGGGCGCTGCGCTGTTTTTGCCACGGGCAGCAGTAAGCCACCGAGAAGGCAAAAAGACCAAAGCGAAAAGATATCGTAAAAATTCATCATAAAATCACCGTATTGAAACGGCGCACGTTGTTATTGGCAATCCCCATCGAGTGGTGATTGCTGAAAATCGGTTCTATTTCGTGGAGATAACCATGCATGGTTGGCTCCAAAAACGAAATTTTTTCCTGGATTCTTTGTTCTGTTGCCAAAGTGTCCAGAAGGGTCAGCGGGTTAACTCGGCCTATTATTTGGCTTGTTTTCGAGTTGCATTGAATGACAAGCTTATAATTTGTGCTTTCACTGAAAGGCCATTTCACCCGTATTTTTCCACTACACGGTTGGAAAAATTCACAGCGAACTATATCAGTGATAACAAAATGCTTCAAACCTCTGTGCGAATTGTTATGATCCGCGTCATGGAAAAGTCAGTTCTTCCCACAAAAGTACGTTTGGTTCAGATCGATGCCGATCATTTAGGTCAGCGCATAGATAACTACTTGTTAACTGAGCTAAAAGGCGTGCCAAAGAGCCGAATCTATCGCATTTTGCGTAAGGGTGAGGTGCGTGTCAACGGTGGTCGGATCAAACCTACCTACCGCTTGCAGTTGGACGACACGGTGCGCATTCCGCCGGTCAGAATCGAAGAGCGTGAAAAAGGTCAGGTGCCGCATGGACTTCAGCGGCAACTGCAAGAGGCTGTACTCTATGAAGATGAGCGCTTTTTGGTTTTGAATAAACCCTCTGGCATGGCGGTACACGCAGGCAGTGGCATTGAGTTTGGGGTCATTGAGGTGCTGCGTTCACTGCGCGGTGAGGGTGATTTTTTGGAGCTGGTGCATCGCCTGGATCGAGAGACCAGCGGTTGTCTGCTGGTGGCCAAGCAGCGCGAAACCTTGTTGCAGTTGAATGAAAAATTGCAAGGCGGTGGGGTTGAGAAACACTATTTGGCGCTGTTGCGAGGCGATTGGCAAGGTGGTATGAAAACCGTCAATGTGTCGTTGCAGAAAAATAGTGTGCGTGGTGGCGAGCGGATGGTGATGGTCTCGGTTGAAGGCAAGGAAGCGTTGAGCTATTTTAAACCGCTGCGTCGTTTTGAGGCGGCTACCTTGGTGGATGTGGAGATCAAAACCGGTCGTACTCATCAAATCCGTGTTCATGCGGCTCATTTTGAGCAGCCGTTGGCGGGGGATCAAAAATACGGCAACAAGGGCTTTAACCGTCAATTGAAAAAATTGGGTCTGAAACGGCTCTTTTTGCACGCGGAGCGTTTGAGTTTTAGCTTGCATAAACCGTTTGAGTTCTGTGCGCCGCTGCCGGAAGCGTTGCAACGTCTGCTGAATAAGTTGGATTAGGAATTAACATGGCTGATTATAAATTATTGGTGTTTGACTGGGATGGCACCTTGATGGATTCACAGGCGTTGATCATCTCCTCTATGCAGGCCGCGATTGCGGCAGCGGGGGGGGAGTCGCGCAGCGATGCTGCGGTGCGTAATATCATTGGTCTGGGACTTAAAGAGGCGATTCAATTTTTGTTTCCGCAGCAAAACAGTTCGTTCGTGCAGGCGGTACGGGAGGCGTATCGGGAGCAGTTTTTTCTCCACAATCAGACTCCCTCAAAGCTCTTTCCTGAGGTGCGTGAGGTGCTGGAAGGCTTGCTGGAGGAGGGGTATTGGTTGGCGGTGGCGACAGGTAAGGGCAAAGCGGGGCTGAAAAAAGTCTTAGCTGAGACCAGCATGAAAGGCCTGTTTCACGCCACCCGCACCGCTGAGGAGACCTGCTCTAAACCCGATCCAATGATGTTGAATGAGTTGATGCAGGAGTTGGACTTTCGCCCTGAAGAGACTTTGCTGATTGGTGATACAGAATACGATCTCAATATGGCCAACGCGGCCAAGGTGGACGCTTTGGGGGTGGCCTGTGGCGCACACGAGGTGGAGCGTCTCTGGGCGTGCAAGCCCGTCGGGGTGTTGAAAGACGTGCGAGCGCTGCCGGTTTGGTTGCAAACCTTGGGTGCTGGAACGTGCGAAAGCGGTTGTTGAAGCGATTAAACTAAGAAAATACAGAGAACGGTTATGAGTGAAAAAGACCCACAGTGGCAACAAGAGTTAATTACCCGCCTGGCTTCATCGGCATTGACGGAACAGCGCCGCACACGGCGTTGGGGGATCTTCTTTAAGTTGTTGATGTTCAGCTATTTAATCACCGTATTAGTGATGATTGCAGAGCCGGAGTGGTTGGATGAGCCGATTGAGAGTGGCAAGCACACGGCGGTGGTGGATCTGGAAGGGGTGATTGCTAAGGGTCAAAAAGCCGATGCGGATCGCCTTATCAAAGGGCTGAAAGCGGCCTTCGAGGATGAAAACAGCGCCGCAGTGATTTTGCGTGCCAACAGTCCGGGCGGCAGTCCAGTACAGTCGGGCATTATTTACGATGAGATGCGTCGATTGCGTAAAGCACATCCAAAAACACCACTCTATGTTGTGATGGAAGATGTGTGTGCTTCGGGTTGTTATTACATCGCTGCCGCTGCGGATAAAATCTACGCCGATAAAGCCAGCATTGTTGGCTCCATTGGGGTGCGCATGGACGGTTTTGGTTTTGTGGAGGCGATGAAGTCGCTGGGTGTGGAGCGTCGTCTGTTGACCGCAGGCAGCAACAAGGCGCTGTTGGATCCGTTTCTGCCGCAGAAAGCCGAGCAGAGTGCCCACATTGAAACATTGTTGACTGAAATTCATCAGCAGTTTATCGAGAAGGTCAAAGAGGGGCGCGGTGGTCGTCTGCAAAAAGACGACCCGCTGCTCTTCAGCGGTCTGATTTGGAGTGGCGCTGAGGGGGTGAAAAAAGGGCTGGTGGACGGTCTGGCCAGCGTCAATGAAGTGGCCAGAGAGGTGGTGGGTGAAGAGACTCTGGTGAACTTTACCGAAACCGATGATCTGTTGACGCGCTTCTCCGATCGTTTGGGTGCCAGCATGTCAGCGCTGTTTTCAGCTTCCAGCCGCCAAGCGCCGCAACTGCTGCCTTAGGTGAGCGAGATGAAGGTGGTTGAACATTTGCCTCAGACGGGTGAGCAAATGGAGATGTTGGGGGCGGAACTGGCAAAACAGTCTGTCGCGCCTGCGGTGATTTTTCTGCAAGGTGAGTTGGGTGCGGGCAAAACCACTTTGGTGCGTGGTTTTCTGCGTGGCATGGGTTATCAGGGCGCGGTTAAAAGCCCCACTTATACCTTGATCGAATCTTATCTTTACGGTGAGATAACCTGTTATCACTTGGATCTCTACCGTCTGGATGATCTGGAAGAACTTGACTATCTGGGTTTACGTGACATTTTTTCTGAAAACTCCATCGTTTTGATCGAATGGCCGGAGAGGTTTGTTACGGCATTGCCGTCGCCAGATCAGAAAATCATGATTGAGTACCGTGAATTAGGGCGTTCTGTCCGCATTGAGGCAAGGTAAAATTCCCAATTTACTGTAAAGCTTTAATAATATGCTCTATCTTCTTGAATTTGATTGAATAAGTCATGGGATTTCTACTACAATTGTAGGTAATACGGAATTAAGCTGTTAGATTAAATGATGGAGTATCTCAATGAATAAGCCGTTTTCTCTCAAAAAATTCTCTGAGCGCCGCGAATTTATCCGGCGTTTAGCGGGCTTGGGTGGAGTGGCCGCTCTGGGTTTGTTGCCGCAACAGGTGTTGGCAAATTCCCAAGCAGGCGTTAAAAAGCTGCGTCTTTCCAGCGATGGGGAGCGTTTGCGTTTGGTGTTTGATCTGGATGCAGCGGTACGGCACACCCTGTTCTCTTTGAGTGGGCCGGATCGAGTGGTGATTGATTTGGATGATACCCATCTGTTACAGGGCTTGCCTCAGGTGGGTGATGCGGGTGGTATTTTAAAGCGAGTTCGGAGTGCCACCCGTGAAGGTAAAAACTTGCGGGTGGTGTTGGATTTAAACCATCGAGTGCGTTCCAAAAGTCAGTTGCTGCGTCCCAATGGTCAGCATGGTTATCGTTTAGTGATCGACTTGATCGATAATCGTCTTTATTCCAAGCCAAAAAAAGCACCTAAAAAACGCGCTAAAAAACCCTTACGAAATTTGGTGGTGGCCATTGATGCTGGTCACGGCGGTCGTGATCCTGGAGCAACGGGATACAATAAAACCCGTGAGAAAGACATTACCTTGAAGGTGGCGAAAAAACTCTATGTCTTTCTAAAACGGGAGCGTGGCATCAAACCGGTGATGATTCGCACCAAAGATGAATTTATCAGCCTGCGCGACCGAGTTAAAAAAGCCCGTCTGCACAAAGCCGACCTGTTGGTTTCGGTGCATGCGGATGCCTATCGGGATCGACGTGCTAAAGGTGCTTCGGTCTATGCTCTGTCTCTGAACGGTGCCAGCTCTGAGGCGGCTAAGTGGTTGGCAGATAAAGAGAATACGGTAGATCTGTTGGGTGGAGTTGCCTTGAACGATAAGGATGATTTGGTTGCCGAGGTGCTGTTGGATCTCTCCCAAACGGCCACGATTCAATCCAGCTTGGATGTGGGCAGTGATGTCTTAAAGAACCTGAAAAAAATTGGTGGGGTGCATAAACGTCGTGTGCAGCAGGCCGGTTTTGCGGTGTTGAAATCACCGGATATTCCCTCTATTTTGGTGGAGACGGCGTTTATCTCCAATCCCGCTGAAGAGAGAAAATTGCGTACTCACAAACACCAGCAGAAGCTGGCTCGGGCTATCTTGAAGGGTGTGAAGGGGTATTTGTACCGTAGTGCCCCCCCTGGAACGTTGCTTTCTGAGCGCAATGCCTAATCTTTTTCGAGCAAAATTTACTTGGATTTAGTTCGCTATTGGCTGTACCTTTTTCTTAATCAGTTCGTTCTGGATTGATTTTTGCCCTATAAAAAATATAATAATTCCTTTTTTGGCGCTAATGGGAATTTTATGTGATTTTTTTATGATGCAGATGCTTGCCATTATCTTAACAACTCATTTTTGAAAAACAAGAAATTAATAAGTCGAGTTGTGCGACTCTGCTCTCGGACATTGAGGGTACCGAGCGTTAAAGTGATTTATTGCGTGTTCAGGGACTCTGGATAATAGGGAGGTGAGAGTGTGATTAGCCGTTGGTATTTTTATTTATTGTTGAGCCTGACTGCCGCTTTTTCTCAAAGTGTGAACGCATCAGGTGTGATTGAAACCCTGGCTGGTAACGGTGTGCGAGGTCTTGCAACCGATAACGTTCTGGCAACCTCGACTTCTCTTAACTTCCCACGTGATGTGATTGTTGATGAGTTGGGTAATCGTTACATTGCCGACAGCGGCAATCACCGCGTGCGTAAAATAGATACCAACGGCATTATCACCACTGTGGCGGGCAGCGGCATCGCTGGATTTTTGGGCGATGGTGGTCTGGCCACAGCAGCACAGCTCAACACACCCTATGATTTGGCTCTGGATCAGCTCGGTAATCTCTACATTGCCGATACGTTAAATAATCGTATTCGTAAAGTGACGCCAGCGGGTGTGATCAGTACTGTTGCGGGTACTGGCATTGCTGGTTTTTTTGCTGATTTTATTTCGGCAACGCTCTCTAAGCTAAATGCGCCCACCGGTATTAGCGTGGATAATTTGGGCAATCTCTACATCGCAGACTCGAAGAATCACCGTCTGCGCAAAGTAGACAGTAATGGCATTATCACTACCTTGGCTGGCAACGGCGTTTCCAACTACACCGGCGATCTGGGTTTGGCTGTCAATGCCAAATTGAATTTGCCCAGTGATGTGGCTCTGGATCAACAAAATAATATCTATATTCTTGATCGCTGGTATGGCTATGTGCGCAAAATTGATGCAATCAGCGGCATTATCACCACCGTTGCGGGTAATATTGCCAATGGTGCTGTGCAGTGTACCCCTCAGCCTTGTTACAACGGTGATGCTATTCCAGCCTTGCAAGCGGATTTGAGTGATCCATTTGGTCTTACCTTAGATGTGTGGGGCAATATTTACATTGCCGATACGGAGAATCATCGCGTACGTCGAGTGGATCAGCAGGGTGTCATCAGCACGATTGCCGGTACCGGTACGCTCTATTTCAATGGTGATGGGATTCCGGCTGAGACCGCTTCCGTTTATCGTCCTTTTGGGGTGGCGGTGGACAGCAAAGGTTTTCTCTACATCGCTGATAAAGACAATCATCGTATTCGACGTGTGGCGCTGGATCTCGCCGCCCCAGCGGGGTCGATCACCACCGCAGCCATTACCAATAGCTTAACGGTAACTTTGGCAGCAACGTGTCAGGACGACCTCAGTGGCTGTGTCGAGATGCGTCTGAGTAACGACGGCCTTAATTGGGCTGCTTGGCAGGCTTATTCCAGCAGTGTGAACTGGGCGTTGGCCGCTGGAGATGGTTTGAAAACCGTTTTTGTCCAATTTCGTGATGGCCTTGCTCAGGTTTCCTCTACGGCCAGCACTTCTCTTGTATTGGATACGCTGGCTCCCGCTGCGCCTCAGATTGTTGAACCACTCAACCCGACTTACAGTGCCGTGGCTGCTCATCTGATTTCTGGGCAAGCTGAAGTCGGTGGCAGTGTTGAGCTGTTTGATGACGGCGTTTCCATTGGTTTGTTCAGTGTTGACGCAGTGGGTCAATGGCAGGTTTCTCATCTGTTTGTTGAGGGCAATCATGCGATCAGTGCGGTGGCAACCGATACGGCGGGCAATGTCAGTGCAGCCTCGTCTTCAGTGTCTCTGTTGATTGATCAGACTGCGCCTCAAATCAGTGTGCCAGTGAATCAAATTCTAGAAGCGACAGGAGTCAACAGCAGTCTGGTTTTAACTCCGCCGGTGGTGGTGGACAGTTCGCCGGTGATCATCAGCCATAATACTCCAAGCAGTTACCCTCTGGGCGTGACCTCCATTACTTGGAGTGCGATTGATGCGGTGGGTAATCAAGCCACGGCAATAGAGACCATTACGGTTGTGGATACCCAAGGGCCGTCGATGACGTTGATCGGTAATGCTCATTTGACTTTGAAAATCAGCACTCCTTATGAGGAATTAGGCGCAACGGCGTTGGATTTGGTGGACGGCGATGTGAGCAGCTCGGTGCAGATTAATGGGGCTGTTGATAGTTTGGTACTGGGTGATTATAGCGTGACTTACACGGTTACGGACAGCCGAGGCAACAGCTCTTCCGTGGTGCGTACAGTACAAATTGTGGCTCTGCATGCTCCCGTAATCAGTCTCAATGGTGGGGATGTGGTGCTGGAAGCGGGGGCAGTTTATCAAGATGCTGGAACAACGGCGGTGGACGATCTTGGCAATGATTTAAGCGCCAATATTGTCGTCAGCACAACGCTCAACACTGCTCTGCCTGGGGTTTATACGGTGCTTTATCAGGTCAGTGATTCGTTTGCTAATGCTGCCGAGCTGAGCCGTAGGGTCACGGTGTTGGATCGAACCCCTGCATCGTTCTCGCTGCTGGGCAGTGCCAATGTAACTTTGGAGGCCGGTCAGCCTTACCAAGAAGCGGGTGTGTTGGCACAGGATGTGGTGGACGGTGACTTGAGCAGTAGTACGGTGCAAATTTCAGGGCAGGTGAACAGCGCCCTTCCCGGTAGCTACCATTTGAGTTATTTGGTGAGTGATGCGGCTGGTAATCTCAGTGTGTTGCTGCAACGGACGGTGGTGGTGGTGGACACGACTGCCCCATTATTAATAGCGCCTGCTGATCTGACGGTGGTGACCACCACTCTGTTAACAGCGATTGATATTGGTCAGGCCAGTGTGAGTGACTTATTTCCAGTCACACTCAGTCATGATGTTCCGACAGACTTTCATCTGGGTGAAACCGTGGTGACTTGGACGGCCATTGATTTTTATGGCAATCAGAGCCAAGCGCAGCAACGGGTGACGGTGTTGGACCAAGTGGCACCTGATTTGAGTTTGTTGGGTGAAAACTCACTCTCCTTAATTCAAGGTGAGTTGTACCAAGAACCTGGATTTGAAGCGTTGGATCAGGTGGAGGGTGACCTTAGCGCAGCGGTGCAGGTGAGCGGTCAGGTGGACAGTTCGATTGCGGGGATCTACACCTTACGTTATGACGTCAGTGACAGTTCGGGTAATGCGGCGGTGCAGCTGATGCGCACGGTCTGGGTCATTAGCGCTCAGGACACGGACGGTGACGGCATCTTAGATGAGTTCGATCTTGACGATGATAACGACGGTATTACCGATCAGATCGAGGGGGTGTTCGACAGCGATGGTGACGGGGTGCCGGATTATCTGGATCTTGATTCGGACAACGATGGCCTAACGGACATCATCGAAGCCGGTGGCATGGATCAAAACAACGATGGTTTGGTGGATCTGTTTGTGGACGAAAACGGTGACGGTTGGTCGGATCAGTTCAGCATCCAATCGTTGCCGATGCTGGACAGTGACCTTGATGGTCTTAACGATCAATTAGATGGAGATCTTAAATTTGCTTTGACGACGTCGGTAACGGGGGTGGGCAGTAGCAGCTTATTTTGGTTAATGACGCTTTTTTCTCTGTTGATCTTGCGTCGTAATACTTTAGCTGTGGTCTCTTTTCTGCCGGTGCTGGCCTTTTCTCCAGTGAGTTATGGACGGACTTCCATCGTTTCTGATGCCACGGTTGTCCCGCTGAGCGGTCAAACTTGGTCGTTGCATCTGTTGACTGGGGTCAGTCGTTTGGAGCCAGGGCGAACTCAATTTGGCGTTGATGTAGCAGATAATCGTGGCACCACTTTGGGTTTTGGGATCGGTTTTCAATGGCATAAAGAGTGGTTATTGGAAGGTTTTGGTTTGGATTTGGGTGCGGCGCGTCTCAAACATCGTCTGGCTCAAATTGGTGGCTTGGGTACCTTGGCTTATAAAGCGTATGGTTTGAGTCTGGAGTATTTGATCAATGTTCCAAAGAGAAAACTTCGCCCCTATCTGAAGGCTGGTTTGCATACTCTGCACACCGAGGCCACGGATTCGAGAGTCGTCGTGAACAACGCAAACATCATCGGCATCCATTGGGGTGCCGGTTTTTTGTGGCCAATTGATTCTCACTGGGGCGTTAAGTTGGATTACACACATTTTGATCGTGATGCTCAGTCTGTGTTGCTGGGGGTTCAGGCACGTTGGGGTCGTTCAGCACCTAAATTGAAAATGGCCTCACTTCGCCCAGAACCTCTTGTTGTGCAGCAGATTACTGAACAAGAGAGCCTACCTTTGCGAAGCGCAATCAAAACAGAACCGAAACAAGTAGAGGTGAAACCCATTCAGGTTCGTAAACAGGGCATTGGTGCGGATCGGTTGCAAGTGAAAAGTTATGGCGAAAACCAACC
>CAZTQX010000070.1:0-11467 GCA_964615985.1 uncultured Gammaproteobacteria bacterium | reverse complement strand
GCTTTAACAAAGAGGGGTTAGGGGAGATTTCCCAAATAAACCGCATAAAATATTGGGTTACGACCGTAACGCTTTTTTTGCCGCTCGACGCTGGCGAAAAAAAGCACTAAGCACACTCCCACAAGCCTCAGCCAAAACCCCCGATTCCACCTCCAAACGATGATTGTGCTTCTCTGAATCGAGTAGATCAAAGGCCGAACCCGCCGCCCCCGTTTTCAGATCATTGGCTCCAAACACCACCCGCGCCATCCGCGCATGAATAATGGCACCGACACACATCAGACACGGCTCCAAGGTGATGTAGAGGGTCGTATCCAACAGACGATAATTGTTCAACCGCTCCGCCCCCAAACGCAGCGCCATCATCTCCGCATGAGCCGAAGGGTCAGAGGTGCTGATGGGACGGTTCCAACCCTCAGCAATCACCTCGCCCTCTTTCACCAACAACGCCCCCACCGGCACCTCACCCAACTGAGCGGCTTTTTTGGCCAAGTTCAGCGCCTGCGACATGTAGAAATAATCATCTTCAATCATCAAACCCGCACCACTCTACTGCTCCTCCACCCACTTGCGCTTGTCACTCCAACTGCGATAACGGCGAATAAAAGCCAGCGCCTCCAACTCCTCATAAAAACCCCGAACCATAATTCTCTGTGACTCTTCACCACTGAAATAAGCCATCTCACTCTCTGCGGGAAACCCCTGCTGACGCAAACGAAACAGCAAACCCTCACCACCCTTACGCTCAAACTGCCCCAAATAAGCAACCCAACGCCCTGACGGAGTCAAAATCCCCTCATCTTTAACAATATTGACCGCCTGCAAACGGCGCTTAAAACGGCTTTTTGTCAGTCGCCGCTGCTCTCCTTGCGCCTCGCCCGACAACCACTCAAAACAGCTCCGTGTCCGACTCAACAGCAGCGCCTTTTTAGGGCTGACCTCCACCACCACACTGCCTTTTACCCGACAGGCTCGCCAACGATTGACGCTGGAGTTTAACCACAGCTCCCCTGCCAACAGCTCCAGTGTTGGACGATCATGAGAGTAGAGGCGATAAGTTCGCTGCTGCCCCACCTGCCGCTTCATCTTCAGACGCAGCAGCCCTTTTAACAGAGTCAATTGGTGATCCCCCAAGCGCACCCGACTGTCAGCCCCCAACTTCAGTACCACTCCTGTCTCCAGCAGCAAGCGCACTTTGCCACCCAACGCGGTCTCGATGGTATCTTTCGAGGTTAGCTGTTGCCCCGCTTGCAACGGCTGACGCGCGCCGTTTTTCTCCACCCAAGCAGGGGAAACCAAAGCTTGTACCGTGGCAGCAGAGAGAGGCAGTTGCCAAAGCAACAGCATGAAAAGAGAGAGCAGCGACACCGAACGACGCAACAAAATCAAAAATCACCTCAATGGAATAAAAAATTAGCACAAAAAAGGGAGCTTAAAGCTCCCTTCTTTAAACCATCACAACACTCTGGTTTTAACCAGCATCAACCGCCTTCATACTCAAACGAATGCGACCCTGCTTATCAATTTCCAGAACTTTCACCTTGACCATCTCACCTTCCTTAAGTTCATCAGAGACGTTCTGCACGCGCTCATCGGAAATCTGTGAAATGTGAACCAAACCGTCTTTGCCAGGCAAAATATTCACAAAAGCACCGAAGTCCATAATTTTGGAGACTTTGCCTTCGTAAATACTGCCCACCTCAACGTCAGCGGTGATCTGTTCGATACGACGTTTGGCCTCTTCACCCGCTTTGCGATCCGCAGAGGAGATCTTGATCAAACCATCATCACCGATCTCGATATTGGCACCGGTCTCTTCGGTCAATGCCCGAATCACCGCACCGCCTTTACCAATCACCGAGGCGATTTTATCAGGGTTAATTTTAACCGTGATAAAGCGCGGCGCAAATTCAGACATATCAACACGCGCTGAAGTCAACTCACTGCTCATGGCATCCAAGATAAAGAGGCGACCCTCTTTAGCCTGAGTCAAAGCGGTCTGCATGATCTCACGGGTAATGCCATCAATCTTGATGTCCATCTGCAAGGCAGTGACACCGTCTTTGGAACCGGCTACCTTAAAGTCCATATCACCTAAGTGATCTTCATCGCCGATGATGTCGCTCAAAACCGCAAACGAATCACCCTCTTTAATCAGACCCATCGCGATACCGGCCACCGGTGCTTTCAACGGCACGCCCGCATCCATCATCGAAAGGCTGGAACCACAGACACTGGCCATTGAACTGGAACCGTTGGACTCGGTGATCTCAGAGACCACCCGCAAGGTGTAAGGAAAATCCGCTTCATCTGGCATCACTGCCTGCACACCGCGTTTGGCCAGACGACCATGACCGATCTCACGACGACCAGGATTGCCAACACGACCGGTCTCCGCTACGGAGTAGGGAGGGAAGTTGTAGTGAAAAATAAAGCTTTCACGACGTTCGCCTTCCAGAGCATCAATGATCTGTGCATCACGACCGGTACCCAGAGTGGTGACCACCAAGGCTTGGGTTTCACCCCGAGTGAAGAGCGCCGAACCGTGAGTCCGAGCCAACACGCCGGTACGCACCGAAATGGGACGCACGGTAACCAGATCACGGCCATCAATGCGTTTTTCACCGGCGAGAACACGACTGCGAACAATGGTTTTTTCCAGTTTGCTGACCGCACCGGAAACATCATCGCTGCTCCAACCGTCAGCAGAAGCCACCATCTCAACGGCCAAACTGCGCGCCGCATTGACTTGATCCTGACGTTCCAACTTTTCAGCAATGCTGTAAGCCGCTTCCAGTTCACTTTGAGCCGCTGCTGCAACCGCTTGTGCCAAGGCCAGATCCTCTTCAGGAGCCTGCCAGACTTGTGCACTTTTGTTCACGTCAGCCGCCAGCTCGGCAATCGCTTTGATCACCACCTGCAACTGTTCGTGACCGTACATCACCGCATCCAACATCACCTCTTCCGGCAATAAGTTGGCTTCCGACTCCACCATCAAAACGGCTTTATCGGTACCCGCCACCACCAGATCCAGATCCGACTCTTCAAGCTCAGCAAAACTGGGGTTCAGTGAAAATTGACCGTTTTTGTAACCGACTCGCGCCGCACCCACCGGCCCTGCAAAGGGCAGACCGGAGATGGCCAACGCCGCCGAAGCACCGATGATGGAGAGCACATCGGGGTTTGCAGCCTCATCAGCCGACATCACTGTAGCGATGATCTGCACTTCGTTGGTGTAACCCTTTGGAAACAGCGGACGCAGAGGACGATCAATCAGACGACAGGTTAAGGTTTCAGTCTCAGTGGCACGACCTTCACGTTTAAAAAAGCCACCAGGAATGCGGCCAGCAGCGTAGGTACGCTCCTGATAGTTAATCGTCATTGGGAAAAAGTCACGACCGGCAACGGCCTCTTTTTGCCCAACAACCGTCACCAACACCTCGGTACCCAACATCTTCACCAGCACCGCACCGGATGCTTGGCGCGCAATTTCACCAGTCTCTAAAGTGACTTCATGGTCACCAAACTGAAACTTTTTACTGTAGGCAGTCACGGGAATTTCCTTGCAGTTGAACAGAAGTTAGCTACTTAGCGACGCAGACCAAGGCCTTTGATCAGATCCTGATAACGAGTCAGGTTTTTGCCCTTCAGATAATCCAACAATTTACGACGCTGATTGACCATGCGCAACAGACCACGACGTGAATGGTGATCGTGTTTGTGATCGGCAAAATGGTCACTCAAACGGACGATCTGGGCAGTCAACAGTGCCACTTGCACTTCGGGGGAACCGGTATCACCTTCCGCTTGTTGGTAGTCTTTAACAACAGCGGCTTTCTCTTCAGCATTCAAACAAGACATCAAAAAACTCCTAAAAATAGACGGCAACAGACAAGATCAACTTTATTGTCCTCAGACAACAATCCGGCGTTTGGGAGCAACTTTGCCATCTTCATCGATGCACCCCATGCCTATAAAATGCTCTCCATTCTGATAGAGGCGCAACAACCCTTGGGTCGGTGCATTGGAAACCTGCACCGCTTGACCCATTTTAAGGTAATACGCCATATCATCATTGAGAGAGACCGACGGCCAACTGACGAGCGCCGTATCCACCGCGTGTAAACACTGGTCTAGAGCTTCAAAACCGCCCTGCTCCGCTGTCTGTTGCAGAGTGTCCAGTGTCACCATCGGCATTTCTTCATACGGTGTCACTGCGGTACGTCGCAGCATCACCACATGGCCACCACACTTGAGGTTGCGGCCAATGTCTTCTACTAAAGTTCGTACATAGGTGCCTTTGGAGCAGCGTACTTTCAGCTCCAAACGATCCTCAACGAAACTGACTAATTCAATATCATAAATAGTAATGCGGCGCGATTTGCGCTCCACCACAATGCCTTGGCGAGCCAATTTATAGAGTGGCTGACCTTCATGTTTGATCGCCGAAAACATCGGCGGCACTTGGTCAATATCACCTAAATAAGACTCAACCACTTCACGAACCCGCTCCAGAGTTAATTCAGCGGTGGAGAAGGTGTCGATCACCTCGCCCTCGGCATCGCCGGTGGTGGTGTTTTCACCCAGCTTGGCAATCAGGTGATACTCTTTATTCGCATCCAATAAAAAAGCCGAGACCTTGGTCGCCTCACCCAAACAGAGCGGCAACATACCCGTTGCCAATGGATCAAGGCTACCAGTATGACCGGCTTTATTGGCTCCGAAGAGGTTTTTGACCTTTTGCAGAACTTTATTGGAGGTGATGCCTTGCGGTTTATCTAGCAAAATAATGCCGTTAACCGGACGACCTTTGTCTCTTCTTCGTGACATAGTTAATCAATCGTTGGAGTGGGGGTCGCTGTTGTTTTGATCATCGTCTCGCACCGCTTTTTCGATCAGAGCCGACAGTTCAGCGCCCTTCTCAGCAGTGTCATCGTAACGAAAACGCAAGATCGGCACCGCCCGCAGTTTCAAACGCGCTGCCAATTGCTTACGCATAAAACCGCTGGCGCTGTTCAAACCTTTTAAAGCTTCTTTACGATCACCGTCACCCATAATGGTGACAAACACCGTCGCCACAGAAAGATCTCGACTCACTTCAACTTCAGAAACAGTCAACATCGAATCAATGCGCGGGTCTTTGATCTCAAAACGCAGCATCTGCGACAGTTCGCGCTGAACCTGATCGGCAACGCGAAAACTGCGAGGATAATCGTTAGCCATAAGTGAGCGCCCAAGAACGAACCCCTAAAGGGTTCGTGCCACCTCTTTGCGTTCAAAGACTTCGATCTGATCACCAGGACGGACATCACTGTAGTTCTTCACGCCGATACCACACTCGGTACCCATACGAACTTCTTCGACGTTGTCTTTGAAACGACGCAAGGATTCCAACTCACCTTCGTAAATCACCACGTTGTCACGCAGAACCCGAATCGGTTCGTTACGACGTACCGCACCATCAATGACCATGCAACCAGCGATGTCGCCGAATTTAGGTGAGCTAAAGACATCTTTCACCTCAGCCAGACCGATGATGCGCTCTTGAATCTCAGGAGCCAACAGACCCGAAGCGACACCACGAACCTGATCAATGACTTCATAAATGATGCTGTAGTAATACGGCTCCACTTCACGTTCGGTCATCAAACGCCGCGCCGTGGCATCGGCACGGACATTAAAGCCGACCAAAATGGCTTTCGACGAGATCGACAATTGCACATCCGATTCGTTAATGCCACCCACACCGCCGCCAATCACGCGCACGCTGACCTCATCGGTGGAGATTTTCTCCAGTGAATCACGCAGTGCCTCGTAGCTGCCCTGCACGTCACACTTAACCACCAAATTCAAAACTTGCAGATTGCCATCTTTGATCTGGGCAAACACATCTTCCAGCTTGGCTGGTTTGCGCCCCGCCAGACGCACATCACGATATTTTCCTTGACGATAAAGCGCCACTTCACGCGCTTTACGCTCATCTTTGACCACAGCCATCTCGCCACCCGCTTCAGGGGTACCAGAGAGACCCAAGACCACCACCGGTATCGATGGTCCTGCGCTCTCAATGGCGTTGCCGTCTTCATCAAACATCGCTCGGACACGGCCATATTCGCTGCCAGCCAATAGGGTGTCGCCTTTTTTCAGCTCACCCGACTGCACCATAATGGTGGCCATCGGCCCACGACCTTTGTCCAAGGTAGCCTCCACCACCACACCGGTGGCACGGCCTTGAGCATGAGCGGTCAGTTCTAAAAATTCTGCCTGCAGAACCAGTGCATCAAGCAGATCGTCAATGCCTTCGCCGGTTTTGGCCGAGACATTCACAAACATCACATCGCCACCCCAAGCTTCAGGAATCACATTGTGATTACCCAACTCGTTCTTAACGCGCTCAGGGTCTGCTTCCTCTTTATCAATCTTATTCACCGCCACCACCAACGGCACTTCTGCCGCTTGGGCGTGTTGAATCGCTTCAATGGTCTGTGGCATCACGCCGTCATCAGCCGCCACCACTAACACCACAATATCAGTGCTTTTCGCACCACGAGCACGCATGGCGGTAAACGCCGCATGTCCTGGTGTATCAAGGAAGGTGACCATGCCTTTACCCGTTTCAACATGGTAAGCACCCACATGCTGAGTAATGCCACCCGCTTCTCCTGAAGCAACTTTAGAGGTACGAATGTAATCCAACAAGGATGTTTTACCGTGATCCACATGACCCATCACGGTCACAACAGGAGGCCGAGGCAGTAACTCACCGCGATCTTCAGAGGAATCGAGCAAAGAATTTTCCATCTCATCACCAGAGGAGAGAATGACGTTATGCCCCATCTCTTCCACCACCAAGGTGGCGGTCTCTTGGTCGATGACTTGATTGATGGTGGCCATAACCCCCATTTTCATCATCTCTTTGATCACTTCGGCGGCTTTCACCGACATGGAATTGGCCAGTTCAGAGACGGTAATGGCTTCGCTCACCTTAATGTCTCGCACCACGGACTCAACGGGTTTTTCAAACCGATGCCGAGTCTCGGTGGTCACCGGAGCTGCACGACCACGGCCTCTGCCTTTTTTATTATTGCGTTTACCACCACGACCACTGGCCACATGCAACTCGTTACGACCGTAACGAGTATTATTGCCACTGGCTGATTTACCACTTTTATTATTTTGTCCAGCACTCGCACCCGCAGCAGGACGTTTATTACGTGGCTCTGCTTTTGCCGGAGCTTTTGCTGGAGCCTTGGGTTTCGGTTGGGGCTTGGCCTTCGCCGCTGCCGCTTTTGACTTCGCATCAGAGGCGGCTTTTTTCGCCTCTTCTTCTGCTTTGGCCTGCGCTTTCTCAGCCGCCAACTTTGCCTCAGATTCGGCTTTGATACGCGCCGCTTCTTCTGCTTTAAGACGATCAGCTTCTTGCAGACGCTGCTCTTCTTGCTCTTTTGCAAGCTGTTGCTGGCGTAACTTCTCGTCTTCTAGAGCCTTTTTCTTCGCCTCTTCGTCAGCCGCATTGGTGCGCTTAACGTAGGTTTTCTTGGAGCGAACCTCGATACTGACGGTTTTTTTGCCATGGGCAGCGCCGCCAGCATCGACCTTCAGTGTCGTCGTCCGTTTACGTCGCAAGGTAATCTTACTCGGTGTGCCATCATCAGCACCCTCTTTACCGTGAGAACTGCGCAGCGAATCCAGCAACTGCATCTTCTCTTTATTACTGACTAAATCGTCGGCTTTCTGTTTGGCAATACCGGCTTCATTGAGCTGTTCTATCAACCGCTCGACCGGGGTGCCAACAACCTCAGCCAGCTGCTTTACGGTTACGTCCGTCATGAGCAAATTCTCCCGGCCGATCTCACTCGGCGCTTTCTTGTTTGTCTTCCGCAAACCAAGGTTCACGGGCTTTCATAATCAGTGCAGCTGCACGCTCTTCATCCATTTCATCCACTGCCATAATTTCATCAATGGACTGTTCAGCCAGATCTTCCATCGTTACGACACCCAAACTCGCTAGAGCATAGGCCGTATCTTGATCCATCCCATCCATCGTCAACAGATCTTCGGCGGGTTTGTCACCCTCCAATTTTTCCTCTGTGGCAATGGCTTTGATCAACAAGGCATCCCGAGCACGATTACGCAACTCCGACACCGTATCTTCATCAAATTCGTCAATATCCAACAACTCCTGAGTTGGCACATAAGCCACCTCTTCGACGCTGCTGAAACCTTCTTGCACCAGAATCAGGGCCACCTCTTCATCCACATCCAGTTGCGCCACAAACAGTTTTAGAGTTTCACGAGCTTCGATCTCATTCTTCTCATCCACCTGCGCCTCATCCATCACGTTCAGAGACCAACCGGTTAGCTCACTGGCAAGGCGCACATTCTGACCATTACGACCAATAGCCAACGCGAGTTTTTCACCCTCGACGGCGATGTCCATGCTGTGCTTGTCCTCATCCACCACAATGGAGAGGACTTCGGCAGGTGACATGGCATTGATAACAAACTGGGCTGGATTTTCATCCCAGAGGATAATATCAACCCGCTCGCCTGATAACTCATTCGAAACCGTCTGCACCCGTGAACCCCGCATACCAACACAAGCACCCACCGGATCAAGACGTGGATCATTGGAACGCACGGCAATCTTAGCCCTTGCACCAGGATCACGAGCCGCACCCATAATCTCAATCATCTCTTGTCCGACTTCCGGCACTTCAAGATTAAACAGTGCCTGCAAAAATTCCGGTGAAGTTCGGCTGATAAAGAGTTGCGGCCCGCGACTTTCGGTACGCACCTCTTTGAGATAACCCCGTAGACGATCCCCTGGGCGTACCGCCTCACGAGGAATCAGCTCATCACGAGCCACAAACGCTTCGACGTTGTTACCCAAGTCTAAATAAACCCCATTGCGATCCACCCGCTTGACCACACCCATCAGCAACTCGCCAACACGATCAAGATAGGCGTCCACCACTCGCGCACGCTCCGCTTCACGGACCTTCTGCACAATCACCTGGCGCGCCGTTTGGGCGGCAATTCGACCAAAAGCTACGGATTCAATCTCATCTTCAGAGAACTCACCGTGTTGAATCTCAGGTGCATCCATCTGCGCAACGGTCAAGCAAATCTGGCGAGTGGGATGTTCTTGTTTCTCATCGTCTTCCAGTACTTCCCAACGACGATAGGTAATGTAACTGCCATCTTCTCGATCAATGGCAACCCGCACATCAATGTCCGCACTGTAATTTTTACGCGTGGCCGAGGCCAAAGCTGCCTCTAAGGCCTCAAATATTACTTCCTTATCAACGCCTTTTTCATTGGAAACGGCATCAACAACCAGGAGGATCTCTTTATTCATAACCGACACGTCTCCACAAGAGTCCAGCAAACTGTGCTTTCAAAAACGTATGTTCACCCAAAACGGGGTACCAAACGAGCTTCATCCACATCATCAAGCGCCAATTGATAGTCAAGACCGTCCACTTCAATCAGCAACGTCTCATCTGTAACTTCAATCAACAAACCTTTAAATTTTTTCCGACCCTCAGAGCTGGCCACCTGCATCCGCAGACGAATGTTCTGACCAACAAAACGCTGGTAATCAGAGATCTTAAAAATCGGACGATCTGTACCAGGAGACGAGACCTCCAAGGTGTAAGCATCCACAATCGGCTCTTCCACATCCAACACCGCGCTCAATTGGCGACTGACCGTGGCGCAATCATCTACAGAAATACCTTCAGGGTGATCTATATAGACGCGCAGCAGGCTGCCGTCATGACGACGCAGGTATTCGCTACCCACATGTTCATAACCCAAACCTTCTATGACCGGATCAATACAATCCCAGATGTTCGACGGTGCTTTACGCATTTTGACTAACTAGACCTTTATTTATCGACTACAAAAAAGGCCCCTTACTCAGGGGCCTTTTTTGGTACTGCATTTGGTAGCGGGGGCAGGATTCGAACCTACGACCTTCGGGTTATGAGCCCGACGAGCTGCCAGACTGCTCCACCCCGCATCTGGTTGGCGCATTGTACGTACGCCCCCCTATCTTGGCAAGTAAAAAAATCATTTTATTACAAATAACTCATAATAAATTTTTTAGGCCAAAAAGAGGCCCTAATTTACTCCGACAGATGCTGCGGGGCATCACCCACTTTCTCACCCAAAACACGCTCACGATCTTTCACCATCCGCGCAGCAATCTCATCCAGAGCATTTTGCAACCACATACAGGTCTGTGAACCTTGGCGATAATCCGCTTCACCATAGGAGTTCACTCGTCCCTGCTGTTGCAGTGAGTTCACTTGCTTGAACTGCGCCTCGGAACCTTTGGCATAGACCGCAAAGGTTTTGCCACCCTGTGAATTCAACAAAGAAAAGACCGGCACATCGCTGGGGCCGTCGGCAATGTAGATCATGTTTTGAAACGGAATGCGACGATCCTCAGCGTTCATCTGACCGTTCACATCAATTTCTGGATGTTTGTTGCTGCCTTTGTTGATCTCGAACAGAGCGCGGGTCTTACTGGTATTGTCTAAAACATAACCCAACTGGCAGACCACCGAACCGGCGGCCAAACCTTCCAATAACTCGCAACCCCAAACACCCTCCACAAAGGGAGCAATCTCACTGCCAACGATCATCTGTCGCAAACCGCTGCTGACGATGTAATGCTCTAAGGTGATTTCATGACGTTGATATTCAGCGCACTGCGCCAAACGCTGCTGCAAACTGCTGAACAGATCGGGCAGACCTGGAAAAAAGCTCAACCGTTCACCCAACTTTTTCAACTTACGATTGTTCAGCCCCGCAAACGTGCCAGCGCGAGCGTAAGAGAGAATGTGGTTGAGATAGACAATCTCACTGGAGATCATCTGCACCCCACGACTTTTATACTCCACAGGCAACGCCGCCACCTCAGCCCAAAAACGCTTTTTATCCACCCCATACTCATCAAACAACGGTTCTTGCATATAACCTGGGATCAAGGTTTTATCAAAATCCCAAACCATGGCGATGGTGTTTTGTGAAAACAGGTGCTGTGTCATAACTCAATCCAAAGGAAGTTAACGTTCCGACCAAACGGCGTACTCATTGCCACTGGGGTCACAAAAATGAAAACGGCGACCACCAGGAAATGAGAAGACAGGCTTTACAATAACTCCGGCCGCTGCGACTATTTTTTCTTCGGTCTGCTGCAAATCATCGCTGTAGAAAACCACCAAAGCAGCGCCACTCTCAGCCGAAGAACAGTTTTCCGAACGGAAAAAACCACCATCAAGCCCTTGATCGCTAAAGGCACTATAATCGGAACCATAATCAACAAAAGACCAGCCAAACACCGTCTCAAAAAACAGCTTGGTTGCTTCAAGATCCTTAGCTGGAAATTCAATGTAATTTATCTTGGCTCTTAATGGATTCCTAGGTCTTAGCCGAACAACAGCCCCAACAGAGA
>CAZTQX010000069.1:0-11602 GCA_964615985.1 uncultured Gammaproteobacteria bacterium | reverse complement strand
ATCCAAATATTATCATTTAAAATCAATTACTTGTATGGCTGAGTAGTTACAATTTCTCAGCGTTTTCTAACCGGACGATGTCCGCGAGCATTCTCCCCAGAACGCTGGCCATCACGGTGATCCTGCCGTGGTTTCTTGGGTTTTTTATCGCGTATGGGGCGTTGATTGAGGTTCGATACGGGCAGTTGATTCACCGGCTCAAAACCTTCGACCTCTTTGCGTTCCAGCAATTTTTTGGTCAGTCGTTCAATATCCACCAACTGTTTAAACTCATCATTAGAAACCAATGAAATCGCTTCACCTGTGGAGCCTGCTCGTCCGGTGCGCCCGATGCGATGCACATAATCCTCTGGCACATTGGGCAGATCAAAGTTGACCACATGAGGCAGCTGATCAATGTCGATGCCTCGGGCGGCGATGTCGGTGGCGACCAAAATACTCACAGAACCGGCTTTAAAATTGGCCAGTGCTTTGGTGCGGGCGCTCTGGCTTTTATTGCCATGAATCGCCGCTGCGGCAATTTTCTTACCTTCCAGATAACGCACCAGTCGGTTGGCTCCGTGTTTGGTACGGCTGAAAACCAACACTTGTTGCCACTGATTTTCTGTGATCATGTGAGCCAGTAGAGCCGACTTCTTACTTTTATCCACCGGTGTGATCCACTGCGTGACCGTCGGTGCAGCGGCGTTGCGCGGCGTGACGGAGATCTCAACCGGATTGTTGACCACACTTTTGGCCAAGGTGCGAATGGAGTTGGAGAAGGTGGCGGAGAAGAGCAGGTTCTGGCGTTGCTTGGGCAGCAGGGCAAGGATCTTACGGATGTCGTGAATAAAGCCCATGTCTAACATGCGATCCGCTTCATCCAGCACCAGCACTTCCAGTTGGCTGAATTTCACCGCGTTTTGATTGTAGAGATCCAGCAGGCGACCGGGTGTGGCCACCAGAATGTCCACGCCACGGCGCAGTTTCATCATCTGTGGGTTGATCTTTACCCCACCAAACACCACCGTCGAGCGCAGAGGCAAGTTTTTGCCGTAGGTGGTGACGCTCTCGCCGATCTGTGCGGCCAGCTCGCGGGTCGGGGTCAGGATCAGCGCCCGTGCGTGGTTGCCTCTCGCCAATTGACCTTGTGAGAGACGTTCCAAAATCGGCAGGGTAAACCCAGCGGTTTTGCCGGTGCCGGTCTGCGCGGCGGCCATCACGTCGTTGCCCTTGAGCACTTCGGGTATTGCTTGGAGCTGAATGGGGGAGGGGGTGTCGTAACCTTGTTCGGCCACGGCATCAAGGATGGGGGCGGATAGGCCAAGGGAGGCGAAGCTCATAGGGGAGGTCTCTCGTACTGCGTTTAGGGGATCGAAGCCGCCTGTTTTGGCGGCGGTGCAGCTTACCCGATTTTGTTGCGAAGAGCCATGCCAGCTATTTTTTTGGCAGTACTTGCCATTTTGCCCAGTGAAGAAATTCTTGCCGAGTGCAACTGTCCGACAGCCCTGCTCCTTGGCCTGTGGCGATGCGATAGACCACCATGTCGTAGTCGGGGTTGTCAGAGGGAGATTCATCAACGAGTTGGCGTACCGACAGCGCTTGGCCTGTTTTGCCGTTACTGTAAAACCGATCTCGTTGCAGAGTTAGCTCTGCAAATTGCTCCACTTTCATCTTTTGTAGTGTGCGTGTCATCAGGTATTGCAGCTCATCGACAGAGACGTCAATCACCAGATCCATCTCCTTTAGGGACTCTTGTAGCTTGCTCTTGTCGATCTGTTGTAGCTGCTGGGCGCTGGCTTGTGGGGCCTTGGTCGAAAAACGGTTCAGCGAGATGGGGTAGCGTCGCCAGTAGAAAAAGTTATTGAAAATCAGTGCCACAGTGAAGATCACCAAGACATTGAGCAACACCGGTGTCAGCAGGTAATGATACCCCAGTGCGTGGATGGCATCGCCACCCACCAGCGCCGAAGCCCCTCCCGGTGGGTGCAGAGTGCGGGTCAGCAGCATTAAGCCAATGGCCAGCCCCACCGCCACTCCTGCCGTGATAAAAATGGAGGGCAGCCAGTGCCACAGGTAGAGGTGATAACAGCTCACCCCCACGGCAGCGGAGAGCAGATTGCCGCCAATCAGGGGCCACGGCTGCGACAGCGGCCCTTGAGGAACGGCAAACACCAGCACAGCTGAGGCACCCATCGAGGGGATCAGCATCATCGCACCATGAAAGCCGGTGAAGAAAAAACTGATCTTGGCAATGAGGCTGATGCCCAAAAAAGCACCAAAACTGGAGATGATGATTTCAGCGGCACTGAGTTGGGGTTTTTTGAAAGCCAAGGTGTTGAGTAGAGACATAGAGGAAACCGGTTAAGGTAAGGTGACGGTGCTCTCGTTGGAGATGAGGTCGGCCAGAGTGTATTGATTCAGATGAGAAAAGAAGGCATCGGTGGCGCTGTTCAATACCAGCTTGAGTTTGCAGTGACCGATAAAGTGACAGCGATTTTTTTCACAGTCTACCACCTCTGTATTGTTTTCCATTAATAGAATAAGCTCGGCAATATTGATCTCTGCCGGATCTCGACCAAGGGAGACACCGCCGCCTTTGCCGCGTAGGTTGTGGAGATAACCCGCTTTGCCCAGTTGATTAACGATCTTAACCATATGATGTTTAGAGACCGAAAACTCATCCGCCAGTGTGCCGATGGTGAGCGATTGGGATGGAGTGGTGCTGGCAAAATGGAGCAGCACACGCAGGCTGATGTCGGTGTAGAGAGTTAATTGCATGATTTACCTATTGGCCGATTTCAAAAGCATCCAGATAGATGTCCTTGCTGTTAGCGCCTGCCAAAAAAAGCTGCATTTTGAGAGCTTTAACCAGCTCGGGGTCGCCACAGAGGTAGATTTTTTTGCCCTTCAATTCGGTGACAGTCTGCCGGACAAGCGTCTTGATGTCACCTTGTAGATACTCTAAGTCACACTTTGACTCTTGGTTGAGAACGCAGGGGTGGTAATGAAGCATTTTATGTTGGGCAGCAAGTTCGGAGAGTGCTTGAGTTTGGTACAAGCCAGCCGGATTAACGCCACCGTGAAAGAGATCAATGCGACCGCGATGACCTGCATTTAACGCACTTTGTAAAATACCTTGCAGCGGAGCTAATCCCGTGCCGGTACCGATCAGCAGCAGTTCTTGATCCAGATTGTCAGCAAGATAAAAGCAGTCACCGGCAGGGCCTTGTAGCTGTAATTCATCGCCTATTTTGGCTTCGTTGGCCGCCCAATTTGAAAATTGACCATTGGCAATAATGCGAATATGAAATTCTAGAAAATCATCCGTGTCTGGATTGGCAATGGAGTAGCTGCGACCGAGGTTTTTATCTCTCCAGAGGGTAACGAATTGACCGGCATAAAATGAGAAGTTTTCAGGACGTTGCAGTTTCAGTTGCATGACATTATGCGAGAGCCACTGTTTTTCTATAATGGAGCTTTGATAGCGGGTCTCTTCGGCATTGGGCAGCTCAATGGTGAGTGGTTTCTCGGGATAACATTGGCAAGCGAGAAAATAGGCTTGTGCTTTGAGGGTCTCTTTTAAACCCTTTTGCGCCTGCTCTGGCGGTGCGCCGTCCGTTGCTTTCATTAGGCAGCTTTGACAGCTGCCACTGCGACAACTGTGCGGAACATCCAGACCGGCATCGAGCAAAACGGTTAAAACATCTTCCTTGGCAACGCTAAAATTTTGGTTTTCGAACTGAATTTCGCTCATCTCTGTTTCCTGAGAGATAGGGAGAGGAGGTTGTCCCTATCTCGATTTATGGCTCTGGAAGGTTAGCGGTTGAGAACGTCATCCCGCACGCTATTGGCGATGGTGGCGACTTCGGCAATGTCGCTCTCTGCCACGCCCAGCTCCTGCAAGGTGGCCGCTAATGATTCAATAATGGCATCCACATGGGTGTCATTTAAGCCGATCAGATGTTTGTGGCCTTCACGCATGTCTTGACCGGTGTAGTTGTTCGGACCACCAAAGACCATTGTTAAGAAGCCTTTCTGTTTGGCAATCTGGCCATCCATATCGACGGTATCAAAGTAGCCGTTGACCCGATCATCACTCAACACTTTGCGATAAAAGGAATCTACAGCTGCATCTACGGCTGCTTCACCACCAATTCGTTCGTATAAGCTGCTCATCATTACTGCTCCCGTTGTGATTGATTAAACGTTGACGGCGAGACCTTATCAAAAGATGTATATTAAATGCAACTTATGTTTTGCACTTGTTTTAAAAAAAATCATGTCTATGATATTTGTCAACTGGAACTTGAAATTGCTGGAGAGTTTATGACTCAATTTGTTGAATTTTTACACGAGGTGTTTGAAGCGTTCGGTAGCGTCAGCACGCGGAAAATGTTTGGGGGTTACGGTGTCTATCATGAAGGCTTGATGTTCGGCTTGGTTGCCGATGATCAGCTCTATTTGAAGGTGGATCAGAATACACGAGCCAAATTTGAGGCCAGAGGTTTGACGGCTTTCCAATATCAACGCGGTGAGAAGCAGATCAATATGTCCTATTTTCTGGCTCCCGAAGAGATTTACGATGACCAAGAGCAGGCAGCGGAGTGGGCGGGTTTGGCCTTTTCGGTGGCGAAAAAACGAAAAAGACCGAAGAAAAAAGTGAAACAGTAAATCAGATGTTTTTTGGAGTTAAATTTATGATGCAGAGTTTATCAATATTTTTCATGATGTTATTGGCTGTAGCACCTGCTCAGGCAGAGAAGCTTGTGATTGGCCAATTCTCAAAATCCTCTTTGCAGAACTGGCAAGAGAAAGAGTTTGATGGTCAGACCGATTATCGTTTTGTGCTGGATAAAACGCGCTCGCCAGCGGCCACGGTGCTCAAAGCCAGCAGCAGCGATGCCGCCTCAGGACTGTTTTTCAAACAGCGCATTGACCTTGAAAAAACACCTTATTTGAACTGGTCATGGAAAACCGATCAGCTCTTTGCCAAGCTGGATGAAAAGCAGAAGAGCGGCGATGATTTTGTCGCACGGCTCTACATCGTTGTCGATGGTGGTCTGTTCTTTTGGAAGACTCGCGCACTTAATTACGTCTGGTCAACCTCTTTTGCTGTGGGGGAATCATGGCCAAACCCCTATACATCCAATGCGCTGATGTTGGTGGTGGAGTCTGGGGATGAGCATGTGGGGGAGTGGCGCAGTTATCAACGCAATGTGCGTGCGGATCTGAAAAACTTACTGGGCAAAGAGGTGCGTTACATTGATGCGGTGGCGGTGATGACCGACAGCGATGATGGCGGTCAGCAGGCGACCAGTTATTATGGGGATATCTCTTTTTCTGCTGAGCCTTGAGAATAATGTCTCTTCCTGAGAGGAAAAACCATGTCTGATCTAAAGGATAAACATTTACATACGGCAGAAGACGGCATCACACGATGTTGGTGGGGTAACGATCATCTGGATTATCGCCGCTATCATGACGAAGAGTGGGGTCGTCCTGAAGCCAATGACTTTAAGCTGTTTGAGAAAATCTGTCTGGAAGGCTTTCAGTCGGGTCTCTCTTGGCTAACTATTTTGCGTAAGCGGGAAAATTTTCGGGCGGCTTTTGTTGGCTTTGATTTTAATAAAATTGCTCAATTTAATGACACTGATGTGCAGCGTCTGTTGCAGGATGTAGGCATTGTGCGGCACCGTGGAAAAATTGCAGCAACGATCAATAATGCCCAGCAGGCGCTTGAGTTGGTGGATGAGTTTGGATCTCTGGCTGCGTATGTGTGGCAGTGGCAGCCGAGTGAGGTTGAAGCGCATGTGGGCAAGGGTGAGTACAACCAGCCAATCCCGAGCATCACCAAAACATCACAAGCGTTAAGCAAAGATCTGAAAAAACGCGGCTGGAAATTTTTTGGCCCGACAACAGCGTATGCCTTTATGCAGGCGATGGGATTGGTGAATGATCATATGCAGGGATGTGATTGTCGGATACGGGTGGAGCGTGAGAGGCAGAAATTTAAAAGAACGCTTCGGCTTTTAGTTTAACAAATCGGTCAGCTCAATTTTCAACTCCTGAATAGCACGTACCTGTTGTCGCAATGGTGGCAGGGCATTAATTTTTGCTAATGCTTCATGATAGGTTTTTTGAGCTGCCTTGAACTGCTGATCTTGCTGTAATAATTTGCCTCGGCGCAGCATCCACAATGGACTTTGGTAGAGTTTTTCAGGCAATTTTTTCAGATAGTTAATGGCTTGTTTGTAGTTTTTTTGTCGTTGGGCTAAATCGACGGCTTGGCTAATAAACCCCACCAAAGCGCCGACCTCTGCAATGCCTTTGTCTAATCCCTTGAGCGCCTTTTGATATTCACCGGATTGGGTTAGCAGTTCCGCCCGTTCCAGATACCACGCTGGCCTTTTTGGTTGCAGAACAATGGCCTGATCAAAATCCTGCTGGGCGGCTTTGGCTTGTTGCAGAGCGCGAAACAGTCGTGCTCGATAGAGATAGGCTTGAGCCTGTTGGGGCTGCTGCTGGATGGCAAGATCAAGATCGGTTTTGGCTTGTTGAAAGTGACCGGCTTGCAGATGGGTATGGCCGCGCAGCAGGTAAAGTTGTGCCGTGTTGGGCGCGAGGCGCTGCACGGTGGCGTAATCTGCCAGCGCGAGCGGCCACTGTTGATGTTGCTGGTACAGCTGCGCTCGTTGCAGATAGAGCTGGGCATTTTTGGGCTGTTGTTGAATCTGTTCGCTGACGATGTTGAGGCTGCGTTGCAGATCAGGGTGGCTGTGAGCCGTGCTGCTTAAAACAAACAGACCGAGTAACAGCAGCAGTGAGTAGGAGAGGCTACCGCCTCCAGATGAGCTGCTGGTGGTTGCTGTGTTGGTGTTGGTGGGAACGTTACCCGTTGGGATTGTGGCGTTGCCGGTGGTGCTGAGTGAATTGTCACTGTTCAAAACCGTGCCGTTGCCGTCCAGTACGATCAGTTGATAGTTGTAATCGGTGTTGGCTAATAAACCACTGTCTTGGTAGCTTGGGCTGTTTTGTGCGGTTATTTCACTGGCGAGAATGTTGATCAGGTGGCGACCGTTGCGGGTGATGCGATAGAGAAAAGCGCTGGGATCACTCAGGGGCTGCCAAGTGAGATTGATGGTGTTGTTACTGCTGACCTCGGTTTGCAGGTTGAGCGAGTTTTGGTTGGGCGTTGGGTTGGGTGTTGATACGTTAAAGATAATCTGCTGATCGGTGGCGAGCATGACATTGCCGGAACTGTCTGCCAGACCGGCCACGGTTAAGGTTAGGCTGAGGTTGCTGGGCAGAGTTGAGGTACTCAATGTGAGGCGGTTGCGGTCGAGGGTCACCTGATTGACCGAGACTCCATCACTGATGACAAACTGGTTAAGTTCGGCGCTTACGGGAGCTTCGGAGAGGGTCAGCTGCACCGTATTGGCGTCGATGACTTGAGTGCTGAGCAGTGTCGGCGGGCTGTTATCGAGGCCTTTTTGGATGCTGAAATTGTCGCTGACCTGATGGTCTTTGTTGAGAAAGCTGACGTTCATTTTATTGGCGTTGATGTCCAAAATCACTGAGCCGTATTCGATTTTGCTGCGGTACATTACCGGATGCACATCGCCGTTCATAAAGGCCACTTCGTTATCGGCATCAATTTGACTTGAAGAACCGCTGACCACATAAACCGCGCCTTGATTGCCTCCGCTGGCTTTGAGGTACGCGCCGCTGCTGCTGGGTTTGCCATCACCGCCGTCTTTGAGATGGGTGGTGCGATCAAACGTGTTGGAGTCACCGTAGTGTTGATCAATTAAGTAGGAGCGTTCGTAGGAGTGGCTGTGGCCGCTGAGTACCAAGTCAACGCCGTAACTCTCCAGCAGGGGCAGGAAGTTTTCTCGCATCTGTACCAACTTGCCTTCGCGGCTGTGGTCATCGGAGTTGTGGCTGCCCTTGCTGTAAGGCGGATGATGCCAATAGGCGACGAGCCAATCCGCGTTGCTGGTGGCCAGATCGCTCTCCAGCCAACTGTACATCAGACCATTGACATCGCGGTTGCTCTCCATCGAGTCGAGGCAGATAAAGTGGACGTTGGCGTAATCGAAGGAGTAGTAAAACTCACTGCCGCTGCTGTCGTTGGGTAGGGAAAAAATATCCTGGTAGACACTGATGTTGCCGTTGCGAACGTCGTGATTGCCCATCGCAGGCCAGAGCGTGGCACGGCTGAGGAGGCTTTCGTATTTGGAAAACAGAGCATCTTGATAGGCTTCGTCGCTGCCATCACTGCTGCCCAAACGGCGGTTGGCGTAGGCGTTGTCACCCAGCAGCAGGACTAAATCGGCTTGCTGATTGTCACTGATCTCCTTGGCGTAGAAGCTGTCACGCACCGCCCGTGCGCCACCGTCGTTGATGCCGGAATCCCCCAGCACCCAGACGCGGCTGCTTTTGGCGCTGCCGTTGTTGGGTGGGGTGTCGAAGTGATGCACACTGCCCGCCGCGCTGGCCAGCGGGGTGCCGTTTTCGCCGACGCTGTAATAATAACGCTGGTTGGCGCTGAGGTTGGTGAGGGTGATTTCGTGATCCAGAGAGAGGGCGTTGGAGGCGCTGGTGCTGAGATCGAGATTGGTTGCGCTCAGTCCGTAGGAGACTTCACCAAGGCTGAGTTGATCGGTGCGCCAGCGAACGGTGATGCTGTTGGGGCTGGCACTTTGTAGGTAGGGTGCGCGGCTGAGGCTCAAGGCGTTGGCGGAGTGGCTGACACTGAAGAGAAGGCTGAAAAAAATCAGTGCAAAAACGGTGGTGGTGCGTTTTGAGAAGTCCATTTTTATATTCCTGCGCGTGGCGGCATCTATTCTTAAAAAAAGCTTAAGTTGGTCAGGGTGAACCTTTTTGCAGAAAATGCTAGGGCGAGTGGCTAAAAAAGAGACGAACGTCAGAAAAATTCCGAGAAAGGTTTTTTGGGTGAAATTTGTTATGATCCGATAGCCTAAAAAACCGGCTTTATCGACTTTAAATCAGGATGCCACCGTTATGAAAATTACCGCCTCTATGTTCCGCGCTTACGATATTCGTGGCGTGGTCACCGATAGCCTCACTCCTGACGCAGTGCGTGAGATTGGTCGTGCCTTTGGCAGCGAGTGCATGGCCAAAGATCTGCCACAGGTGGTGGTGGCGCGTGACGGTCGCCTCTCGGGACCGGCGTTGGTGGCGGCCTTGATCGAAGGTTTGATGAGTGCCGGTTGTGAGGTGATCGACATCGGTCAGCAACCAACCCCGGTGCTCTATTACGCCACCTACCAGCTCAAAACCGGCACCGGCATCGTGGTCACCGGTAGCCATAATCCGCCCGATTACAACGGTTTGAAGATGATGATGGGCGGTGAGACCCTGCACGGCGAGATGATTCAAGCCCTGCTGCGGTGGATTGAAAATGATGATTATGTGTCAGGCCAAGGTTCACAGCGTCAGTTGGATATTGAAGAGAACTACCTGCAACGGATTGTGGGCGATGTCAGCGTGGCGCGGCCTCTAAAAATCGCGGTGGATTGTGGCAACGGTGTGGCGGGCGAGTTGGCTCCCAAGCTGTTGCGGGCGCTGGGTTGTGAGGTGCAGGAGTTGTACTGTGAGATTGATGGTCAGTTTCCCAATCACCACCCCGATCCGAGTAAGCTGGAGAATCTGCAAGAGTTGATCGAGTTGGTTCGTGATAAGCAGCTTGATCTGGGGCTGGCCTTTGACGGTGATGGTGATCGGGTTGGGGTGATCGATAGCAGTGGCAATGTGATCTGGCCGGATCGGCAGATGATGTTGTACGCCAAGGATGTGTTGAGACGTAACCCAGGTGGGCGGATTGTTTACGATGTGAAGTGTTCCACTCATCTGGCCAGCGAGATTGAAGCAGCGGGGGGGGTGGCGGACATGTGGAAGACCGGTCACTCATTGATGAAAGCGCGTATTGCTGCAACGGGGGCGCTGCTGGGGGGCGAGATGAGTGGCCACATCTTTTTTAAGGAACGTTGGTACGGTTTTGATGATGCTCTGTATGCGGCAGCGCGTCTGTTGGAAATTTTGGGTCAGAGTGACCTGAGCAGTGAGGAGCTGTTTGCTCAACTGCCCGACAGTCTGAACACCCCAGAGCTGAATGTGCATTTTGCCAATGAGGGCGATAATTTCCGTTTTATGGATCGCATGAGCGCCGAGGCCGATTTTAGCGATGCCAAGGTGATTACCCTAGATGGTTTGCGTATTGAGTTCAGTGACGGTTGGGGGTTGGTGCGGGCTTCCAATACCACGCCGTCGTTGGTGATCCGTTTTGAGGCGGACAATCAAATGGCCTTGGATCGCATTCAGAGTCGTTTTCGTGCCACCATGTTGGCGGTCGATTCTTCCCTCTCTCTGCCTTTTTAACGTTAAGTGAATCATATTATGAGCATAGATAACCGTGCGGCCACCCAAGTGGCGCAAGTTCTGAACGAAGCCCTGCCCTACATTCAGCGCCTTTCTGGCAAAACCATTGTGATTAAATTTGGTGGTAATGCGATGGTGGATGAGCAACTAAAACAGAGTTTTGCTCGCAACATCGTTTTGATGAAGCAGGTGGGGATCAATCCGGTGGTGGTGCATGGTGGTGGGCCGCAGATTGGTCAGTTGCTTAAACAGTTGGGTAAGGAGAGCCACTTTATTCAGGGGATGCGCGTCACCGACAGCGAGACCATGAACGTGGTAGAGATGGTCTTGGGTGGTCAGGTGAACAAAAGTATTGTCAGTTTGATCAATCAGCAGGGTGGTCGGGCGGTGGGTCTGACCGGCAAAGATGGTGGGCTGATTCAGGCCAAACCGTTGAAATTGACAGCGGAGAACAGCAACACGCAACCGCCGGAGATCGTTGATCTGGGGCATGTGGGTGAGGTGGAGAGCATTGATCCGGCGGTGGTGCATATGTTGGATAACAGTGATTTTATTCCGGTGATCGCACCCATTGGGGTGGATGCTGAGGGGCGTTCTTACAATATTAATGCGGATTTGGTGGCGAGCCGAGTGGCGGCGGTGCTGGGGGCGGAGAAATTGCTGCTGTTGACCAATACGGTGGGGATTTTGGATAAGGAGTCCAATCTGTTGACCGGTCTGAGTGCGGTGCAGATTGATGCTTTGATTGCCGATGGGACGATTCAGGGTGGCATGTTGCCCAAAGTGCAGTGTGCTTTGGATGCGGTGAATTCAGGCGTGAGTACCGCGCAGATTATTGATGGTCGGGTGGATAATGCGGTGTTGTTGGAGTTGTTTACCGATCAGGGTGTGGGTACTTTGATTCATCAGTAGGTGGGTGTGTTTTTCTGAGGATGTTATTGGTTGTATGGGGAGATTGAAATGGCAGAAATAGAGTATCGCTGGACAAAAAATGACAAACCCATTCGGATTAGTGAATTTGCAACAAATTTGGGCTTTAATTTGAAATTATTGGAATATAATGGAATTCAGGAGAATAAAATGGATTGGGTTAATAAGAAATTGCAGAGTTCAATAATTGCATATTTATCTGAAACCTGGGAGGAAGATAGGTTTTTACCTTTGTCGGTAGTGGGTCAAACCTGAATTTTAGTGTAGAATGGAAATTATGACATGTTAT
>CAZTQX010000068.1:0-11752 GCA_964615985.1 uncultured Gammaproteobacteria bacterium | reverse complement strand
TTCATCCAAATATTATCATTTAAAATCAATTACTTGTATGGCTGAGTAGTTACCAATTTTTTACTTTACCGCTTCAATCAGCTTAATGTTTTGTCGGAGCATTTCATTAACAAGTTGAGCAACCTCGACCCCTTTAGATTTAGCACACACCTGTAAATAGCTCTGCACCTCATCATCTAAATAGACCGGCAGGCTTATTTTAGCGTGCTTGTGAAAAAATTTACCGCGCTCACCTTTAGAAAAATCGTATTCTTTTTCCATTACTCTACCTCATATTGACGACGTTCATATTTCGTGGCTGGACGCGCAGAGATAATTCTTACGCTGGCTATATTGGCATTAATTTCCAAGTAAGTATGGACAATCAATAAAAGCTTACTGTTCTCTGCCGCCCCCATAGTAATCCATCGCTCATCAACCACACTATGCTCCAGATCCTGAGTAGAAATCATTAGGGGATCACGAAAAACCGTAGCCGCTAAGTCAAAGCTAACACCGTGCTTACGCAAATTACTATCAGCCTTAACAGGATCCAGGGCAATCGGGCTTAAATAATCCCTAGAATCTTAAGTAGGTATTTATTATCCCAACCGGCCTTGGCACGCTTGGTTTTTACCCCCACTTTAGAAGATTTCTCTGCTTTAATCAGATTTAAAGCATGCAGCTGAACACCAAGAACTGCGGCAACGACTGCGCATTGACCCACTGCTGCGAGACATCGGTTCGCTGATCGACGGCTCACTGGAAGGGGCAGAACGAGTACGGGAGATCGTCGAAGAGCTGCGCCGTTTCTCCACCCCCAATCAGCAACAAGCCCAATATTTCAACCTCAGCGCGGTGATTCGCACCGCCGCCGAGTGGGTCAGAAAAGCGCAACGCAAAAGCCCACAACTGAAAATCGAAGCCGATGAAAACCTACAGATTTACGGTTACAAAGGTTATCTGCACCAAGTGCTGATCAATCTGCTGCAAAACGCCACCGATGCAGTACAAAAATCCACCGAGCCTCGCATCGATATTCAACTCAGCTCGCATAATCAACAGGTTACGATTGAGATCCGAGATCACGGCAGCGGCATCGACGAAGAACATCTGCTGCGCATCTTTGACCCCTTTTTCACCACCAAAGCCGTTGGCCAAGGCACCGGTTTGGGACTTTATATCAGCTACAACCTCACCACCGAACAGTGTCAAGGCCAACTGGAAGCGGACAACCACCCACAAGGTGGAGCGCTGTTTCGTCTCATCCTACCTCTCAAGGTCAGCACATGAATCGTCCCTTTCGTCTGCTCTGGTTACAATCTGGCGGCTGCGGTGGCTGTAGCATGTCGCTACTCAACGCCGAAAACCCCGATATCTACAGCACCTTAGAACTGGCCAATATCGAAATGCTCTGGCATCCCTCACTGAGCGAAAGCAGCTGTGAAGAGTTTCTCGACCTACTGCGAGCGATTCTCGACGGACAAGAACCTTTGGATGCCCTCTGCTTAGAAGGTTCGGTCATGCGCGGCCCCAACGGCAGTGGCCGGTTTCACATGCTGGCGGGCAGCGGTAAGCCGATGATGCAGTGGCTGCAACAACTGAGCGAAAAAGCCCGCTACACCGTGGCCGTCGGCAGCTGCGCTGCTTTTGGTGGCATCACCAGCGGCGGCGGCAACCCCACCGATGCCTGTGGTCTGCAATACGAAGGCAGCGAAATGGGCGGCCTGCTCTCCGAATCATGGCGCAGTCCAGCAGGGCTTCCAGTGATTAACATCGCCGGTTGCCCCACCCACCCCGGCTGGGTGACCGACACTCTGATCCAACTGGCAATGGGCGAACTGGATCAGAGTCAACTGGACGAGCTGAATCGACCGCGCAGTTACAGCAACCATTTGGTGCATCACGGCTGCAATCGCAACGAATTCTACGAATTCAAAGCCAGCGCCGAACAACCCTCGGATCAAGGCTGCATGATGGAGAACCTCGGCTGCCTCGGCACTCAAGCCCACGCCGACTGCAACCGCCGTCCGTGGAACGGCGAAGGCTCCTGCATCAAGGGCGGTTTTGCCTGCATCAACTGCACTGCGCCTGAGTTTGAAGAACCTGGACACAGCTTCCACGAAACCCCAAAAATTGCGGGCATTCCCATCGGTCTGCCCATCGACATGCCCAAAGCATGGTTTGTGGCGCTCTCCTCGCTCTCCAAAGCCGCCACGCCATCACGCCTAAAACAGAACGCGGTAGCTGACCATATCGTCGTACCGCCGCGCATTCGCAACAAAGAGAACAACCGATGAGTAAACCCAGCCGCCGTGTCTTTGGCCCTTTCAATCGTATTGAGGGAGATCTTGAGGTCCAGATCGAAGAACATGACGGCTTGGTCGCACAGGCTTGGGTCAACTCACCGCTCTATCGCGGTTTTGAACAGATGCTGGTGGGCAAAAACCCACAGGATGCACTGGTCTACACACCACGCATCTGCGGCATCTGCTCGGTCTCTCAATCCGTGGCCGCCTCCCGCGCACTGGCCGATCTGCAAAGGCTGGACTACACCGACAATGGTCGTTTGGCCACCAACCTAATCTTAGCCTGCGAAAATTTAGCCGATCACCTGTCGCACTTTTACCTCTTTTTTATGCCCGACTTTGCCCGCGATGCCTACGCAAAACACCCTTGGTTTAACACCATAGCCCCCCGCTTCGCCGCCCAGCGGGGCAAAGCTTCACGGGATGCCCTGCCAGCACGCACGCAATTTCTACAGCTCACCGGCCTGCTCGCCGGACGCTGGCCACACTCTTTGGCGCTGCAACCGAGCGGCACCACCTGCGCCATCGATGCTCGGGAACGGATTAAACTCATCACCCTGCTGGGCAACTTTCGCCAATTTTTGCAAAACACTCTGTTTGGCGCACCGTTGGAAGAGGTGGCCGAGCTGCACAGCAGTGACGCGCTCTGGGCTTGGGCAGAACAGCACTCACAAAGCGATTTTGGCCACTTTTTAATGCTCTGCAAACAGCTCGATCTTGCTCAATTGGGACGCGCCAACGACCGTTTTCTCAGTTACGGTGCCTATCAGATCGCCGCCGAACAGCACCTCTTTCAGGCGGGTGTCTGGCAAGGCGGTCAACAACAGAGCTTCCAGAGCAGCGCGATCACAGAAGACATCAAACATAGTTGGATGCATGCCCAACGCAGCCCAAAACATCCCTACCAAGGCAGCACCGAACCGGATGCCGATGTGGCCGCTGCCTACAGTTGGTGCAAAGCACCACGTTACGACGGCCAAGTGATGGAGGTCGGTGCCGTTGCGCGGCAACTGCTGGACGGCCACCCCTTGATCAACGATCTCGTTCAGGAGAGCGGCGCTAACGTCCAGAACCGCGTGGTAGCACGCTTGCTGGAGCTGGCACGGCTGCTGCCCACAATGGAGCGGTGGGCAAAAAACCTTCACGTCGGTGAAGCCTTTATTCAGCAAGCCCCGATGCCCGATGAGGGCGAAGGCCACGGTTTGGTGGAAGCGGCACGCGGCAGTCTGGGTCATTGGATTCGTGTCAAACACGGCCACATTATCAATTACCAGATCATCGCCCCAACCACTTGGAATTTCTCGCCACGAGATGAAAACGACCAGCCTGGTGTCTTAGAACAAGCAGTGGTTGGCACCCCACTGAACGGTGACAATCGTACTTCGGTGGCCGTGCAGCATGTGGTGCGTTCTTTTGATCCCTGCATGGTCTGCACCGTTCACTGAGATGGCCAGCGTCGAAATACGAGTCTCAGGTCGAGTACAGGGAGTGGGGTTTCGCCCCACGGTCTGGCGGCTGGCCACCGAACTCAAACTGACAGGCAATGTCTGCAACGACGGCCAAGGGGTTCTGATTCAACTCAACGGAAAAACCCACCAGATCGACCAATTTTTGCAGCAATTAGCCACTCAATCACCGCCATTGGCACAAATTGAACAGATTCAAAGCAAACCTCTCACCACCGTTCTGGCCGCTGGGTTTGAAATTCTCGCCAGCCAACAGAACAGCGTGCAAACCGGCGTGGTAGCCGATGCCGCCACCTGCACCGACTGTCTGCACGAGCTGCACGACCCCAACGACCGACGATTTCGCTACCCTTTTCTAAACTGCACCCACTGCGGCCCCCGTTTCTCCCTGATCAAAGCGATCCCCTACGACCGCCAGCAAACCAGCATGGCCGTTTTTCAGCTCTGTGAACTCTGCCAGCAGGAGTATGACGATCCACAAGACCGGCGCTTTCACGCCCAGCCCACCGCCTGCCCCAACTGCGGCCCACAGCTCTGGCTCTCCGATCATCAAGGCCAACGCCTCGCTCAGCGCAACAGCGCTCTGCAAATGGCTGCCCGCCAGATTCAAGCAGGCAAGATCGTCGCCATCAAAGGCATCGGTGGCGTTCATCTCGCCTGCGATGCCAGCAACGAACACGCTGTCCAACGCCTGCGAGCGCGCAAACAGCGGCCAAGCAAACCGCTGGCGATGATGGCCAAAGATCTTCAACAGATTAAGCAACACTGCCACCTGCACGAAGATGAAATAAAAGCGCTACAGAGCAGCGCGGCACCCATCCTGATTTTGGCGCAACGAACCGACAGCACCTTGCCCAACAACCTCGCCCCCCAGCAAAAACAGTGGGGCTTTATGTTGCCCCACTCACCGCTGCACAGCCTGCTTCTGAACGAGCTTGAACAGCCCATCGTGCTCACCTCCGGCAACCGCAGCGGTGAACCGCAGTGCATTGACAATCAACAGGTGTTAGAAACCCTAAACGATATTGCTGACCTGTTTCTGCTCCATGACTGCGAGATCGTCAACCGCCTTGACGACTCAGTGCTGCGCCTGTTCGCAGGCCAACTGCGCGTGCTGCGTCGAGGGCGCGGTTACGCTCCTGAACGACTAGCTCTGCCAGAAGGTTTTGAGCGCGCCGCCCCGCTGCTGGCATTGGGTGGCGAGCTGAAAAACACCTTCTGCCTGCTGCACAATGGCAGCGCCACCCTCTCACAACACATCGGCGATCTGGAACAACCAAACTGCTACGACGACTACCAACACCACCTGCGGCTTTACCAACAACTCTTTGCCCAGACCCCAGAGCATCTAGTGATAGACCGTCACCCCGAATACCTCTCCAGCAAACTGGGACGACAGTGGGCTGACGAACAACAACTCAAACTCAGCGAGGTGCAACACCACCACGCTCATCTGGCCGCCTGCATGGGCGAAAACGGCCTGCATCGAGACCACCCCGCCATTTTGGGCATCGTCTTTGACGGTTTAGGCTTTGGAACCGACGATCAGCTTTGGGGTGGTGAATTTCTATTGACGGACTACCGACAGATCAAACGGCTGGCTCATCTGCAAGCGGTGGCGCTGCCCGGCGGGGCAATGGCGATGCGCGAACCGTGGCGCAACACCTTTGCTCAACTGCAACGACTCGGCTGGCTGGAGCTGCAACAACAGTACCCCGACCTACCACTGTTAAACGAGCTGCAACAACACCCCATCGCCACCCTAGAACAGATGATTCAGCGCGCCATCAATGCCCCTCACGCCAGTTCGATGGGGCGGCTCTTTGATGCCGTCGCCGATCTGCAACAGCAGATCAACCCCGCACTGATGGCAACTCGTTTTCATCTTGGGGTAATTAACAGCACCGTTGAAGTGGCGCTGGCGCTGGCAAAAAAACACGATCTACAACACGTTGCCCTCAGCGGCGGCGTTTTTCAAAACAAAACCCTCTTAGAGGGGGTGATCAAGGGCCTGCAACAACAGGAGCTACAGGTCTACAGCCATCAACAACTGCCCGCCAACGACGGAGGTCTCGCCTTTGGCCAAGCCCTGATCGGGGCGGCACAACAGACAACGTGGAGCAACTGAATTATGTGTCTTGGAATTCCAGGCCAGATCGTGGAAATCATCGACAGCGACAATCTAATGGCCAAGGTCGATGTGGCGGGCATTCAGCGCCCCATTAACATCGCCTGCATCATCGACCCACAACATAATGTCGAACAGTGCATCGGTGATTGGGTGCTGGTACATGTGGGCTTCGCCATGAGTCGTATTGATGCCGACGAAGCGGAAAAAACCTTGGCTCTGCTCAGTCAACTGGTCGAGATCGAAGAGGAGTTGGCGACCATGCGAGGCAGTGATCCCTCATGAGCGACAACAAAAAGTCATTGCAAGCGCTCTACCCCTTTCTGCACGGCCACAAACAATCTCCAGAACAGCAGCAGGCGACCTTGTTGGAGTCGGTTAAACAGAAATCAGCACAAAGCCGCGCCGAAAAAGAGCATTTTTTTGCTAAAAATGGTGAGGCACTGGTGGCCACCGCTGAAACTCTCGCCAACCTCTACCAGCAGAAACAGCGCCTCTACTGCATGGGCAACGGCGGTTCTAGCTGCGATGCAGCGCACTTCTCGGTGGAGTTTCACCCCGTCACCACAGGTCGTCCTGCTCTTCCTGCCTACAATCTTTGCGCAGACAGCGCCATGCTCACCGCTGTGGGCAACGATGTGGGAATGGAGCAAATCTTCTCTCGGCAACTGGAAGCCTACGCCACCACCGGTGACGGTCTGGTGGGTTTCTCCACCAGCGGCAACTCGGCAAATCTGCTGCAAGCCTACCGCAAAGCCAAACAGCTCGACATGATCACCATCGGTTTTGCCGGTGGCGACGGCGGCGAGATGTTAAACAGTGGCCTGCTGGATCACTGTTTGGTGGTGGAAAGCGACTCCATCCATCGTGTGCAAGAGATTCATCTCACTTGCTACCACATTCTCTGGGATTTAACCCACACCCTGCTGGCGGATCAGCGCGGCAACTTAGGAGCAAACCGATGAAATACGTTGATGAATTCCGTGATCCTGAGAAAGCCAAAAGCCTAATCAAGCAAATTCATGCCCTCCACAGTTAGCTGCCACAAGCTCAACAACGTCCATTACAATTAATGGAATTTTGCGGCGGTCACACCCACACCATTTTTCGTTACGGCATCGAACAGATGATCCCCGACTGGATCGAACTGGTGCATGGGCCGGGCTGTCCGGTCTGTGTCTTACCGATGGGCAGAGTGGATGACTGCGTCGCACTGGCGGAACGCCCCGAAGTGATCTTCACCACCTTTGGCGATGCAATGCGGGTTCCTGGCTCCAAAAAGAGTCTGCTGCAAGCCAAGGCCGAAGGGGCCGACATTCGCATGGTCTACTCGCCGTTGGATGCGCTCAATCTGGCACGTAAAAACTCCGACCGACAGGTGATCTTTTTTGCCCTCGGTTTTGAAACCACCATGCCCAGCACCGCCTTGACCGTGCAACAGGCCGAGCGGGAAGGCATCAAAAATTTCGCCTTGTTTTGCAATCACATCACCACCGTACCCACCATCAAAGCGATCCTCGACTCTCCCGACATGCGCATTGATGCCTTTTTAGCGCCAGGTCACGTCTGCATGGTGGTGGGAGAACGTCCCTTTGAGTTTGTCGCCAATCACTACCAGCGGCCTTTGGTGGTCACCGGTTTTGAGCCTTTGGACATTCTGCAATCGATCTGGATGACCCTCAAGCAGTTAGCCGAAAAACGCTGCACCGTGGAGAACCAGTACGCTCGCGCGGTACCCAAAGAGGGCAACACTCCTGCGCTTAACGCCATTCAACAGGTCTTTGAGCTACGCGAATTTTTTGAGTGGCGCGGCCTCGGCTCCATCGATCACTCAGGGGTAAAAATGCGCGATCAATACGCTCAGTTTGATGCCGAGCAGAAATTCCAGATTCCCAACCTAAAAATCGCCGACCCCAAAGCCTGCCAGTGCGGCGAAGTCCTCAAAGGGGCGATTCGTCCTTGGCAGTGCAAAGTGTTTGGCAATCAATGCAATCCCGAAACCCCGCTGGGCGCTCTGATGGTCTCCTCCGAAGGGGCCTGCGCTGCCTACTACAACTTTGGCAATCTGCCAGAGCTGCTGGCCAAACGTCAACAGTCCCCCACCGGAGAGAAACTATGAGCACCGCCCCTCGCAAACGCATTCTCAGGGCCAGCACCATCACCCTCGCCCACGGAGCCGGTGGCAAAGCGATGCGCGACCTAATAGACGACGTTTTTGTAGCGGGTTTTGACAATCCGTATCTCACCGCCGGAGTGGGTGTCATACCCAGTGGCCTGAATCTGGCAGCTCACAATGCGCAGGTAGGAGACTGTATTTTAATCAACGGTTACATCGGCGATCATGGCGCTGCCATCGTCGATGCACGAGGCGAACTGGCCATGGAGAACACCATTCAGTCCGACTGCCAGCCACTCAACGGTTTGATCGCTTCTATGTTAGAGAGCTGCCCTGAAATTCGTTGCCTACGAGATGCCACTCGTGGTGGCATCGCCACGGTACTGAACGAATTCGCCAGCAGCAGTCAGGTGGCAATCCGACTCAACGAAACGGCCATTCCACTGCGCAGCAGTGTGCGGGGCATGTGTGAAATTCTGGGTCTCGACCCACTCTATTTGGCTAATGAAGGCAAGGTGGTGGCAATCGTTCCCGCCGAGCACGCCGAAGCGGTACTGGCTTGTATGCAACAGCACCCCGCCGGTCAGAAGAGCGCCATTATCGGTGAGGTCGTTGCTGCCCCTGCTGAGCGGGTGATTCTGACAACCAGTTTTGGTGGCGAAAGGATTGTGGATATGTTGGTGGGAGAACAGTTGCCGCGCATCTGCTAAACAGTCAAAGCCTAATCACGACAACAGATCAAACGATCATCAATCGCCTTATAAAGCGTCTCACTGCTGGCCGCCAACACCGAAGTGGTCTCCAAACCCACCGGCTTACCGGCCAGATCCGTGAACACCCCACCCGCTTCCTGAATAATGATGCTCGCCGGAGCAATGTCGAGAATGTTCACTTCGGATTCCAAGACAATATCAATGCTGCCGGAAGCCAACAGATGATAATGGTAATAATCCCCATAGCCTCGGGTACGATTGACCGAGCAGATGATCCCAGCCATCTGTTTCCAAGCGGTTTCATTGGCAGCCAACTTCTGAATGTTGCCCATCGAGAGAATCGCCTGCGCCATCTCCTCCTCACCGCTGACCTTGATGGGTTCATCGTTCATAAACGCCCCCTTGCCCTTTTCGGCATAGGCTAATTCGGCGTAAATGGGTGAGTTAGAGACCCCCAAGATGATCTCATCGCCTTGCATCAGTGCAATCTGAGTGGAGAAGAGCGGATACTGACGGACGAAACTTTTGGTGCCGTCGATGGGGTCAATCAACCAGGTAAACTCCGCATCGGGGTTGTCCTTGCCGGTCTCTTCGCCAAAAGTACCGTGCTCAGGAAAGGCACTCAGCAGCACCTCTTTGATCACTTTTTCCGTCTCCACATCAGCGACGGTGACGGGGCTTTGATCCTCTTTTAACTGAGTATTGAGTTTATCGCCTCGATAGTAGTGACGAATCACCTCTTGAGCCGCCTCAGCCGCTTCAATGGCCTTGCTCAGATACGCGCTTTTCATCACTGCTTTCCTCTATGCTCATACGAAAAAGAGGGGCATTTTAACAGCTCCTGAAATGCTTTAATGCCTCATTTCAATCCTAAACTGCTGCTACAATCACAGCCACTATTTTACGAGGAGAGCAGCATGTTAGATCCCGTAGTGATTATCGGCATCGGTGAGATGGGGGGCGTATTTGCTCGTGGTTTTTTGCGCGCAGGGCATCCGGTCTACCCCGTGACCCGCCAGCAAAATATGCAGGAGCTGGCCACAGAGATCACACCTGCTTTGGTGCTGCTGGCGGTGGGTGAAGCCGATCTACAGAGCACACTCAAACAACTGCCAGCGATCTGGAAAGATCGTGTTGCCCTGCTGCAAAACGAACTTCTGCCGCACGACTGGCAGCAACACGGTCTGGATAACCCCACCGTGATCTCGGTCTGGTTTGAGAAAAAACCGAGCATTGAAGCCAAGGTGATCATCCCCTCCCCTATCTACGGCTCTCAGGCAACGCTGCTGGCCACGGCACTGAGCAGCCTCAGCATCGACAACACGGTGCTGACCTCAGCCGATGAACTGCTGTTTGAGTTGGTGCGCAAAAATCTCTACATTTTGTGCAGCAATCTGGCGGGCCTGAAAGTAGGTGGTAATGTGGGTGAGCTGTGGGCAAATCACGAAACATTTGCTCGTGAGTTGATTGCGGATATTTTGGCCATTCAAGAAAAACTGGTGGGGCAAGCACTGGAACAAGACGCTCTCATTAAAGCCATGCTGCTTGCTTTTGCAGGTGATCCAAAACACAACTGCATGGGACGCAGCGCACCTGCTCGCTTGGCTCGCGCTCAACAACAGGCTGAGACATTCGGCTTGCAACTGCCGACCTTAAACAGCCTCTAAATTCGCCCCTGATCAACCGATGCCTCTGGCAGACTGTGTTCTCCAGCCAAACAGACACGGTTACGGCCACTCTGTTTGGCCAAATAGAGCGCCCGATCCGCTCGTTTAAGTAAATCGTCGATACCCTCTTCCGGTCGCACCACCGCCACCCCAAAACTGGCGGTGACCGATCCCACATCAGGATGGCTGTTTTTACACAGCTTCAGACGCAGACTCTCAGCCAAACGCCGCCCGCCCTCCTCGTCAGTTTCAGGCAGCAGCAAGAGAAACTCCTCGCCTCCCCAACGACCAACCGAATCACTTTCACGCACCCCTTGTTCAAGCTGGATGGCGGTAAAACAGAGCACTTCATCACCCATATGATGACCATAACGATCATTGATCAACTTAAAGTTATCCAGATCCACCATCACCACCGCATACGAGGTCTGGTAGCGTTCATAAACCTGCTGAAAATGAGCAAACATTTCATCCAAACGCATACGATTGGCCAGTCCAGTCAAGGAGTCGGTATTGGCCGAATGATAGAGTTTCAGATTGGATTCTTGCAATTTTTTACTGATGTTTTTCAACATCTGAACATTGATCATGGAATCCCAATAACGTCGATTCCAGTAATTCACATGAATCAATAACAGAATAAGATACGTCCCCGCCACCAGCAGCGCACTGTAACCCGCATCACCGCCCAACGAGATGTAAACCAATATCATTGGAATAAGAACCAACAAGGTGTGAATAATGGCCAGTTTTTTCCACATGCAAAAATTCAAGGCTCCGCCAACACCCACTCCGGTACTGGCCAGCACATAAACCCAAGCCTGCCAATCAAAACCAAATAGGTAAATCAACTCGGCAACAAACAGACCCCAAGCACTGCCGGTACACATCACGCCAGCGAAAAAAATCCAGCGCCAGCGGCTTGAATTGCGTTTATAAAACGGTGTGGCAACGGTTAAAATGGCGACAATACGCAACACCGCACCGACAAAAAATAACCCCATCAGCAACGCGACTTTGAACCACTCATTATCAGGAAAAGTGAATATCCACCAAGACCACACCATGCCCAGTGTGATCCAGAGCAAAGCCGAAGTTGAGAGCTTGACTAAATCCACATCGGTTTGCTGCAACAATAACGCATGCTGCGCCTCACTTAGCTCTCCTTCATGAAGAGCAATTTGTGTTTTTAGATCTCCCAGCTGCATCTGTCCTGTCCTGTCCTGTCCTGTCCTAACAATCTCCGAGCCCACGAGACTAAGAAGAAAATCGACTGGAGTTCTCTGCTTGAAAAAAAAAAAGACAGAATAGAACAGAAAAAAAACATCAATACAACTACGACACAACACAACAATAACAAACAGCACATCAATA
>CAZTQX010000067.1:6341-11875 GCA_964615985.1 uncultured Gammaproteobacteria bacterium | reverse complement strand
ATTAGGTTCAATATGACTATTCTATACCACGACCTAGGAATCCATTAAGAGCCAAGAATTTTACCAAGGATGTTTTTGGTTGATGTTGTTATTGCCCTGCTCGAAACGAGCAGGTTTTAAAAAACCATCTTAAACGGCGACCGCTGCATCAACTCTTCACACTCCGCCAACATCATCTGCGTCTCTTGCTGCACATGTTCACGGATGATTTTGTCAAACGGCGGGTGAGCAATCCAGTGAGCAGAGTGGGTTTTTGTCGGCAGAAAGCCACGGCTGATTTTATGGGTGCCTTGCGCACCCGGTTCAAAACGCTGCAATCCTTGTTCAATGCAGTAGTCGATGCCTTGGTAATAACAGGTTTCAAAATGCAAATTGTCGTACTGCTCTGAACAGCCCCAATAACGTCCGTAAAGGCTGGTTTTATCCCGAAAACAGATCGCCACAGCGACGTTTTGCTCTTCGTGCTGGGCAAAAATCAGCAAAATATTGTCGGACAGGGTGCGGCCAATCTGCTTAAAAAAGGCCAGCGTTAAGGTGGCGGTGCCCATTTTTTCATCAAAGGTGGTTTTGTAAAAATTGTAAACCTGCTGCCACTCGGCAGCGTTCATCTCATTACCTTTTTTAAACTGAAAGGTGATGCCTTGCTGTGCCACTTTACGTCGCTCTTTGAGAATGTTTTTGCGCTTGCGTGAGGCGAAGTGGGAGAGGTAGTGATCGAAGGTTTGATAATTTTGGTTTGACCAGTGATATTGACAGCCGAGGCGACTAAAAAGACCGCTTTCGACAAATTGATCCCGTTCGTTTTCGGTGCAAAAAAGCCAGTGCATTCCCGAAAGCTGTTGCTGTTGGCAAAATTGCAGCAGCGCTTTTTGCATTGCTGGTAACAGCTCCGCTGTGCGATTGGGATCGCAGAGCAGCCGTTGCCCGCCGACGGGGGTGTAGGGTGAACCCACCACCAATTTGGGGTAGTACTCCAAACCGGAACGATGATAGGCATCCGCCCACGCCCAATCGAAGACAAACTCGCCGTAGGAGTTGGTTTTGATGTAACTGGGCACCGCCGCAATCAGCTCACCCTCGTCGTTCGAGAGCAGAAAATAGTGCGGTAGCCAGCCGAACGGCTCCAAACAGCCGGTCTGTTCCAGCGCCAGCAAAAAACCGTGGCTGAGAAAAAAATTCTCCTCAGCACAGAGACCGTCCCACTGGCTGGCCTCAATCTCCGCCAGAGTGGTGGCAATGCGCAGTTGCAACGATCAGTCGCTCAGAGCGTCGAGGTAACGCTCGGCATCCAGTGCCGCCATGCAGCCAGTTCCAGCAGAAGTGACCGCTTGACGGTAGACGTGATCCATTACATCACCGGCGGCAAAGACGCCTTCGATGGTGGTGGCGGTGGCGTTGCCTTGACTGCCGCTCTGCACCTTGAGATAGCCGTTGTGCATCTCCAGTTGATCGGCGAACAGGTCGGTGTTGGGCTTGTGGCCGATGGCGATAAAGACCCCCATTAGATCAAGATCTTTGCTCTCGCCGGAGTTAACGTCTTTGATGCGCATCCCTGTGACACCGCTGCTGTCGCCCAAGACTTCATCGAGGGTGTGGTTCCACTCGATGGTGATGTTGCCGTTGGCGGCTTTTTCTTTGAGTTGATCTTGCAAAATTTTCTCGGAGCGCAAGCTGTCACGGCGATGTACCAAGGTCACTTCAGCGGCGATGTTGGAGAGATAAAGTGCCTCTTCCACGGCGGTGTTGCCGCCACCGATCACCGCGACTTTTTGGTTGCGATAGAAAAAACCATCGCAGGTGGCGCAAGCGGAGACACCACGGCCTTTAAATGCCTCTTCAGAGGGCAGACCCAAATACTGAGCGCTGGCTCCGGTGGCGATGATCAGGGCATCACAGGTGTAGCTGCCGCTGTCGCCGGTCAATTTGAACGGTTTTTCTGTCAGCTCGACCTTGTTGATATGATCAAAGATGATCTCGGTGTTGAAACGTTCGGCGTGTTGATGCATCCGATCCATCAGCTCAGGGCCTTGCACACCGTTGTTGTCACCCGGCCAGTTGTCCACATCGGTGGTGGTGGTCAGTTGGCCACCTTGTTCCATGCCGGTGATCAGTACGGGGTTGAGGTTGGCGCGAGCGGCGTAAACCGCAGCGGTGTAACCGGCAGGGCCGGAACCCAAAATCAATAGACGGCAATGCTTGCTCTCGCTCATGTTCAAACTCCAAATGTAAGGCTGTGACAAAATATGCCGGTATGTTACGCAAAGGCAGAGAGGCGAACAAGCGGTGCGAAGGTTAGAGACATGAAGGGGCGGTGGCTAGGTTGTTTTGTTGCGTGGTGGGGCAATTGAGTGCCAGACGACGCTGTTTGACCTGTTGTGCATTGAGGTTGAGTTGGGTGAGCAATTGTTTTTCAGCTGCGTTGAGGGGGTGTCGTTTTAGGGCGATCAAGGTGCAGGCAACTTCTGTGAGCTGCTGTTGCTCAAGGTCAGGCAGTTCGACGTAGCTCTGTTGCAGTTGTTGCATGGAAAAGAGGTCATCGCAGTCATTGACGGAGTGGGGGCTGAGCTTTTCCCATTGGAGTAGGAGGTGATTAAGGACGTAACTGTAGCGACCAAACAGCTCCAGACGTACGACGATAAGACGCAGAAGTGCGTGTTGCAATTGAGGTGAGTAAACATTGCGTTCTACTTTATTCAGTAATTGCACGTTGTGTAGATGCACCGAGAGGCGTAAACGTACTTCCTTAAGACTGCTGGCCTGTACCCAAGCGTCCCACAAGCCGGTGATAAGGGTGGAGATTAAGGGCGCGTAACTGCGCAGACCGCTGCGACTGAGAAGGCGGCTGATGAGTGCTTTGGCAATGACGTTGCTGAGCAGCACTTTCAGTTTATACAGTAGGAGCAGCAGCCAGCCATGTTTGCCGTTGTAGCGATGTGGATTAACGCCAAGGAGCGGAGGGTGTGGGTCATCCACCTCTAAAATAGCGCGCACCAGAGCGTGTTTCATCTGCAAAGAGAGTGGTCGATGACCTTGCAGCGCATCGATGTAGCGTGCGGTGGCCTGAAAGCCGATATGGAACAGCAGCCAAAATTCAATCGCAATCATGCCGATATTGATGACGATAATGAACAAGAGAAGATCCCATTCGATGGAAAGTAGAGTCTGCCCTGATTGAGTTAAAAAAATAATATCAATGCTGGCGGTTACTAATGTGATAAAAAATCCCACTAAAAAAGAGAGTAAGGTGGCTTTGCTGGCGAGCGTGCTGATTTTTGTACTGCTGAAGAGGTGGCGTGGCTGCTCAAGATAGCGGTTGATGTGAAAGATTCCCCACTTTTCCAATAGATTTTGCATAGTTTGGTCTTTGTTGAAGCGGCTGGCATGATCTTGCCGCAGGAGTGGGAGAGGCTCATTTTGAGCGGTGCTGAGGTATAATTGCCCTCAGTTTTTTGCCCATTGTGGCAAAATAGGCTTATGTTACGCAACGCACTTAAAACGGACAAGCAAATGACAACCATCGGCGTGGCAAAAGAGATCAAGGTGATGGAAGGGCGGGTGGCGTTGATTCCGGCAGCCTGTGCTGAGTTGGTTTCAGCGGGGCATCAAGTGCTGGTGGAGCACAACGTCGGTCTGTTGAGCGGTTACGATAATGACCTTTATTGCCAAGCAGGAGCGACGGTCGTTGCTGATGCGGCTGATCTTTACCGACAAGCTGAGTTGATCGTGAAGGTCAAAGAACCCATCGCCGCCGATCTCAAGCACCTTAAAGCCCATCACCGACTTTTTTGTTATCTGCACTTGGCTGCGTTGCCGGAATTGGCCGCTGAACTGCAACGGATCGGTGCAACGGCGATTGCCTTTGAGACGGTGGTGGATGCTCAGGGCGGTTTGCCTTTGCTGGCTCCCATGAGCCAAATCGCGGGCAAGATTGCCGTGCAGACGGGTCTGCATCTGCTGCATCAACCGCTGGGGGGCAAGGGTTTGTTGCTCGGTGGGGTGGCTGGTACACCTCGTGGCAAAGTGGTGGTGCTGGGAGCCGGTCAAGCGGGTGCGGCGGCGGTGGAGTTGGCAGCCGCCGTGGGTGCTGAGGTGACGGTGTTTGATCGTCTGCCGCAGCGTTTGCAGGCGATGCGCTCTGTGGGGGCGAATGTCTCGCCCCGTTACGCTTATCAGGCTGACATTCAGGCGGCGGTGGCAGAGGCAGATTTGCTGATCGGCGCGGTGCTGTTGGCGGGGCGACGAGCACCGCGCATCGTCAGCGAAGCGGATATTAAAACCATGTCGAAGGGCAGTGTGGTGGTGGACATCTCTGTGGATCAGGGCGGTTGCATTGAGACCACTCACGCGACGACCTATCAAGCCCCAACTTATCTTTGTCACGATGTGCTGCACTTTGCTGTCAGCAACATGCCAGGAGCGGTGCCGCAGAGCGCTTCGCAGGCGTTGTCGGCGGCGATTACACCTTATGTTGCTCAATTGGCCGATGCTGATTGGCAACACAATCGCGTTTTACAGCAGGCGGTTAATATTGCCGCTGGCGAGATTGTACATCCTGCGTTACAAGCCGATCTTGGCTCCTGAAACGAACCGTTAGAGAAGATTTTTGGCCGCCAAAAAAAACAGACGTGTCGCTAAACCGACGCTTAAGAAAAAAGCCACCTTGAGTAACAGAACCGTTCCTGAGCCGTTGAAACACGGTCTGCGTGAGGGTGGGTTGTTGCTGGTGTTTGCCCTGTCGCTCTATCTGTTCATCTCTCTGATCAGTTTTCACGTTAATGATCCAGGCTGGTCACACAGTGGCAAAGTGGTGCAGTTGTTTAATCTTGGTGGGCGAGTGGGGGCGTGGTTTGCGGATATTTTGCTCTATTTGTTTGGTTATATGGCCTATTCACTGCCGTTTGTGCTGACCTACATTGGTTGGTCGTTGCTGAGGATTAAGCCTGAGAGTGCAATAGCAGATCTCTGGTTTAGCCTGCGTTTTATCAGTTTTCTGTTGCTGTTTATCACCGGCAGTGCCTTGTCCAGCATGCATTTTCTGCCTGCCTCTGGCAGTTTGCCCTTGGGGGTTTTTGCAGGAGGGCTGTTGGGCGATGCATTGAGTGAATGGATGATTGAGGGGGTGAGTGCGGTTGGAGCGACGCTCTTTTTGCTGGCGTTTTTTTTGGCTAATATAGCCCTCTTTTTGGGGTTTTCTTGGTTAAAGACCATGGACTGGCTGGGGGCAAAGACGCTGAATTTGGTGCAATTACTGAATCAGCAGTGGCAACCACTTCAGCAGAAAATTCAGCAACAACGTGCCGAAACCGATCTGGCCCAACCAGAGGTGAAAACCACCGTGACCAAGCCGCTGGCAGTGACCGAACAGTCGCCCATCAAGGTGCGCAAAGAACCTTCCCTGTCGGAGATGGGGCTATTTGAGGAGCCTCCTGTTGAAACAGTGGCATCGCTGGAAGAGGTTGATCTGGCCAGTGAGCAAGATGTGCAAGAAGCTGTGGTTACGCCGCCCGTGATTGAACCTGAACCTGAACCTGAAC
>CAZTQX010000067.1:0-6241 GCA_964615985.1 uncultured Gammaproteobacteria bacterium | reverse complement strand
TGAACCTGAACCTGAACCTGAACTGAAATCAGCGCCAGTCGCAGAGCCAGAAGAACAACCACCGATCTTCGTGCAAGAGCCGGTAACGCTTCAACCGCCGTTGTTTGAGACCCCACCCGATGCGGGTTTGCCGCCGTTGTCACTGCTGGATGAGGCGGCGGTGGAGAGTTTGGGTTACTCCAATGAGACGTTGGAGCAGATGTCGCGCCTGTTGGAGGTGCGTTTGGCAGATTACAAGGTCTCCGCCAAGGTGGTGGAGGTACATCCTGGCCCAGTGGTGACGCGCTTTGAGTTGGCGTTGGCGGCGGGCATCAAGGCCAGTAAAGTCACGGCGCTCTCCAAGGATCTGGCGCGCTCGCTCTCCATCAGCAGTGTGCGAGTGGTGGAGAGCATCACTGGAAAATCCACCATTGGTTTGGAAATTCCTAACGAACAGAGGGAGATGGTGCGTTTAAGAGAGATCGTCGGTTCCGAATGTTACGCAAACGAGGACTCCCCTTTGACGCTGGCATTGGGCAAAGGCATCTCCGGTCAGCCGGTGGTGGCGGATTTGGCCAAAATGCCCCATTTGCTGGTGGCGGGTACCACCGGCTCGGGTAAGTCGGTGGCGGTCAATGCCATGTTGATCAGTTTACTTTATAAGTCATCGCCCAAGGATGTGCGGCTGATTTTGATTGATCCAAAAATGTTGGAGTTGAACGTCTACGAGGGTATTCCGCATCTGTTGACTCCGGTGGTGACGGACATGAAAGAGGCGGCCAATGCGTTGCGCTGGAGTGTGGCGGAGATGGAGCGTCGTTATCGTCTGATGGCTTCCTTGGGGGTGCGTAACATTGTGGGTTATAACCGTAAGGTGAGCGAGGCCATTGAACAAGATGAGCCATTAAAAGATCCAACGTACAAACCTTCGGAAGCCTTTGACCCCACGGCTCCGATTCCGCTGCTGGAACCGTTGCCCTACATTGTGGTGGTGGTGGATGAGTTTGCTGACATGATGATGGTTGTGGGTAAAAAGGCTGAGGAGTTGATCACCCGCATCGCGCAGAAAGCCCGTGCCGCTGGCGTTCATCTGATCTTGGCCACTCAGCGTCCGTCGGTGGATGTGATCACCGGTTTAATCAAGGCCAATGTACCGACGCGGATTGCGTTTCAGGTCTCCTCACGGATCGATTCCCGTACCATTTTGGATCAAGGCGGCGCAGAGATGTTGTTAGGGCATGGAGACATGCTCTATCTGCCCCCAGGAACGGCACATCCGATTCGAGTTCATGGGGCGTTTGTGGATGATCATGAGGTTCATGCGGTGGTCAAACACCTAAAAACCATGGGTAAGGCCAATTACCTTGATGAAATTTTGCAAGAACCTCTGGCCGATGGCGGTGCTTCGTTGGGTTCCGATGGCGAGCAAGATGAACTGTATGATCAAGCGGTGGCGATTGTCACCGAAAGCCGCAACGCCTCGGTTTCCTCGGTGCAGCGTCGTCTGAGGATCGGTTACAACCGCGCTTCACGGCTGGTGGAAGAGATGGAAGCGTCGGGTGTGGTGAGCAGCACTCCTGAGCGTGGGGTGCGTGAGGTGTTGGCTCCGCCGCCGCCAAAAGATTAAGGTGTGATGATTAACCCGTGTAGGGGAGGATTCCATATCCGCCCTGTCTGTTTGAGGCGGTATTCCAAAAGGGCAGATATAGAATCTGCCCCTACGCCAAAATTCGTTAAAATGGGAGTGGATGTAATGCGGTTTTTTTCTCAAGGGTTGTTGTTGTTCTCACTGCTGCTGCCCGCGTCGGTGTGGGCAGCGGAAGGTCAACGTCTGCAACAGTATGTGGATAATTTAAAGACCTTACGTGCGGAGTTTGTCCAGCGTCTCTACGACGATCAGGATCAATTGATCCAAGAGAGCCGAGGTGATTTTCTGTTGCAACGTCCCGGACAGTTTCGTTGGGATTATAAAAAACCCTACGTTCAGTTGATCGTGTCCGATGGCAAAAAGGTCTGGATTTACGATCAAGATCTGGCGCAGGTAACGGTGAAAAAGTTGGATATGAATTTGGGTTCTGCGCCTATTTTGCTGCTCAGCCAGCAACAGCCGTTGGCCGAAGCTTTTAATGTGTTGGCGTTGGGGCAGAAAGACGCGCTCTTTTGGTACAAGTTGGAGCCGAAGCAGGCGGAGAGCGACTTTAAAGAAATTTTTCTGGCTTTGGATGACAACGGTTTGAAGGTGATGGAGCTGAAAGACGGCTTTGGCCAAGCGACTCAGATCCGTTTTATGGATCTGGAGAGCAACGTCATGTTGGATCAAACATCGTTTCAATTTAGCCCACCTGAAGGGGTGGATGTGGTTGGGGATCTGTAGTGACGCTGGAGCGACAAGGCTCACTGCTGGATCAAGAGAACCCGTATCGCCCCTTAGCGGATCGTTTGCGCCCCCAAACTTTGGCTCAGTTTGTTGGCCAATCGCATTTGCTGGCAGAGACGGCTCCACTGCGCCAAGCCATCGAAAAAGGTCATCTGCACTCAATGGTTTTTTGGGGCCCACCCGGCAGTGGTAAAACCACCTTGGCGCGCTTGCTGGCGGCGCACTGTGATGCGCAATTTTTGAGCATTTCGGCGGTGATGTCGGGGGTGCGGGAGATTCGTGAGGCGGTGCGCAGTGCCAAGGCTGAACGCTTGAGCAGTGGGCGGCAGACGTTGCTGTTTGTGGACGAAGTGCATCGTTTTAACAAATCTCAGCAGGATGCGTTTTTGCCTCATTTGGAAGACGGCACGCTCTTTTTTGTCGGTGCCACCACGGAAAACCCCTCCTTTGAGTTAAACAATGCGCTGCTGTCGCGGTTGCGAACCTATCTGTTAAAACCGTTGGGGCAAGAGGCGCTGTTGGCGGTGATCGAACGCGCCCTTGCCGCTGAGGTGGGTTTGGCCGAGCGGCGGTTGTCGATCTCCAGCAAATTGCGTTTGCGGCTGGTGCAGGCGGCGGACGGTGATGCGCGGCGCTTGTTGAATCTGTTGGAGCTGGCCGCCGATATGGCGCAGCCCTCAGAGTTAGGGGCGGTGATTGACGATGAGGTGGTGCAGCAGGTGACGCGGGAGAGCCTGCGCCGTTTTGATAATAAGGGTGATCTTTTCTACGAGCAGATTTCGGCGCTGCACAAGGCGGTGCGCGGTTCCAGCCCCGATGGGGCGTTGTACTGGTTTTGCCGCATGTTGGATGGTGGCTGTGATCCGCTCTACATTGCACGGCGGGTGGTGCGGATGGCATCGGAGGAGATCGGCAACGCTGACCCACGCGCCTTGCCGTTGGTGCTTAATGCGTGGCAGGTCTACGAACGTCTGGGTAGCCCTGAGGGGGAGTTGGCCTTGGCGCAGGCGGTGGTTTATCTGGCTTGTGCTGCCAAGAGCAACGCGGTTTATAAAGCCTTTAACGAGGCGTTGGCGGATGTCAAAGAGCAGGGCAGTCTGGAGGTACCGATGGCGCTGCGCAACGCTCCCACTTCGATGATGCAGGAAGCGGGCTTTGGTGAGGGCTATCGTTACGCTCACGATGAGGTGGATGCGTTTGCTGCGGGTGTCAGTTATTTCCCCGATGATCTGCCGGAGCGAGAATATTATCAACCGGTGGAGCGCGGATTGGAGATTAAAATTTCGGAAAAACTGCGGCAGTTGCGGGAGAAAAACCGCCAACAGCGGCAAAAATCAGAGGAGCTAGAGCGATGATGTCAGCGGAGTTGTTACCTAATTTTTTTGCTTGGAGCGGTTGGTTTTTTAGCTTGCTGATTCTTGGCTGGGTGGTGCGAGTGGGCAATTGGCGACTGATGTTGCGCGTCTGTGGCAGTCATCTTTTTCTCGGCAGTTGTTTGGCTTTGGGGTTGTTGTGGTCTTTGCGTGCCGGTTTTATTCCCGGTTTGAGTTTCCACCTGTTGGGAGTGACGACGTTGACCTTGATGCTGGGCTGGCGTTTTGCTCTGTTGGCGGTGGCCTTGGTGACGCTGTTTAGCACCGCTTATTGGGGTTTGGGTTGGCAGACTTACGGGGTGAACTTTTTGCTGGTGGGGCTGTTGCCGATCAGCGTTACTCAGGGTTTGTTGGTGTTTGCGCAGGAGAAGTTGCCCCACAATTTTTTTGTTTACACCCTTTTTAATGCGTTTTTTGCGGCGGCTCTTTCGAGTGTGCTGGTGGTGTTTCTAGCGGTGGCACTGATGTTATTGGCAGATGTGGCGGAGTACAGTCGTCTGGCTTATGAGTACTTGCCTTTTACGCCGATGATGCTCTTTTCTGAGGCGGTGTTTAACGGTCTGTTGATGACCTGTTTGGTGATGATGAAACCCAATTGGGTCAGCAGTTTTAGCGATGAGCGTTATCTGCATGGCAAATAGAGGTGGAAAAATGAATGTCTGAGTTAAAAATAATTGATCAAAACCTCTGTACCGAGCTGTTGACGCAGGCGGCGGACAGCCCTCGGTTGCGCAGTCATCAAAACCTGCACACCAGTTTGGACGAGCCGGTGCAGCGCTTGTTGATCGCTTTGCAAACGGGAACCTATGTACAGCCGCATCGTCATCCGCAAGAGATTAAGTGGGAGCTGATTATGGCGGTTCGGGCTGAGACTTTGTTGCTGCTGTTTGATGATGTGGGGGTGTTGATAAAACGCTTTCTGCTTTCGCCTGCGAATCTGCCGTTGGCGGTCGAGCTGCCGCCGAACACTTGGCATACGGTGCTGCCGCTGCAACAAAACTCGGTGATTTTAGAGGTCAAGCAGGGGCCGTTTAACCCCAGTGACGGTTGTGATTTTGCCGCTTGGGCACCCAAAGAAGGTGAGGCGGGGGTGGCTGATTTTTTACAGTGGGCGCGTGCTGCGTCGGTGGGTGAGCGTTTTCTTTAAAAAATCGGTGTCGGCGAGTGGTGTTTCTTTGCGGGTGCTGCTGTTTTCGTTGTTGATCGCTGCTGCGGTGACGTGGTGGTTTGATCCGCGCGTTGAACAGGCGGGTTTCAGTCAGGCGCAAGTAGAGGACGATCTCAGAGAGACATTGACTCCTGAATATCTGCAACAGCAGGTTGAGCAGGCGTTGTTGCTAGATGATCTTGAGTTGGCGCGGGACTATTTGAGTTTGGCGGAACGTTTGGAGCTGCCGGTTGATGTGGCGTTGCAGGCGAGGCTGAATGAGCAGGAGGGTTTCTTTGCTGATGGCTATCGAACCAGCAAAGCCTTTGGGCGTGGTTTTCTTTTTGGCGAAGGTGATTCCAGTGCGGCCTTGGTGGGCAGTGTCAGTGCTGATTTTACTGTGGTGGGGGATGTGCGTGATCTCTCTATTGAGGCGAGTCACTATCTGCATGATGAGCCGGTGGATCAACTGCTTGCAGCACTGTCGGCGGTGGGGATTGCTTTGACCGCTGGGACGGTTTTGTCTTTGGGTGCAGCAGCGGAGGTGACGGTGCCGAGCAAGGTGGCGTTGTCGTTGTTGAAGTTTGGCAAAAAAAGTGGTCGTCTTTCCAAGGGTTTTTTATCTTCATTGAGAACGTGGGCGAGGCAATCGGTTGATCTGGAGCCAATTTTTAAACGCAGTGCGGCTATAAAAGGGACGGATTATTTCAAGTCAGCCGTGTGGCGTGAGTTGGCGGTGGTCTCCAAACGCAGTGTTAAACTGAAAAAGGTTGATGCGGTGGTGCAACCGTTGACGGTGATTCAGAAACAATCGGGCAGTATGGCCAATACGCTGAAGGTTTTGAAGTATGCGGACTCAACGGCGGATCTGAACCGCTTGAGTCGTTTAACGAAAGCGTTTGGGAAACATTCGGTGGTGGTGCTGAAGACGCTGGGTAAAGGGGCGTTAAAAATCAGTCGGCGAGCGTGGAAGTGGTTTTTGGCGCTTTTTGGTTTGGTTATGGGTGGGGTTTATTCGCTTGTGACTTTTGGGGGAGCATACTTTTTTAAGAGGCGGGTTTTGGGGTGATGTATTTGTTCTTGTAATTCAAGGAGGTAACGATGAAAATGTCTGCTGTCAATATTTTTTTGTTTACCCCAATTATCGCAAGTGTTTTCCTGATTTTTTTCGACTATTTTGTTGTTCCAAAGATAACAACTGAGACCGTGGTTCAAGTTTCTCATATTTATGCTTATAAAAGGGGATCGCCGTGTAGGCTTTCGATACATGTCCCATCAAAATGGGGCAATGTGGCTCGCCATGCGTGATCATTATGATCAGACAAAACCCCCTATGCCTGTCTCATATACACTTCTACATACCTA
>CAZTQX010000066.1:8223-12206 GCA_964615985.1 uncultured Gammaproteobacteria bacterium | reverse complement strand
GTGTAGAATTTTGTTGTTTGTTTTAGCAATAACCTTTTTAATAATAGGCTTATTGGGCAAGCTTTCTTTGGTTGTGGTTACGGTGGCGGTTTTTGTGCTGACCTGAGGTGCTGTTTTTGGGGTGATGTTTGTCGCAGTGTGTTCCTTTTTCTCTGCTGGCTGTTGGACGTTTTTTTCTGGACAGTGGCAATCACAGCTTTTTGCTGGTTGTTCTAAAGCAGCAGCAGGTTCGATTTGTTGCAGTTGTAAATTGAGCTGAGCCACTTGATTTTGTAGATCGAGAATCCTTTGTTCTGGAGAGGTCACAGCACCGACAGCTGAACTTGCCTGTGGGTTGATGACCAGTGTTGCTGGTGATTGCAGCCGCTGTTCGATGCCGCCGTCGTTTTGGGCGTCGGCAGGCTGGGTGGGCGTGGGTTTGCCGAACAACGAGTTGATGGCGTTATCGGTGAGTGCAAGGGAGTCAATGCCAGCATAAAATAAGAAGGCCATTAGGGTTGAAAAGACCGTTAACAGAATAAGGTCAAACTTAATAAAACCGCGTGCTGTTATGGTCATGTTTGTCAGCTTCCCTGTTGTTTTGCTGTCTATGGATTAAAACAAAAGTGTACCCTGCTTTTAGAATTTCAGCAGGTTTTTCAATTTTTGTTCGGCCTCTTTTTTGAGCTGCTGTTGTTTCTGTTGCAACGCCTGTTTGGCTTGAGCGCGGGCTTTTTGTTCAGCGGCCTGCTTCTGTTGTTGCAGTGCTTTTTTCTTATCGTTGAGCGATTTTTGAAATTTGGCTTTGGCGGCATCCAGCTTTTTGCTGCCCAGAGCTTGGGCAAGCAGCACTTCAATGCCGACATCGTCAAAGGGACCGTGCGCCCGAATTGGAATGTTTAGCCCAGAGAGGTCATTGGCCGCTTTACCGCCTTGGCCACTGGTGCTGCCGGTAATTTTGATTTCGGCGGTGTAGTCGAGCTGATTGCTGACCAAATTGGCTTTGCCTTTACCACCGACGCGTAACAGAGGTGAACGTAGATCGAGATCGTTGCTGGAGACTTCGCCATTTTTGATCTTGGCACTGACCGTTAGGGCGGTGAAGTCGGTTTTGGATGATTCCGTTTCGGTGAAGGTTTTGCCGCTTAATTTTGCTTTGGCCTTGCGCAGACTCTGGGCGATGTTAAAACCGTTGATCGCGCCGTTTTTAAAGGCCAGCGCAGTATTGCCATTGAGGGCTTTTTTAAGGGCGTTGACGCTGTTGCCGCTGGTTTTGATCTCTACATCTACATCGCCGTGACCGAGGAGAAAGTCGTTGTCGAGAAAATCTTTCAGCAGTGGGCCGGAAGAGAGGTTCTTGAGTTGGCTTTGCAGCTGGTAAAGCGGGGTATTGGGGCGTGAGTCCAGTTTGACGCTGGCTTTGAGGCTGCCTTCATAGAGATCCATATTGAGCGGTTTCAGAGCGATTAGGCCGTTGTTGGCTTTGATGCCCAGTTGCAGTTTGGCCAATTTTAACTTGCTGATGGTGAGCTGTTCTAGGTTGAAATTGCCGTCAATATTCAGTTGGCGTAACAGGGTCAGAGGCAGGTCAATGGGAGCATCGCCATCGGCTGTTTTTTCTGTTTCAGGTTCGACTGTTTCGCTGATCGGTGGCAGGTAGCGGTCAGCGTCGATGGCGCTCATCTGTAGTTGAAAATGGACGGCGGGCATGGCGGCATCCAGTTGACTCAGGAAGAGGTCTCCACTCAGTTGGCTCTGATCCAGTTGCAGTTTTAGCTGCGACAGTTGCAGCTGTTTACCATCAAATTGGAAGGGAATCTCGGCACCAACTTTGGTGAGGGTGCTGCTGTCGGCCATTTCGGGCAGCGGCAGTTTCAGATCAGTTAAAATCTGGCGCAGATTGCTTTCGTGCAGGCTGAACAGGCCTTTGATCTGTGGGGTGTGCAGCAGTTGTTCGATCTCGATGCTGAGGCTGTTGTTGACTCCGGCGACCTGCAATTTTGGTACTTCGAGTGTTAAGGTTTCGTTTTGTAAATTGGCTAGCAGCTCGGCGTTCATCAACAGGCTCACAGCCCCATTGGGCAGCTCATCACCTTGTGCGTCAATTTTCAGTTGCAGTGCCGAGAGTTGGTACTGCTGCTGCACCAGATCGAGATTGATCTGGCTGTTGAGTTGCAATGTGACCGTCATGGCCGGTTGTTGATTGGCCAGTTCAAAGCTGAGTTCCAGAGGAAATTCTTCTGCCAGTTGCAGTCGTCCGAGCGTGAGGTTGAGTTGCTTGACCTGCAGGTCGCTTTGAGTGGTGTCATCACGCCAGTGCAGTTTGGCGTTTTTGATCAGTACTCCGCCGATGTCGATGCCCAGCGCCTCCAGTGAGAGCGGTTCGCTTGGCTCGGCTTCAGGAGTGGGCTGGGAGTTGCTGAGGTTATCCCAGTTTGTGATGCCTTGAGCGTTGCGCGCCAGTTCCAATTCAAAACCGATCAGCTCAATGCGGTCGATTTTGATCTGCTGTTTGAGCAGCGGTAACATGGCCACTTTGAGCTGCGCGCCGTGCAGTTTGAGAAACGGGGTATCGCCAAAACCAGCGGCGTTGCTGAGCGTGATTTCGCCTAGCTCGAAGCCAAGCCACGGAAAGAGTGAGAGCTGAATGTCGCCTTTTAGATCGAGGTCACGTCCTGTTTGATCTTTGACCTGTGCAGTGATCAGAGCTTTATGTTCATTGGGATCAAGATTGTAGAGCATGACGCCTGCAATGGTAAAGACCAAGAGCAACAGAGAGAACAGTGACAGCAGAACCCATTTAAGGATTTTCATAAGGCTTTCCGTGGAAAAGATGGCGATTAGGAGGTTTGTTTGGCGAAGTGTAATACCGTTGGTGTTTGCTTGCATCTTGAAAACGAGCCACCTCGATAAGGGAGGTGGTTGTTTGTTGATTTAGCGGTTGTTTGGATAGGGGGCGTAGCCATATTGCTGGCGATACGGGTTTACGGGAGGGGGCATTCGGTAAACCGGCATTGGGAAAGGCATACCATAGTAGGGGCGATGGTTTGCATAAGAGCGGTAGTCTGCGGGTTGAGGGTATGAACTTGTTGCGGTGGCAGACGGAGTGGGTTTGTTTGCAGGTTGGGTGGCTACAACTGTTTGTTCTGCCGGTTGCTTGGTTGTAACGATGGTGGTGTCGGCAACAGCGGCCTCTAAGGGGTTGATAGTATCGTTGTTGTTTGTTGCTGCTGTTGGTTCAGTGCTGGTCGTGTTGATTGCGTTCAGGCTTTCCAACTGTTGCAAAACAGCTGAGGCATCTGCTGGATTATGAGCTATTACGAGTTTGCCTACGGGGCTGATATTATTGTTGTTGGCAATACGGTTTTGTGTAGCGCCATTTTGTTGTTCTAGAGCAAATGAATCCACTTGACTGCCGCTGCTGAGGTAGACAAACGTGGTTAGGCTAATAGCCGATGCTAATAAGATTAAGGTATCCGTTTGGATAAAAGCATTTGCTTTAATCATGTGTGGTTCTCCATAAGTGATTAAATGTTAAAAAAGAATTTAAATATTGATGAGGCGATAAAGGGTAGGATACAACGCAATGACCGCCCCGATGTGTTAAGGCAATTCTAAGACTTTTAGCTGGTCAGTGGCAGTGGGGTGATTTGTTTGGTGAAAGAGGTGAACTGAAATATCAGAAATATTTTTGCATAGACTATCGTAGGTTCGGGCAGTATCATAGCTCGCTCTCAGCGCCCGTAGCTCAGCTGGATAGAGTATCGGCCTCCGAAGCCGAGGGTCACAGGTTCGAATCCTGTCGGGCGCGCCATTTTTCTTTGATACACCTGTATCATCGTCTTTTTCCAGTATTTCAAGCTGACATTTTTCTCATAATCTTGTCGTTTCACTAAGCGTATTTCACCTTATTTCCCTCTATTTGCAACCTTTGGCATGGATTGGGAATCTAAAAGTGCAATGAATCCATGTTGGTGTACCCTTCGCATAGAGGGGTGTGCTAA
>CAZTQX010000066.1:0-8123 GCA_964615985.1 uncultured Gammaproteobacteria bacterium | reverse complement strand
AATGAATCCATGTTGGTGTACCCTTCGCATAGAGGGGTGTGCTAAAGACAGTAGTGGGTCATGCGTCATTGCGGCGCTGTTGTTAGGGTGATTATGCAATAAGCAGGAAGCAGAGAGGATTCAATATGAAAGGTCATCTTGAAGGTATTAGCGATTCAATTTCCAAGAAAAGCCCCTTATCAAGGGTTCAGATCACGCCAGCATTGTTAACGGCGGAGCAATTGCAGCAGGCGCTGAGCAGCAGCGGCCATGTGCGTTTGAGTCCAAAGCCCGTCTTGAGACGACGACCTCTGTTTCTTGATCTGCGCAAAATCCGTCTGCCGGTGGCGGGAATCATGTCGATTATGCATCGCATTACCGGCATGGTGATGGTGCTGTTGTTGCCAGTTTTTTTCTATCTCTTGGATTTATCACTGCGTGATGAGGCGGGCTTTTTGACCAGCAAGGCGCTTTTTGCCAGTTCTCTGGGTCGGTTTATTCTCTTTTTTGCTCTATGGGGCTTGATGCACCACTTGTTGGCAGGCATTCGTTATTTGTTGATTGATTTGGAGTTGGGGGTGAATAAACCTCTTTATCGGCAGAGCGCGTGGGCGGTGCTGCTGTTGGCTCCGATGCTGGCTCTGCTGTTGTTGGGAGGTCTGTTGTGAGTCGTTATGCAGGTGGCTTACGAGGTTGGTTATTGCAGCGCGTGAGTGCCGTGTATCTGGCGTTGTTTACCTTTTCTCTGTTGGCGCTGTTTCTTTTCTCTCCTCCGCAAGATTATCAAGCTTGGCGGGGGGTGTTGGAACAACCGTTGGTGAGTATGGCTTTTTTGCTGTTTGTAATGGCACTTTTAGTTCATGCTTGGGTCGGAGTGCGAGATGTGTTGATGGATTATATACATTCTGATGTCTTACTCGCGTTCTTGTCACTGCTGCTGGTGTCACTGTTAATCTCTTGTGGTGGCTGGGCGATGATGTTGCTGCTCTGACGTTTGATCTGACCAAAATGAGGTGGCCTGAAATTGAAAATGGTACAGTTTGATGCCTTGATTGTGGGAGCGGGTGGGGCGGGAATGAACGCTGCCTTGCAACTGGCGGATGCTAATTTACAGGTGGCGGTGGTCTCGAAAGTCTTTCCCACCCGCTCGCATACGGTGGCCGCTCAGGGCGGAGTGAACGCCGCTTTGGGTAATGTGATGGCCGATAAATGGCATTGGCACATGTTTGATACGGTCAAGGGTTCCGATTATTTGGGGGATCAAGATGCCATTGAGTATATGTGTCGTGAGGCGATTCCGACGGTTTATGAATTAGAGCACAACGGTGTGCCTTTTTCTCGTCTGGAGAACGGCAAAATCTATCAGCGCCCTTTTGGTGGTCAGAGCCAAGAGTTTGGTGGCAAGCAGGCAGCGCGTACCTGTGCGGCGGCTGATCGAACTGGTCACGCCATTTTGCACACGCTCTATCAGCAAAACTTGCGCGCCAAGACCCACTTCTTTGATGAATATTTTGCCATCGACCTGCTGCGGGATGATGACGGTTTTATTCTTGGGGTGTTGGCGTTGGAGATCGCCACGGGTGAGACGATTATGATTCAGTCCAAGGCGACCTTGATCGCCACCGGCGGTGGTGGGCAGGTCTATCGCACCACCAGCAACGCTCACATCAACACTGGCGATGGCATGGCGATGGCGCTGCGAGCGGGGATTCCGCTGCAAGACATGGAGTTTTTCCAATTTCATCCCACCGGCATCGCGGGTAAAGGCATGTTGATCACCGAAGGAGTGCGCGGTGAAGGCGGGTATCTGGTCAACAGCGAGGGTGAGCGTTTTATGGAACGTTACGCCTCAATGGCCAAAGACTTGGCCAGCCGTGATGTGGTTTCTCGTGCCATTGTCACCGAGATCAACGAAGGCCGTGGTTGCGGTGAGCATAAAGATCATGTGCTGTTGAAAGTGGATCATCTGGGCGAAGCGGTGGTGGCCAAACGACTGCCGACCATTCGCGAAAGCAGCCGTATTTTTGCCGGTGTCGATCCGGTGGAAGAGCCGATTCCGGTCTTTCCGACGGCTCATTACATGATGGGAGGTATTCCCACGGATCGTTTTGGCCGAGTGATTATGCCACTGGATGAGGGTGAGAATGTGGAGCAGGCGGTGATTCCAGGATTGTATGCTGCCGGTGAGTGTGCTTGCGCTTCGGTACACGGTGCCAATCGTTTGGGTGGTAATTCATTGCTGGATATTTTGGTTTTTGGCCGTTTGGCGGGTAAAGACATTATCGATTATGTGAAAGATAACCCTGAACATCGTGAAATTAATCAAGTTAGTCTGGATCGTGCCCTCTATCGCCTGCATCGCTGGGAGTTGCCCGCTGAGGGTGAGGTGCTGGAGGTGAAGAGCTTGCGCCAAGAGTTACAGAAGTTGATGGAGGATCATGCGGGGGTGTTTCGCAGCGAAGAGGTCATGCAGCAAGGGGTCATTAAACTCAAGGCGTTGCGTCAGAAACTCTCTCAAGTACGTTTAAGACATCGAGGCAAGGTTTTTAATACCGCGCGCATCGAGGCGTTAGAGCTGGAAAACCTATTTGATATCGGCATGGCCATCGCGGTTGCGGCGGCCAATCGCAAAGAGAGTAGGGGAGCGCATTCACGCCCCGATTATCCTGAACGGGATGATAAAAACTGGATGAAGCATTCGCTCTATTTTCAGCAAGAGGATCGGTTGAGTTACAAGGCGGTGCGTTCCACACCGTTGACGGTGGAGAGCTTTCCACCCAAAGCACGCATTTATTAGAGGGCTGTCGATGAAATTTTGCATCTACCGATTTAATCCAGAGACGGATCAGAAGCCCTTCATGCAGAGCTTTGAGCTGCCGGTGCAACGGGGGATGATGTTGCGCGATGCGTTGCTGCTGATTCAAGAGCAGGATGAGTCGCTGGCCTTTCGTCACTCTTGCGGCGAAGGGGTCTGTGGTTCCGATGCGGTCAACGTCAATGGCAGCAATAAATTGGCTTGCATCACCTCTGTGGCGGATCTGAGCGATCCCGTTGAGGTGCGCCCTTTGCCTGGGCGACCAGTGATTCGGGATCTGGTGGTGGATATGAGTCAATTTTATCAGCAGTATCAGCGAGTTGACCCGTGGTTAAAACCCGCCGAACCGTTGCCCGAAAAGGAGATTTTGCAAAGCCCTGAAGAGAATGAAAAACTGGAGGGGCTGTATGAGTGCATTATGTGCGGTTGTTGCTCCACCGCCTGTCCTTCCTTTTGGTGGAATCCAGAGAAATTTTTGGGCCCCCAAGCTTTGTTAACGGCCTGTCGTTTTTTGGCTGACAGTCGAGATGGCGATAACAAGGCGCGTTTAGAGGAGTTGAACGACGCTTATAAATTGTTTCGCTGTCATACGATTATGAACTGTGTGGAAGCCTGCCCGAAAAACCTTAACCCCACCAAGGCCATTGGCCAGATTAAATCCTTAATGCTTAAGGATCGGAGCTAAATGGCTCTACTTTCTCCACAGGAGGAGAAAGCCCGTTTGCGCTGGCAGTGTCGGCGCGGTTTGCTGGAGCTGGATTTTATCTTGGAACGTTTTTTAGCTCAGCGTTACGATCAGCTCAGTGATGAGTTTAAAGTGCAGTTCAATGAGTTGTTGCAACACTCCGACCCCGATCTACAAGGTTGGTTGCTCTCTTCCGAGTCTCCAGAAGCCTCCCCTTTTTCTGACCTTATTGGTTTAATTCGGCATCTGTAGTAGCCTACCCTGAGGTTAATCTTCCAAGTCTGAGAGCGAACAGGGTATGTTAAAAATAATTGAATTATTGCTGTTGGGTCTGTTGTTGAGTCCGTGGGCATTCGCTCAAGAGCCTGCGGCTGCACCGGTTGTTATTGTGGTTGAGAGCGGCAGTGAACAAACCGAGATTGATAAAAAGGTTGAGCAAGCGTTAAAAAAGCGCGAGGCGCTAAAAATTGCGGAGCAGCGGCTTTCTCCCTTTGAAAATCGTCGTTATGGCATTGAGTTTAATGTTGCCCGTTTTTTGGTAGCAGAACCTAATTCGGTGGTTTTAAGTGGTGGTTTTTCGTTGTTTAAGCCTAAAGAGAACGTAGAACTGGCTTTCCCTATTTTTCTTGCTTCAAGTGATGGGTTTAATAATAACCAATTTAGTTTGGCCACGGTGGACTTCCATTACCGCAGTTTTTTGGGTGAGAGCATGAAGGGCTTTTATTTGAGTGGGTTTACTCGTTTGGCTTATTTGGACGGCATTCGTGTTAATAATATTAATTATGATGCTTTGGGGCCGAATCAGTTGCCCAGTGATCCCGTTAGGGAGCGTGGTTCAGAGGTGAAGTTGGGGGTTGGCGTTGGAATTGGTTATCGGATTTTTTCCAAAGGTCACTATTACTGGGGAGCCAGTTTGAGCATGGGGCGTTATTTGGTGGGAAAAAATGATCAATTTGACTCTGGTCTGGATCCGTTTGATGACGATGGTCAGGTGATCTTTGATGCGGAAATTTTGAAATTTGGTTATGCGTTTTAAAAAGCAGCCTTGATGGGCTGCTTTGAATGTAGCATTTTATTTTAGCGCTGCCTCGAAATAGAGTTCGACAAACTCATTGCGGTAACCCTTGGCATCGCTGACCTCACTGATGTTCAGACCTTGGCCGCAATTTTGTGCTCCTTTTCCGGGGGTGGCTTTGTTGAGTTTTTGCACATTCCACACCTGAGGCTCTCCGTTACTGCATTTGCCGCTGGAGACAGATAGACCCTCTTTGACCACGGTTGAAGATCTTTGTAGTTCCCCTTTGAGGTTCACTAAACTGTAACGGCGTGGACTTTTGTTGATCACCAGCGTGTTTTTGCTGTTGAGATATTTGGCCTTGGCAGGCAATTTCCCCCAGACTTTTTCAAACTCTGTTTGGCTGTTATTGCGACCAATGACCAAATAGTCTCCGGTGCTCAGGGTGGTTTTAGCTGGAAAAACCAGATGCGTGCGTGATTTGTTGTTGACCAAGCGCCAGCCGGAAATGTCGATGTTGGAGGTTGGTTGGGTGACAACTGGTTTTTTGGGGGGGGGTATGGCAGCGGTAGTGAAGGTGAGGGTTTTGCTGTTCAAGCTCTCGCCACAGGCGTTGGCCAGTTTGAGCTGTAATTGGTAGCGTGTTGCTGGACTGAGATTGGCCAGTTCTATGGTCTGTTTTTGTTGCTGTGAGCCGAGAGCCAGATGATGTTCGGTGGTGCTTTCTTGACCGTAATCCAAACTCACCAGAGAAGCTTGATTGGCTCGCCACTGAATCTGAATGCTCTGACTGCGAACGACACTGACGCTAGGTTCTTTTTGGAAAGCGAGTGCTTTGCTGGCTTGCGTTTGAAAACGACCTTCAACGCTGCGTTTATCGGCCAACTCAAGGCGGTAGCGGTAGCTCTGTTCAGGACTCAGGCCACCGAGGGTGATCAGATGATTGCTGCGCAGACCGGGAACGTCGGTGATCCGATCCAGTTTGTTGCCCTCCCCCCAACTCATAATGGAGCTGCTTTTGCTGGCTGTTTGCCAGTTGATGGTGGCAACACAGGCGTTGATGCTGACCGCCGGACCGGCACTTAACGGCGGTGGTGGGCTGATGCTGTTGCGTCGCGCCAGCCAGTCAGTGGCATTTAAAATCAGAGTGTGATTGGCGGCGCTGGGAATTTGATCCCAACCTGGATAGAGGCGACCTTGGCCGGTGCTGTCGTCGCTGGGTGAGGAGTCTCCTAAAGCAATCACGCGCCCTTTACCATATTCGCTGCTGGCCAGTGTGACCTGCTGTGATACACCGAGCAGATTGGGTTGATGGTTTTGACCGTTGCGCCAGATGTGGGCTTTGGCGTTGGGGTTGCCTTGGATTTTGTTGGTTGAGATGCCGATTTGGGTGGAGCCAAACAGGCCAAGGCCTTTGCTACCATCGCCAAACGGGCCGTGAATAATGGGATCTTTAGGGTCTTTGTTGATGTTGTTGTTGCTGACTTCGTCGAACCAGTCAAAATTTCGGTTGGCTTGATCCTTTGAGTCGTCGTTGCCGTTTTCATAGAACCAGAGGCCAAACGGACCGTAGTTGTTATTTTTATCGTTGGCGTTGTAGTAAGTCGGGCGGGGTTGAGTGTTTATTTTATTGCCCAGCAGCGAATTTAAAATAGCGGGGCTGTCTTGTTTGGCATTTTTGCCCCCCGAGCAGTTGCGGTCGGAGGTTTCATGGTCGGCGATCAGAAACAGACCGCCGCCTTCAAAGACAAACTGACGAATGGCACTGATTTCAGCCGCAGAGTAAGCCACATTAGGTTCATCCAGCACCACCACATCGTAGTGGCTCAGGTCTTGTGGATTGCTGGCGTTGTTGTAGCTAAAGGGTTGGGCGTTCCAAGGGTACTGTTCGATCTGCCAATCACGCTGTCGTTTGGGATCGAGGTTGTCTTTGGCCAGTGCCATACCCCAAGCGGAGATGCCGCCGGTCCAGAACGTTTCAGGGGTTTTTAGGGTGATTTCGCTCTGCGGTGGAGTGGGATAGCGTTGCGCCGAGTGGTGCAGTCCGCCTTTTTTACAACGGAAATTCTTCCAACTCTGTCTTGAGCTGTCGGCATCAATGATCCAGTCGGCATTGCCTGCGGTCTGGCCGTGGCTGGCATCAAAGAGTATGCGTTGGGCGTAAGCGGTGTTGAGAGAGAGCGACAAGGTGATAGCAGCGAGGGCGAAAATGCGCATGGTTACTCCGTGTAAGTGCGTTGATTTTGTTGAGTCAGATTCTAACTTAAAGCATTTCAGAGCATAGCCTAAAAAAGAACCCCAGAAGGTGATCTGGTTAAAAAAATAGGCTTTTATTTTTTAGTCAGAGCTGGCCATAATAAGGTTCAAATTTCATTCTGAATAGAAACCGTCACGGGAGGTGGCATGTTTAAAACATATCTAAAATTTTGGGGGGTGTTGCCTTTGAGTCTACTGACTTTGGGGTGTGCGCAGATGCCACTGGCGGATTCGCCACAGCAGGAAAAATCCGTGGCTCGCGCAACCATTCTTTCTGAAGATCACGATGTGAATCAGCCTTTTATGTCGGTGCAGTTGTTGGGCAGTGTTGCTTTGGATGAATCGGAAGATTTGGTGGGTCTGTCGGATCTGGCTTGGGATGAGGATGAGCAGCTGCTTTACGCCATTTCAGATTTTGGCAAGCTGTTTCATCTACGGCCTGTTTTTAAAGAGGGGCGTTTGAGCGATGTGATGTTGGTGGCCAAGTACGCATTGCTGGGGGTGAAGGGACGCTCTTTGAGTGGTAAGTCTAAGGATGCAGAGGGTCTGACACTTTTGAATGCCAACAACGGCAGCAAAGGCGATACGGAGCTGCTGGTTTCGTTTGAGGGCTACCCGCGCATTTATCGTTACGATACGAGCGGCGTGTTAGAAGGAGATCGAGAGCTGCCTGATATTTTGGCGAATGCGGACAACTATAAAACCAGCAACGATGCTTTGGAGGCGCTGACGATTCACCCGCAGTGGGGAGTGATGACGTCACCTGAACGAGCGTTGAAGGCTTCCACTAATAAAGGACAGGTATCTTGGTTTAATCTTAAAGGTCAGCGTTGGTTCTATCCGATGGCCAAAGAGGCGGGGAATGCCGTGGTGTCTATGGAGGCGTTGCCCAGTGGTGAAGTGTTGGTTTTGGAGCGGGCTTATGTCAATCCATTGGTGCCGTTTATTATTAACCTGCGTTGGGTGGATCAGTTGGCTGAGCCGGATACTCAGCAAGCGCTCAAGGTGGAAACCGTGGCGCGTTTTAATGGCGGCGATGGTTGGTATATGGATAATTTTGAGGGTTTGACGCGGCATAAAGAGCGGCGTTTTTTTATGGTCAGTGATGATAACAATCACCCCTTCTTGCAAAGTCTGTTGGTCTATTTTGAGGTGTTGGATGAGAGAAAAAATAAGCGAGGTGAGAGATGAAAAAATTGAAGCATGAAGCAGAACTGTTAAAAGAGGCGTTAAAACAAGGCATGGCCTACGCTGAAGAACGCGGTGTGGCAGAGTTTGAAGCGACTGATTCAGCGGCGTTAAAAATTGAGTATGTCTATCGTCTGTTGGTGCATGACAAGTTGATTCAGCCTCTAGCCAAGGGGCAAGAGAGC
>CAZTQX010000065.1:0-12385 GCA_964615985.1 uncultured Gammaproteobacteria bacterium | reverse complement strand
TTCATCCAAATATTATCATTTAAAATCAATTACTTGTATGGCTGAGTAGTTACGATTAATTTTCTGATACGGATTAACGCACTTTCCGTTGTTATTGGAACAAGGATGAATATCATGAATATAGGGAAAGCATTACAGCAAGCCGATGTTGGCTTATTAAAATGTTTGTTTGTTTTTGTCTGTTGTATTCAGCCCGTTTATGCGGGAAACACTTACATCACGTTTGCGGATAATTTGGGGCAAGGAGGAGTGCCAGCTCCTGATGGTGATCTGGTGTTTACCAGTAACCCTCAGGCCAATGGCGGGCAGCCGGTGGTGAATGCCTTGGCAACGCCCTTTGGCGCACAACAACTAGGGCCGGTTGAGTTCAACATCAATGTGACTGGAGCGTTGCCACAGCAGTCGGCTTACTTGACCGTTACCGCTTTTGATGTGGATGAAGATGACCCCAACTTTCCCGCTTTTCCTGAATTGGATACGGTCATGTTTAACGGGGTGCTTTTGGGCACGGCGGTGCCAACGGGTTTTTTGACTAAAGCTAATTTGCCGATTACTCAAGGCAGTTATCTGACCGGTTTTAATGCCAGCTACAGTACCAGTGTATTCAAAATCCCGCTGGGCAGTGTGATGGCGGGTAATAACAGTGTGGTGATTCAACCTTCAGAGGTGAAAGGTTCTTCATGGGCCGTCATTGTCACCGCAGGACAGTTGGTCATTGATGGCGGTGCCGGTGCTCATGGGCAAATCACGGCGTTTAATATGATCAGTGCCAATCCAGCGGGAGCCAATGTCAATCTGCAAGTGCAGACTTCGTTTAATATTGTGCAAGCGGGTAACTACCAATTGGAGTATTCGGTGCTTGATCCTAATGGTAATTCACCCATGGTGGTGAATATTCCCTTTACGGTGCCTGCGAACTCTGTTTTTACCCGCTTGGTTGATACCGTGGTCTTTCCTTACGCCCCCCTTTTAGCGGGCAATTATACGGTTTATGCACAGCTCTTCTATCTGAGTGGTACAGGGACAGTGCCGGTTGGGGTACCGTTTCAGCAGTCGTTAAATCCTCTGCAATTTCGTCCGCTGGACAGCGATGCGGATGGTCTTAAAGATACCGATGAAGTGATTTTAGGTACCGATCCCCATAACGCTGATACGGACGGAGATGGCATTCAAGATGGCGCTGAGGTGGGTTTAACCTACCCAGCTTTGGCAGCGATTGACACCGATGGAACGGGTGGCATTGATGCGCTGGAATCTAATATTATTGATGCCGATGGCGATGGCCTGATGAATCATGCGGATTCAGATAATTTAGATCCTTGTATTCCCGATGCACTTAGCTTGGCGTGTTTGGCCTTGACCGATGCGGATGGCGATGGTCTCAGTAATGCGCAAGAGTTGACTTTGGGAACCGACCCAAATCTGGCCGACAGTGATGGTGACGGTGTGGATGATGGCGTTGAAGTGGGCGCTGGTTTCCCTGGCGTAGCTGCGATTGATACAGACGGTGATGGAATTATTGATGCTTTGGAATCAAGCGTGTTGGATGCGGACGGTGATGGTGTCAATGATCAAGCGGATCCGGCCAACAACGATGCCTGTAACCCAGACAACACCGTTGGGATTTGTGATCTTGACAGTGATGGCCTGACTAACGCTCAAGAGTCTCTGGCAGGTACCAATCCCAATATGGCTGACAGCGACGGTGATGGCGTTAACGATGGCTTGGAAGTGGGAGCAGATCCCGCTAATGCCATCGATACGGACGGTGATGGAATCATTGATGCCTTGGAATCGAATCTCAATGATGCAGACGGTGATGGCATTAACGATCAACTGGATCCAGCAAACGCTGATGTCTGTAATCCAGACAATACCGTTGCCGCTTGTGATGCGGATGGCGATGGTCTGACCAATGGCCAAGAAGCTTTGGCAGGGACAAATCCGACTGTTGCCGACAGCGACGGTGACGGCGTGAATGATGGGGTGGAAGTGGGAGCTGATCCAGCTAACCCAGTTGACAGCGATGGTGATGGGATCATTGATGCCTTGGATTCCAATCGACTCGACAGCGATGGCGATGGGGTGGTGGATCAGTTGGATGCCACGAATACCAACGCCTGCTTGCCTTCAAATTTGGTGGCGGCTTGTGACAGCGATGGTGATGGCCTCAGTGATGGTCTGGAGTTGATCTTGGGTACCGATCCTAACGTGGCCGACAGCGACGGTGATGGCATCAATGACGGTGTTGAGGTGGGAGCCAATCAGGCCTTTCCGCTGGACAGTGATGGTGATGGGGTTATCGACGCGCTGGAGTCCAATACGCTGGATGCAGACGGTGATGGCGTGGTGGATCAACTGGACAGCAACAACAGCAATGTCTGTCTGCCCTCCAATTTGGTGGCCGCTTGTGACAGTGACGGTGATGGTATTCCTGATGGTATCGAGTTGGACTTGGGCAGTGACCCGAACAACACCGACACCGACGGTGATGGCATTCCTGACAACCTTGAGATTGGTACCGGTTTGATCCCAACGGATGTGGACGGTGATGGCATTCCTGATGTGGCGGAGTCGGATCTGATTGATACGGATGGCGATGGCATCAGTGATCAAAATGATCCGGCCAATAACAACGCTTGTTTGCCAAACAACATGGTTGCTGCCTGTGACAGCGACGGTGATGGCCTCAGTGATGGCGTGGAGCTGCAGCTGGGTACCGATCCGAACAACGGTGACAGTGACAGCGATGGGGTGAGTGATTTTATCGAAGTGGGGCAGATTAACGCGCCAGGAAATATTGACGGAGATCAACGCATCAGTGCGTTGGAGTCGTCGTTGTTGGACAGCGATGGCGATGGTTTGAGTGACCAGGATGACGTGGCTAATTTGGATCCCTGTCGCCCTGGTTTGGATAACGATGCTTGTCGTCAAGCAAGTTCTTTGGATACGGCAATGTTGGGTGCGGGCAGTCAGAATGTCTGGTTTTTATTATTCATGGCCACATTGATGTTGGCCCGATCTCGGAGTTACACATTGAGACAGGATGTTTCTCAGTATCAAAAAAATTCATGATGAAATATCGGCGTTTACGCCTTCGTTCACTTTATTTCTCTGTTTGCACGGCTTTAATGGTGGCACCGCCGCCCGTGGTGTCTGCTGAGTTAAGCTCCTCAAATAATGAGGTGGTGGAATTATCTCCTTGGTCTGTCAGTGGTGCTGTGGGGATAAGCAGCCTCTCACCTCAGGAGAACAACAGTGGTTTGCTGGTGAATAATAAGCAATCTGCTGGTTACTCCCTCTCTCTTGATTACCTTCTGAAAGATCGGTTTTTATTCAGTGGTTTTTATCTAAATGCAGGCGGTGCCGAGATTTCCAGTGGTTCTCAGGTATTGGGTGAGCTTGATTATCAATATATTGGTGGCAGCCTCTCTTGGATGCCTTTTTCTGCTCAGCAAAGATTCTCTCCCTATCTAAAAACAGGGCTGCATTCGACGCAGAACAGCGTGGATAATCCAAGCATTAGATACAATCAAGATCAGGCTGTTAACACTCACCTTGGTTTGGGTGCAGTTTGGAAAGTAAGTAATGACTGGCGTGTTTTATTGGATTTAACCACATTTGGTAAAGATGCTTATTTTGCTTCGGCAGGATTGCGTTACCAACTGTTTAATAAAACCAAAGTAAAAACAGTAGCAGATCAGGATAAAGATGGTATTCCAGACAGTCAGGATGGTTGTTTGACGACAGCTCCAGATGTACGTGTGGATGCTCAGGGATGTGAGCTGGACAGTGATGCCGATGGCATTAAGGACAGTCAGGATAACTGTGCGGAGAGTGTGGTTGGTCAAAAGGTTAATGCTCAGGGTTGTGTGGTGCCGTTGGACAGTGATGGTGATGGCGTGCCAGACAGTCGAGACTGTTGCCCTAATACTCCTCTGGGTAAAAAAGTGGATGATTATGGTTGTGCGGTGATAGAAATAGATTTGCGTGACAGTGAAATTCCGTTTGAATTTGGTTCTGAAAAGCTTTCTATTCTGGGGCAGAAAATTTGGGAAAATATTGCCAAGCAGATCAAACAGTTTCCTAATGTGATTGTGGAGCTTGAGGGACATACGGACAGCAAAGGTTCTGCTGAATTTAATCGTAAGTTCTCTTTAAAACGAGCGAATTCGGTGGAGAAATTTTTGGTTTCCAAAGGAGTTCAGGCGAAGCAACTGCGTGTTAAGGGTTATGGTGAATCACAACCGATAGCCGATAACAGCACAGAGGCAGGGCGGCGGAGAAATCGACGTGTGGACGCGCATATTGTGCATAAATTAAGCGCAATTTCGGCAGATAATTTACCGACGGTTTGTAAAAATCGTCTGCCGCCATTACCACTGTTGGAGCCGGTGGAGAGTACGTTTGAAGCGTATGGTTTTCAGGTGTTGTCTGAACCGGCTAAGCAGGCTTGGGGTAAGGTCGCGAAACAATTGAAACAGAATCCTCAGTTAAAAGTAGAACTGGCCGGTTACACTGACAGCAGTGGTTCTTCAGAACTTAATTTGCAGTTGTCGCAACAGAGAGCAGAGTCGGTACGAGATTATTTGCTTGCCGAAGGGGTTGCTCAAGATCAATTGACGGCGAAAGGTTATGGAGAGAAAGACCCCATTGCAAACAACGCCACTCCAGATGGGAGGAGGCTAAACCGAAGAGTGATGATGCATCGCCGGTGAAAGGAAAGTAATTATGATGAAATATCGGCGTTTTAGCCACAATCGATTGTTTGTTTTTTCTCTGCTGGCATTGTCGGCAGGGCATAAAACATTGGCCAGTGGAACAGTTGACTCTCCCTGGTCTGTCACTGGAATGGCGGGAGCCAGTATTCTCTCTCCGCAAGAGAACGGCAGCGGCTTAAGAGTTAGCAATAAACAGTCAAATGGATTTTCTCTATCGTTGGATTATCTCTGGCGTGAGAAATTTTTGTTCAGTGGTTTTTATTTGGATGCTGGTGCGGCGGAGATTTCTGCTGGGTCAAGTGTGTTGGGAGACGTTGGTTATCAGTATTACGGTGCTAATGTTTCTTGGATGCCTTTTTCTGCTAGAAATGTTATTTCACCTTATCTTAAGGGGGGTGTTCATGCCACGCAGCATGCTGTAACCGATCAAAGAATTAAATACAATAAAAATTTAAATGCTAACATTCACCTTGGTTTGGGAGCGGCTTGGAAGTTCAGTAATAATTGGCGCTTGCTGGTGGATATGACCAGCTACGGTAAAGATGCTTTTGTCGTTTCGGCTGGTCTGCGTTATCAATTGTTTAATCTCCCTCCTAAAGTCAAACCCCCAGTTCGTGTGCAGCTTGCAGCTGCTCCAAGCGACCGAGATGGTGACGGCGTTTACGATGGGGCGGATCTGTGTGTTGAGACTCCAGAGGGGGTGGAAGTCGATGCTGACGGTTGTCAGATTCACAAAGTTACGGAGATTCAAAGTCGACAAGTTTCACGAGATGCCGATGGTGACGGTGTTTTGGACAAAGAGGATTGTTGCCCTCGTACCGCTTTGGGTAGCACGGTGGATGAACGTGGTTGCGCTCTGATTGAAATTGATCTGAGCCTCAGTACAGTACCGTTTGAATTTGCCTCGGCAAAGCTCTCTGAGGTGGGGGAAAAAATCTGGGGAAATATTGCCGAGCAAATTAAACAATTTCCAGGTGTGGTGGTTGAGCTGTTGGGGCATACGGACAGCAAAGGCAGTGATGAATTTAATCGTCGTCTTTCATTAAAACGTTCTCAGAATGTACAACAGTTTTTGTTGGATGCAGGGGTAAAAGCCGAGCAATTAAGAGTTAAGGCGTACGGTGAGTCACAGCCGGTTGCGAGTAATGATTTAGATGAGGGGCGCAGTCAAAACAGGCGTGTGGAAGCACATCTGCTTCAATCGGTAAAACAAATTTCTGCTGCTGAAGGATTACCTGAATCCTGTAAAAAAATCACTGAAAATGAAAGTATTGCTGAAGAGTTTTCTTTGAAAAATGTGAAAACTTCGTTTGCAGCGTACGGTTTTCAGCTGTTATCCGACTCGGCAAAAGAGACCTGGAAAAAAGTCGCGGATCGTTTGATTGATGATCCTGATCTGCAGGTGGAGTTGGCGGGTTACAGTGATAACAGCGGTAACGAGGAGTTAAATCAGCAGCTTTCTCAGCAGCGAGCTGAATCGGTGCGAGATTACCTCGTCTCTTTGGGCGTGGATGGCGAACGATTGAGTGCAATGGGTTATGGCGAAGAAGACCCCATTGCGGATAATTCGACCGTGGCGGGGCGTGAAGCCAATCGTCGAGTTGAGGTTTATTTACGTTAAACATGTGGTTCTTAATGGTTCTCCAGTTTCCCTAACTCTGAGAGCAGTGAAGTAAGCAGGCCTTCGGCCTGCGCGCCCAGTTTTTTGCTCAATTGATCGTAATCCCGTTCGCCATTAATCAGGCGACGTAACAAGCCCCCCATGTTTTTCATATCGCCCCCCGCTTGTTGCATCTGTTTGGCCATATTGCCGAGAATTTCCAGCGCTTGTACATCGCCCTTGGCTGCCGCATGAACCATCGCCGCCAAACCAGGGGCGGCCACTCCCGCATCGGTGGGTGTTTGTAGCGCGGGCAGAGTGCTGGGGTCTTGCAGACCACGCAAAATGGCGCTGGCAATAATCACATCCTCCTCATCTAAACCGTGCAGCAGGGCGGGATCACGCTGACCGGCGCTGATTTTTCGAATCACCACCACTAAATCTCCCCAACCGTTTTTCTGTGCGAAGTTGAGCAATTCGTCCAGCTCCGAGTGACGGCTAAAATCTTGGCTGCTCTGCACCACTTTGATAATAAATTCGGCGTGGACAGCGAGGACTTGTTGTTCACGATTGGGTAGTTCGGACATGATGTTTCCTTTTAAATGTACGACGGATGTTACGCAGCGCCGTAGGGTGCAATAACCAACGGGCATTGCACCTGTTGGTTGGCATGGCGTAATGCCCTGTGGTTATTACGCCTTACGTTATGATTACAGGGCACTGATTTTATCGGCTTGCGCTTGCAAGTTGCCCAGAGCCGACTCTGCTTCTGACAGTTTGGCGCGCTCTTTATTGACCACGGCTTCCGGGGCTTTTTCAACAAACTTGGGGTTGGTGAGTTTGCCGCCGATGCGTGCCACCTCTTTTTCCAGTTTGCCGATCTCTTTTTGCAATCGTTGCAGCTCCGCCTCTTTGTCGATCAGACCCGCCAGCGGAATCAAAATTTTCATCTCGCCGATCAAGGCGATGGCGGACTCTGGTTCTTCATCAGAAGATGCTAAAACCGTCACCGATTCGGTCTTGGCTAAAAAGTCCAGATAAGGGCGGGCTTTTTCCGCCCAGCTCTGATCCTGCTCTGAGGCGTTGGCCAGCAGCACGGGGATGGTTTTGCTGGGGGCGATGTTCATCTCGCCTTTGATGCGCCGTACCCCAAGGATAAAGGCCATCACCCACTCCATCTCTGCCACGGCAGCGGCATCAATGAGGCTGTCATCGGCGGTGGGAAAAGGTTGCAGCATAATGGTCTCGCCGCTGATTCCCGCCAGTGGCGCGACCTGTTGCCAGATCTCTTCGGTGATGAACGGCATAATGGGATGACTCAAGCGCAGCAGGCTCTCCAGCACTTTCAGCAGGGTGTGGCGAGTGCCTCGCTTGGCTGCCTCAGAGCTGTTTTCGCTGTTGAGGACGGTTTTGGTCAGCTCCAGATACCAATCACAGTAGTGGTGCCAAGTGAACTCATAAATCGCCTGAGCGGCATGATCAAAACGGTAGCCCTCTAGGGCTGTGCCGACCGTGGTGCTGGTCTGTTGCAGTTGAGAGAGAATCCAACGGTCGGCGCTGGAGAGTTCAATCTCGCCACCGTGCTGACCACACTCTTGATTTTCGCTGTTCATCAAGACGTAGCGGGAGGCGTTCCAGAGTTTGTTGCAAAAGTTGCGATAACCCTCGATGCGTCCCATGTCGAACTTGATGTCACGACCGGTGGAGGCCAGTGCCGCAAAGGTGAAACGCAGCGCATCGGTGCCGAAGCTGGCGATGCCGTCGGGGAACTCTTTGCGGGTCTGCTTTTCGATCTTTTTCGCCAGCTTGGGCTGCATCATGCCTTGGGTGCGTTTTTTCACCAGCGATTCCAAGTCAATGCCGTCGATCAGGTCGATGGGATCCAGCACGTTGCCCTTGGATTTGGACATTTTATCGCCGTGGCTGTCGCGTACCAGACCGTGAACGTAGACCTCTTTGAACGGCACCGCGCCGCCCATAAATTTTTTGCCCATCATGATCATCCGTGCTACCCAGAAGAAGATGATGTCAAAACCGGTCACCAAAACATTGGTGGGGTAGAACTCTTGCAGTCGATCCGTGTTGTCGGGCCAGCCAAGGGTGGAGAACGGCCACAAGGCGGAGCTGAACCAAGTGTCTAACACATCTTCGTCTTGGCGCAGCGGGTAGTCGGCGGAGAGGTTGTGTTTGGCGCGCACTTCGGCTTCGTCACGTCCCACATAGACGTTGCCCTCCTCGTCGTACCACGCAGGAATGCGGTGTCCCCACCAGATCTGGCGACTGATGCACCAATCTTGGATGTTGTTCATCCACTCAAAATAGGTGTTTTTCCAATTGTCGGGGACAAATTTGATCTCGCCGCTCTTGACTGCTTCGATGGCCGGTTTGGCCAAGGGAGCGACTTTGACGTACCACTGATCGGTGAGAAACGGCTCGATGACGCTGTTGGAGCGATCACCCCGTGGCACCATCAATTTGTGATCGTCGACTGTCTCCAGCAGACCGATGGCCTCCAGATCGGCCACCATCTGTTTACGCACAACGTAACGATCCAGACCGATGTATTTTTCCGGCAGCAGTTGGCCTTCGTTCTGTTCGGAGTCATTGGCGCGAATGGCGGCATCAATGGTGAAAATGTTGATCAGACCGCCGTGTGGCTGCTCGCTGATGGGCAGCTCGTCGCGGTGGCGTTGCCAGACGGCGTAATCGTTAAAATCATGAGCGGGGGTGATCTTGACGCAACCGGTGCCAAATTCAGGATCAACATGCTCTTCGTCGGCGATGATGGGAATCTTGCGGTTGGTCAGTGGCAGCAGCAGAAGCTCACCGATGAGGTGTTTATAACGTTCGTCGTGGGGGTTGACCGCCACCGCGCAATCGCCCAGCAGGGTTTCGGGGCGGGTGGTGGCGACGGTGAGATGGCCTTGGCCGTTGCTCAGCGGGTAACGCATGTGCCACATGTGGCCGTTCTCTTCCGTGGAGATGACTTCCAGATCGGAGACGGCGGTGTGCAGTTTGGTGTCCCAGTTGACCAGCCGTTTGCCACGGTAGATCAGCCCTTCTTCGTGCAGACGAACAAAGACCTCATTGACGGCGGTGGAGAGACCGTCATCCATAGTGAAACGTTCGTTTTGCCAGTCGAGAGAGGAGCCGAGACGGCGCTGCTGGCGAGTGATGGCACTGCCAGACTCTTCACGCCATTTCCAGATGCGTTCGATAAAAGCTTCGCGTCCCAGATCGTGACGGGTTTTGCCTTCGGCTTCCAGTTGCCGCTCCACCACCATTTGGGTGGCGATACCGGCGTGATCGCTGCCCGCTTGCCAGAGGGTATTTTTACCCGACATGCGTTGGAAGCGGATCAAGGTGTCCATAATGGTGTTGTTAAAACCGTGCCCCATATGCAGGCTGCCAGTGACGTTGGGCGGCGGGATCATGATGCAGTAGCTTTCATCACCCTCGGTTTTGGGGGCGAAGTGGCCGTTGTTTTCCCAAGTTTGGTACCAGCGTTGTTCAAGTGTGTGGGGGTTGTAGGTTTTGTCCATGATCTCTCAACAGGCGTGGGGTGATAAAAAGAGGCCTATTTTGCCTGAATGCGGCTCTGACCCCAAGCCCGATTTGGGCGTTTCTGGTGAGGGTGGTTGAAAAGGTGCTATTCTGGCTCGCAAAATTTTGAGCGGCTTTGGGCTGAATTATGAAGAATAAAGTGGTGGTAGGGGGGCTTCTGCTGGTGGTGATCTGCATTGCCCTTTATGGTTTGGAGATTCGGCGTTATGTCGAGGGTCAGACGGATCTGTTTCTGGGCTTAAATGCGCTCTTTTCATATTTGCCTGCGGGCTTTTGGCAAAATGTGACCTTTCTGGGTGATGCACTGATTTTGTTGTCGCTGCTCTCTTTTTTGGCCTTTCGGCTGCCGCAAGCGTGGGCAGGGTTGTTTGGTTCAATACCTCTACTGGTTCTGCTCTCCTCTCAGGGTAAAGCCTATTTCGCCATACCTCGACCGGCAGCGGTGCTTGATCATGATCGATTCACCCTTATTGGTGAGGTGTTGACCGGCAGTACCAGTTTGCCATCGGGTCATACCATGACGGTGTTTGCCATTGCGACGGTGGTGGTATTTTTTATTCTGGCACAGAAAAAACCCTCGTTTTATCTCTATGTCATCTTGCTGTTGACGGTTTTAACCGCGCTGTCACGAGTGGCTGTGGGGGCTCATTGGCCTCTTGATGTTATTTTGGGTGCTATTTTGGGTGGGTGTGCCGGTTTGAGTGGGGTATTTTTGGCCTTGAAGTATCAGGCGTGGTGGGCTTGGGCGAAAGAGTCGCGCTATCGTTACGCACTGTTGGGGCAAACGTTACTCTTTCCGCTGGTCACCGCTGTGCTGCTGTTTAAGCAAGTTTACCCGAGCATTCTGGTTGTTTGGTTGTCGCTGCTGTTGGGTATTTTAGTGCCGCTCTATTTTGTTGTCCGAGTTGAGAGATTAAAGTGAAGATAAAGGCGAGTCATTTTGTATTTTTAGCGACGCTGCTTAATATGTTGTTGTTTGGTTATGCGTTGTATGATTTTGTGGCCAGTCATGTTGATCTTCTGACCTTGAGTGGGTTGTTGATTGGTCTGACTGTTTTTGCGGTGGTGTTTGTTTTTAATCTGTTGTTCTTTTCTCTGCTGGCGGTGATTCACCCTGTTGTATTGAAAGCGTTTCTTATTGTGACCGCACCGATCAGTGCGCTGGCTTTGTATTACCTGGTGACGTATCAGGTGATTCTAGATAAGACCATGATGGGGAACATCTTCAATACCCGTGATTCGGAGATGTTTGATCTCATCACTCCCTCGTTATTTCTGTATGTGTTTCTGTTGGGTGTTGTGCCCTGTTGGCTGTTGCTGAAAGTTCGTCTTGTGCCGCTGGAGCGAGGCAAAATTTTACGCAATCTGGCGATTGTGTTCCCTCTTTTTTTGCTGTTTTTGTATTTGAACTCCAGCAGTTGGTTGTGGATTGATAAGTATTCAAAACTGTTGGGCGGTAAAATTTTACCGTGGGCTTATATCGTGAATACGATGGCTTACTATTCTGAGCAGGCGCGTTCGGTTGAAAACCAAGTGTTGTTGCCCAAAGGGACGTTTGCCAACGACGATAAAATGGTTGTGGTGTTGATTATTGGTGAGACCGCCAGAGCGCATAATTTCTCCTTGTTGGGTTATCCGCGTGAAACCAACCCTTTGCTTAAAAAAGCGGGGGTGGCGGTGTTGAAAAACACCACTTCTTGTACAACCTACACCACTGGTTCTCTTGCCTGCATCCTTTCGCATGACGTGAATGCCAGTAATGCGGAACCCTTGCCGAGTTATTTACAGCGTCTTGGTGTGGATGTTATCTGGCGCACGACCAATTGGGGAGAGCCTCCCATTAAGGTGGGCGAATATCAGAGTGGAGGAGCGTTAAGGGGTGAGTGCAAGGGCAGTGGTTGTAATTTTGATGAGGTGTTGTTGACGAATTTAACGCAACGAATTCAGGCTTCAGATAAACAGAAAGTTTTAGTGGTGCTGCACACCAAGGGCAGTCATGGCCCCAGTTATTATTCTCGCTACCCAGACGAGTTTGAAAAATTCGTACCCGTTTGTCGTTATGAAGAGATCAGCAAGTGCAGTGAGCAAGAGTTGATCAATGCTTATGATAATACGATTGTCTATACGGATTATTTTTTGAACAGAGCCATAGATCAGTTGAAAGCACTGCAACATGTTCCGGTGTTGATGCTGTATATTTCAGATCACGGTGAGTCTTTGGGTGAAGGTGGCCTCTATCTGCATGGTACGCCTTATCTGTTTGCTCCCGATTATCAAAAGAAGATCCCGTTTATTGCTTGGTTGTCCGATGCTTTTTCAGAGCAAAAAGGCAAAGAGGTCAGCGATATGACAGGGCGAGATGATTATTCACAGTTAAATGTTTTTCATACGGTCGTTGGTGCGTTTGACCTGCAGACCGAAGTGTATAACAGTCGTTTGGACTTACTGCATTGATGAGCTACTGCACAATCAGACTGGTGATAAAAAAATTTTCCACTGC
>CAZTQX010000064.1:4934-13073 GCA_964615985.1 uncultured Gammaproteobacteria bacterium | reverse complement strand
TCTGTTGGGGCTATTGTTCGGCTAAGACCTAGGAATCCATTAAGAGCCAAGCTTAAATCAGAGGCAAGGTGTGATTTCAATATGGAGAAGATATTGTGAAACCCGCCGTAGCAGTAGCGGTGATCGTCAAAAAATCAGATTGTGTCTTGTTGGGTGAGCGCATTGCCAAGGTGGAGTTTCCTTGTTGGCAGTTTCCGGGCGGTTATCTGGAGTTTGGTGAGAGTGTGGAGGATTGTGCGCGGCGCGAAGTGCGGGAAGAGACAGGGTTGGAGATCGACAACCTGCGTCTTGGCCCGTACTGCAACGATATTTTTAGCGCAGCGAACAAACAGTACGTCACTCTGTTTGTGATCGCTGACTGGAAATCGGGTGAACCACAGGCATTAGAAGCGGAGAAGTGCCGTGGTTGGGCGTGGTTTGAGTGGGGTGATCTGCCCCAACCGTTGTTCCAGCCCACTGTGACTTTGCTGCAACAGGGCTTTCGCCTGAATGATTGGCTTTAAAGTTCTCCGATAAAAGGGATTTCTCCGCATGGACAACTTTGGGGGTAATGCAGTAGAATTGCGCCCAAAATACAGGGCTGTTGCGATGTATCTCATTAATCCTAAAAACGGGAATACCCATCGGGCTTTCCCGTTTTGTTTGTGCGCGAGAGGGAAAAACCGTTGAGTAAACCCGCTTTATTGGTGCTTGAAGATGGCTCTCTGTTCCGAGGTACCTCAATCGGTGCGTTGGGCGAGACCGTTGGCGAGGTGGTGTTCAACACCGCCATGACCGGTTATCAGGAAATTTTGACCGATCCCTCTTACAGCCGTCAGATTGTGACGCTGACCTACCCCCACATCGGTAACGTCGGCACCAACGCCGATGATGAAGAGGCCGATGGTGTTTACGCCGCCGGTCTGGTGATTCGAGATCTGCCGCTGCTGGCAAGCAACTGGCGCAGCAGTGAGTCGCTCTCCGACTACCTGCAACGGCACAACATCGTTGCCATTGCCGACATCGACACCCGTCGTCTGACGCGGATCTTGCGTGAAAAAGGCGCTCTCAGTGGTTGCATTATCGCCGCCGATTCCATTGATGAAGCCACGGCGCTGCAAGCAGCCAAAGCCTTTCCGGGTCTGAAGGGCATGGATCTGGCCAAGGAGGTCACCACCTCTGAGGCTTACGATTGGCGCGAAGGCAGTTGGCAGTTGGGGCAGACGGCGCGGCAGTTGAGCGACGAGCAGGCCGAATTTCATGTGGTGGCTTACGACTACGGTGTGAAACGCAATATTTTGCGGATGCTGGTGGATCGCGGCTGTCGCCTGACCGTGGTTCCGGCGCAGACTCCGGCGGCTGAGGTGTTGGCGATGAACCCCGATGGGGTGTTTCTCTCCAATGGTCCGGGTGATCCCGAACCGTGCGACTACGCCATCGAGGCGATTCGTGCGGTGTTGGAGACCGAAGTGCCTGTGTTTGGCATCTGTCTCGGGCATCAACTGCTGGCGCTGGCCTGCGGTGCGAAAACCGTGAAGATGAAATTTGGTCATCACGGTGCTAACCATCCAGTGCAAGATCTAGCGAGTCAGGTGGTGATGATCAGCAGTCAGAATCACGGTTTCGCCGTGGATGAGACGACCTTACCAGACAACCTGAAGGCCACCCATCGCTCCTTGTTTGATGGCTCCCTGCAAGGGGTGCATCGAGACGATAAACCGGCGTTCGGTTTTCAGGGACACCCCGAAGCGAGTCCGGGACCACACGATGTGGCACCTCTGTTTGACCATTTCATCGAATTAATGCAGGCGGCGCGCAGCTAATGCCAAAACGTACAGATATAGAGAGTGTTTTAATTATCGGTGCAGGCCCGATTGTGATCGGTCAGGCTTGTGAGTTTGATTACTCCGGCGCGCAGGCCTGTAAGGCACTGCGGGAAGAGGGCTACCGAGTGATCTTGGTGAACTCCAATCCGGCCACCATTATGACCGATCCCGACATGGCCGATGCCATCTACATCGAACCCATTGATTGGCAGGTGGTGGAACGCATCATCGAGAAAGAGCGCCCCGATGTCTTGCTGCCAACCATGGGCGGCCAGACGGCGCTCAACTGTGCGTTGGATCTGGATCGTGAAGGGGTGCTGGAAAAGTACAACGTCGAGATGATCGGTGCCTCCCGTGAAGCTATTGATATGGCGGAAGATCGGGACAAATTCCGCAAAGCGATGGCGGAGATCGGTCTGGTGACACCAAGGGCGTTTATCGCTCACAGCATGGAAGAGGCGTGGCAGGGTCAGGCGCAGATCGGTTTCCCTTGCATCATTCGGCCATCATTTACCATGGGTGGCAGCGGTGGCGGCATCGCTTACAACCGTGATGAGTTTGAAGATATTATTACGCGCGGTTTGGATCTCTCTCCCACCACCGAAGTGCTGATGGAAGAGTCTGCGCTGGGTTGGAAAGAGTATGAGATGGAAGTGGTGCGGGATCGTAACGACAACTGCATTATCATCTGCTCCATTGAAAACCTTGATCCGATGGGGGTGCATACCGGTGACTCCATCACCGTCGCTCCGGCGCAGACTCTGACGGACAAAGAGTATCAGATCATGCGTAACGCCTCTTTGCAGGTGTTGCGTAAGATCGGCGTTGAGACCGGCGGCTCCAATGTGCAGTTTGCCATCAACCCCGAAGACGGGCGCATGATCATCATCGAGATGAACCCACGGGTGTCGCGCTCCTCGGCGCTGGCCTCGAAAGCCACCGGTTTCCCCATTGCCAAAGTGGCGGCCAAACTGGCGGTGGGTTACACCTTGGATGAACTCTCCAATGAGATCACCGGCGGTGCCACACCGGCTTCGTTTGAGCCGAGCATTGATTATGTGGTTACTAAAATTCCACGTTTTACCTTTGAAAAATTCCCGCAAGCCAACGCGCTGCTGACCACCCAGATGAAATCGGTGGGTGAGGTGATGGCCATCGGTCGTACCTTCCAAGAGTCGCTGCAAAAAGCCTTGCGGAGCTTGGAGATCGGCACCGACGGTTTGGATGAAATTTTGCCCACGGATCTGTCACCGAGCGAAACCACGGCGCGTCTGCGTCAAGAGTTGAGCGAACCCAGTGATCGCCGTCTTTGGTATGTGGCCGATGCCTTTCGGCAAGGTTACAGCCGTGAAGAGCTGTTTGAGCTGACCGCCATTGATCCGTGGTTCTTGGTGCAGATCGAAGATCTGGTCAAGCAGGAGCAGAGTTTGTCTGGTCGTGCGGTCAATGATTTGGATCACGCCGAACTTTACGCTCTGAAACGCAAAGGCTTTTCGGATCGGCGGTTGGCAAAATTGCTGGGCTGTAGCGAGACTGAGATGCGTGCTCATCGGCATGAGCTGGGTATTCGTCCGGTTTATAAACGGGTGGATACCTGTGCCGCTGAGTTTGCTTCCAATACTGCTTACATGTACTCCACTTATGAAGACGAGTGCGAATCGGAGCCGACCGACAACGACAAAGTGGTGGTGTTGGGTGGTGGGCCGAATCGCATTGGTCAAGGCATCGAGTTTGATTACTGTTGTGTTCATGCGGCACTGGCGATGCGTGAAGACGGTTACGAGACCATTATGGTCAACTGCAACCCCGAAACGGTCTCCACCGATTATGACACCTCGGATCGACTCTATTTTGAGCCGCTGACGCTGGAAGATGTGTTGGAGATTCTGCACAAAGAGAATCCCAAAGGTTTGATTGTCCAGTACGGTGGCCAAACGCCGCTGAAGCTGGCGGAAGAGCTGGAAGCGGCGGGTGCGCCGATCATCGGTACCAGCCCCGACTCCATTGATCTGGCCGAAGATCGGGAGCGTTTCCAGCAGTTGATTGAAAAATTGGGTTTGCGTCAACCGCCCAATCGTACCGCCCGTGATCCAGAGACGGCGGTCACACAAGCAGAAGAGATCGGTTACCCATTGGTGGTACGTCCCTCTTACGTCTTGGGTGGTCGGGCGATGGAGATCGTTCACAACGAAGAAGATCTGCGTCGTTACATGCGTGAAGCGGTCTCGGTCTCCAATGATTCGCCGGTGCTGCTGGATCGTTTCTTGGACGATGCGGTTGAGGTGGACATTGATGCCATCTGTGATGGCAAGGATGTCTTGATCGGTGGGGTGATGGAGCACATCGAGCAGGCCGGGGTTCACTCCGGTGATTCCGCTTGTTCCTTGCCACCTTACACCTTAAGTGCAGCGGTGCAGGATCGGATGCGCGTGCAGATGAAAGAGATGGGGTTGGCGCTGGGAGTGAAAGGTTTGATGAACGCCCAGTTCGCCATTCAGGGTGACAAGATCTTTATTTTGGAAGTCAATCCACGAGCTTCGCGCACGGTGCCGTTTGTCTCCAAAGCCACCGGTGTGGCGTTGGCCAAAGTGGCGGCTCGCTGTATGATGGGCGTGAGTTTGGCCGAGCAAGGCCAGACGCAGGAGAAGATCCCTAATTATTTCTCAGTCAAAGAGGCGGTGTTTCCTTTTGTGAAATTCCCTGGGGTTGATCCGCTGCTGGGGCCGGAGATGAAATCCACCGGTGAGGTGATGGGTATCGGGCGCAGCTTTGGTGAGGCGTTCTATAAAAGCCAACTGGGCGCAGGTACTCAGTTGCCCAGTTCGGGGCAGGCTTTGATCAGTGTGCGCGACAAAGATAAAAGCGCTGCAATTGAGATTGCCCGTGATCTGAGCCAGCTGGGTTTTGAGCTGGTGGCCACTCGTGGTACGGCGCGTCAAATCGAAGCGGCAGGCATTGCTTGTGCCGAGGTGAAAAAGGTTAAAGAGGGTCGTCCGCATATTGTCGATCTGATTAAAAATGGCGGTGTCAGTTTGATCATCAATACCACCGAAGGTAAATCGGCCATTTCGGACTCCTTCACCATTCGGCGTGCGGCGCTCAGCTCCAAGGTGGCTTACACCACCACTTTGGCCGGTGGCAAAGCGATCTGTTTGGCCATTGCCAGTGCCGACAACACCAACGTCAATCGTTTACAAGAATTGCATGAGGAGATGGTATGAACTTAGTTCCATTAACACTGCGTGGTGCGGAAAAGCTGCGTGAAGAGCTGCGTATTTTAAAAACCGTTGAACGTCCCAAAGTGATCGAGGCGATTGCCGAAGCACGGGCGCACGGTGATCTGAAAGAGAATGCCGAATATCATGCGGCGCGTGAGCAGCAGAGTTTTATTGAAGGCCGGATCAAAGAGATTGACGGCAAACTCTCTAACGCGCAGGTGATTGATATCACCAACATCAACGCCAACGGCAGGGTGATCTTTGGTGCCACCGTGGATCTGCTCAATGTGGAGAGTGACAAAGAGGTCACTTATCAAATTGTTGGTGAAGATGAGTCGGACATTAAGCAGGGCATGATTTCGGTTAATTCGCCCATTGCTCGCGCTCTGATCGGCAAAGAAGAGGGTGATATGGCGGATGTGAAAGCACCGGGTGGCAATATTGAGTATGAAATCCTCGAGGTTAAATACCTGTAAACCTCAGTTGGATTTGTGGCGTAGCGTCACCACGGTTACCTGCTCGCCATCCACTCGCCAGCAGAGATCAAAGTCGTAGAGATGACAGGCGTATTCGTTTTGATCGGGTTTGGCTTGTCGATAGGCGGGGCGAGGATCTTGCTGCAAGACCTCTTCCAGTAGGGGTTTGAGATTAGGCCACTGTGTGGCTCGGTTTTTGATCTCTTGTTCAGCTTGTGGACTGAAGTGAATCTCATAATGGTTTGTTGGCGCGCTGTTGGCAAAACCGCCTTGAGCATCTGCAATGATGTCGCTGTAAGGCAGATAGGGTTTGATGTCCAACACCGGTGTGCCATCGAGAAAATCACCGCCGCTGAGGTGCAGTTGATGGCTGTTGGCCTGTTGTTCTATTTTGATCAACTTGACCGCCGACAGACCGATGCGGTTGGGGCGGAAGTTGGAACGGCTGGCAAACACGCCGATTTTTTGATTGCCGCCTAATCGCGGCGGTCTGACCGTGGGTCGCCACTGTTTTTCTGGACAGGCGTGAAATTCAAAGATAACCCATAGATGGGAAAATGCTTCAAGGCCGCGCAGGGCTTCCGCTGAGCCGTATTCTGGGTAGAGTTCCAGCTGAGCGCTGGCTTGAGTGGCCAGTCCAGGCTGACGAGGAATACCAAATTTTTCTTTGAAGCAGGAATGAATAATGCCGATAGGCTGATGGTTGAGGTTCATTGTTCTCTCTTGTGAACAGAATCATAAATTATCAGGGTGTCAGGAGGTGCGGGTCAAAAACAACAGTGGGCTTTGAGTGGGCTTCCTCTCTTCATGGCTGTTATTATGACCTGACTAAAAAAAAGCAGTAAATAAATTAATCCCAATTTTAGGAGTTTTATCATGGCAAAAGGGCAGTCTTTACAAGAACCCTTCCTTAATGTGTTACGCAAGGAACGTGTCCCCGTCGCAATTTATTTGGTCAACGGCATTAAGCTGCAAGGCCAAATTGAATCGTTTGATCAATTTGTGGTGTTGTTGAAAAACAGCGTCAGTCAGATGGTCTATAAACACGCCATCTCCACCGTGGTGCCGTCACGCGTGGTAAAAATGGCACCTCCCACCACGGGCAATGGCGACCTGCACGATTGATGGTCGTTTTTTATGCCGTGAGCTGTTCTGTTGTTTGATCGCCCCCAATCTGGGGAGCGAGCGCTGTTGGTTCAGGTCAATTTTGGCCGTGACAGCAACGTAGCAGAACATCTCAGTGAATTTCGTGAGCTTGCCGTATCGGCAGGCGCATCCCCGTTAGCCGTTATCACTGGCAGTCGTAAACGCCCCGATGCCCGCACCTTTGTGGGCAGTGGTAAAGCGGATGAGATTGCCGAGCAGGTTCGTGCCTTGGACGCGGAGCTGGTGTTGTTTGATCATCTGTTGTCCCCCGCCCAAGAACGTAATCTGGAACAACTGTTTCAGTGTCGAGTATTGGATCGAACCGGTCTGATTCTGGACATTTTTGCCCAGCGGGCGCGCTCGTTTGAGGGCAAACTGCAAGTTGAACTGGCGCAGCTAAAACACCTCTCCACGCGTCTGATTCGAGGCTGGACGCATCTGGAGCGCCAAAAAGGCGGCATCGGTCTGCGCGGTCCTGGGGAGACTCAGCTGGAGACCGACCGGCGTCTGTTGGCGGTGCGCATCAAGCAGATCAACAGTCGTTTGAGCAAGGTTCGCAGCCAGCGCGAGCAGGGGCGACAGTCACGGCGCAAAGCGTCCATGCCAACGGTGGCCTTGGTGGGTTACACCAATGCGGGGAAATCGACCCTCTTTAATGCGCTGACCGATGCCTCGGTCTACGTCGAAGATCAACTCTTCGCTACCCTTGATCCCACCTTGCGCAGCCTGCTGTTGGAGAACGGGGTCAAGTTGGTGTTGGCGGACACTGTGGGATTTATCCGTGATTTGCCACACGATCTGGTTAACGCCTTTCAATCGACTCTGCAAGAGACCCGTGATGCGACCTTGTTGTTGCATGTGATTGATGCCTCCGATCAGCAGCGTGATGAACATATAGAGAATGTGGAGCAGGTGCTGAAAGCCATCGGTGCCGATGAAATCCCTTGTTTGAAGGTTTTCAATAAGATTGATGTGGCGGGTACGCCAGCTCAATTGGATGAGATAGATCCCGATGGTTTGCCGCAGGTGTGGCTCTCAGCGCAGAGCGGTGAGGGGCTGGATCTGCTGCGTCAGGTGTTGGAAAAACGCTTGGCGCAACAGCGTGCTTGTGGTTGGTTGCTGGTTTCGCCTCAACAAGGCCGTCTGCGAGCGCGTCTGTTTGAGTTGAAGGCGGTAACGAAAGAACGGCAGCAGAAAAACGGTGGTTGCCTGCTGCAATTGGATATGGAGCAGCGGGACTGGATACGTTTGTGCAAACAAGAATCGTTGGATCAGAAAGAATTATGGGCCGATTTGCCTGAGAATCTTGCTACTCTGGCCTAAGCTCAATAGAATGCAGCCTCTGGCCTGCTTTTGTGTTCACAAGGAGCCTTACGAGGCTCTTTTGTCTGTTAGCAGCGGCTATTTTTTCGGAATTTTTTGACAAAATTGGAGCGTGTCTATGGCCTGGAATGAACCGGGTGGTGGTAATCGAGACCCTTGGGGTAATAAGAA
>CAZTQX010000064.1:0-4834 GCA_964615985.1 uncultured Gammaproteobacteria bacterium | reverse complement strand
CGGCGGGTTTGCATTGGCATATGCCGTGGCCGATTGGGCGTGAGCAGCGGGTCAATGTGGATCAAAATCGCAGTGTGCGTTTGCGTTCGCAAGCGATGCTGACCCAAGATGAGAACATTGTTGAGGTGGATTTGGCGGTGCAGTACAACGTCAAAGACGCTGAGAATTTCTTGTTTCGGGTGCGTAATCCTGATGAAACGTTGGCTCAAGTGGCCGAAAGTGCCTTACGCCAAGTGTTGGGTAAAAACGACATGGACTTTATTATTACCCAAGGTCGTGATGCCATTGCAGCTGCGACTCAGGAGTTGATGCAAGAAACCTTGGACAGTTATAAAACCGGTTTGGATTTACAGACGGTTAACTTACAGGGTGCGCAGCCACCGGAAGCGGTGCAAGCCGCCTTTGCTGATGCGATTAAAGCGCGTGAAGATGAGCAGCGTTTTATCAATGAAGCAGAAGCTTACAGTAACGAAATCATTCCTCGTGCTCGTGGTAACGCGAAACAGGTCTTAGAGGAAGCCAAGGCGTATCGGACGCGGGTTGTGAAAGCCGCAGAAGGGGAGTCGAATCGTTTCTTGAGGGTGTTGACTGAATATGAAAAAGCACCGCAGGTAACTCGTGATCGTCTCTACATCGACTCGGTGGAACAGGTGCTTTCCAATACCAGCAAAATTTTGATGGATGCCGGTGACAGCAATAACTTGATGTATTTGCCACTGGATCAGTTGATGGGAAAATCAGGTAAGAGTCGTGCTGCCAGTACCGGTTTCTCGCTTGATCCCATGATCCCCAGCAGTGACAGTGCTTCGGTGCCTTCGCCGATGCGTGAGTCGGTGCGTAACCGTCGTACACGGGAGAATCGCTAATGTCTCGCAGTAATCTGTTGTCTGTTGGTGTGGCATTGCTTGTGATGTTGCTGAGTTCGGCTACTTTTGTGGTCAAAGAGACCGAGGTGGCGATTAAGTTGGCGCTGGGTAAAATTGTTCGTTCGGATTACACCCCAGGGCTGCATTTTAAAATGCCTCTGTACCACAACGTGCATAAGTTTGATTCGCGTATTTTGACTCTCGATGCCCGTCCTGAGCGGGTTTTGACCAGCGAGAAGAAAAACTTGATTGTGGATTCGTTTGTTAAGTGGCGTATCACCGATGTGGAGCGTTTCTTTAAGGCGACCGGTGGTGATGAACGCCGAGCTCTGAATTTGTTGGCGCAGTTCATCAAAAAAGGTTTGTTGGATGAATTTGGTAAACGCACCATTCAAGAGGTGATCTCCGGTGAACGTGCCGAGATTATGCGGCGAGTGCAGCAAAAAGCCAGTGGACAGGCCATTGATCTGGGCATCACTGTGGTGGATGTGCGGGTGAAGAAGGTCGATCTGCCTGCAACCGTGAGTAACTCGGTTTTTCGTCGAATGGAAAAAGAGCGTGAGACGGTGGCTAAAACGTTCCGTTCTCGTGGTGAAGAGCAGGCTCAAGGCATTCGTTCTGATTCAGAACGGCAACGAGAAGAGATTTTGGCGGAGTCTTACAGTGAATCGCAACAGATTCGCGGTGAAGGTGATGCGGATGCTTCCAGTATTTATGCCAGTGCGTTTGGCAAAGATCCGGAGTTTTACAATCTCTATCGCAGTTTGAATGCCTATAAAGCGGTCTTCTCAGGTGGCAATGACATCATGTTGTTGAAGCCGGATTCGAAGTTTTTCCGCTACTTTAACGATCCCAATGGGGGCGCTGTACGTTAAAGTAAATTGAGCTGAAAACGGCGTTAGGTGTGGTGCCTAACGCCGTTTTTGTGTCCGCTGGAGTGAGATTTTATGGTTCAAGATCGTTGGATATTGCCGCAAGGCATCGAAGAGCTGCTGCCAGCCCAAGCAAGTAAGCTTGAGGCGTTGCGGCGCAAAGTGATGGATCTTTACGCCAGCTGGGGTTACGAGCTGGTGGAGCCGCCGTTGATGGAGTATCTCGAGTCGCTGCTGGTGGGTACCGGTCGTGAGTTGGATTTGAGCACCTTTAAATTGGTGGATCAGCTCAACGGTCGCACCATGGGTGTGCGTGCTGACATTACCCCACAAGTGGCGCGCATTGATGCGCATCGTTTGAAACGGGATGTGCCAACGCGACTCTGTTATCTCGGTTCGGTGTTGCACACGCGCGGTGAAGGTTTGGCGGGTAACCGCAGTCCGTTGCAGTTGGGAGCGGAGCTTTACGGTCATGCCGGAGTGGAGAGCGACGTTGAGGTGATTGCCTTGATGTTAGAGACCCTCTTGCTGGCGGGTATTGGACCGCTGCACTTGGATTTGGGGCATGTGGGGCTGTTTCGTGGTTTGGCTGCCGAAGCCAAATTAAGCCAAGAGCAAGAGGCGCAGCTGTTTGAGATGTTTCAGCGCAAAGCCAAACCGGAGATTGAGCAGTTCTTGGCGGGATTATCGTTGTCCGATGAACATCGCCAGATGTTGTCTGGTTTGGTGAACTTGAACGGCGATCAAAGTGTGTTGCAGCAGGCACAAGAGCTGTTGGCGACTGCGGGTGAGGCGGTGCAACAAGCGTTGCATTATCTGCAAGCGACCGCTGAACGATTGCAACAGAGCCAGCCGGAGTTGAATTTGCACTTTGATCTGGCCGAACTGCGCGGTTATCACTACCACACGGGCATGGTCTTTAGCGCTTACGCTTTGGGTCACAGCCAAGAGGTGGCACGCGGTGGTCGTTACGATGACATCGGTCGTGCTTTTGGCCGTGCGCGTCCAGCGACCGGTTTTAGTACCGATCTGAAAACCTTGGTGTCGCTGTCGGGCATCGTGGCAGATTCTTCTGCCAAAATTTTCGCCCCAGCAGGGGATGACTCCAAACTGTGGGAAACCATGCAGGAGTTGCGTAACGCGGGTCACACCGTGATTCGTGCCTTGCCGGGACAGAGCGGCGCTGCCGCTGAAATGGGCTGCGAGCGTAAGCTCGTTTTCAATAATGAATTCTGGACTGTCGTAGAAGCATAATACTATGGGCAAAAATGTAATCGTATTGGGCACCCAATGGGGTGATGAGGGGAAGGGGAAAATCGTTGATCTGCTGACGGATCGTGCTGCTGCGGTGGTGCGTTTTCAAGGCGGTCATAACGCAGGCCACACGCTGGTGATCGGTGACGAGACCACGGTGTTGCATCTGATTCCTTCCGGTGTTTTACGTGAAAATGTGCTCTGCTTGATCGGCAACGGCGTGGTGTTGTCACCCGAAGCGTTGGTGAAAGAGTTGGCCATGTTGGAAGAGCGAGGCGTTCCGGCGCGTGAGCGTCTGCGTATCAGTGAGGCTTGTCCGCTGATTATGCCGTATCACGTTGCGCTGGATCAGGCGCGTGAAATTGCGCGGGGCAAAAAAGCCATCGGTACCACCGGTCGTGGCATCGGGCCGGCCTATGAAGATAAGGTCTCGCGGCGCGGTTTGCGGGTCGGTGATCTGTTTCACCCTGAGCGTTTGCAGAGCAAGCTGAAAGAGATTTTGGATTACCATAATTTCTCTTTGGTGCAGTACTTCAAAGCCGAGCCGGTGGATTATCAACAGATGCTGGATCTGGCGCTGAAGATGGCCGAAGAGCTGCGCCCGATGGTGGCGGACATTCCTGGTCTGTTGCATCAGTTGCGCAAAGAGGGCAAAAGCATCATGTTCGAAGGTGCTCAAGGTACCTTGTTGGACATCGATCACGGTACCTATCCTTATGTGACCTCTTCCAACACCACCGCTGGCGGTGCGTGCAGTGGCAGTGGTGTCGGGCCGCGTGATCTGGATTACGTTCTGGGGATCACCAAAGCCTACACCACTCGTGTGGGTGCGGGGCCTTTCCCCACCGAGTTGTTTGATGACAGTGGTGAGCATTTGGGTGTCAAGGGGCATGAGTTTGGTTCCACCACCGGTCGTTCACGTCGCTGTGGTTGGTTCGATGCGGTCTCCTTGCGTCGTTCGGCGGAGATCAACAGTTTGACCGGTCTCTGCATCACTAAATTGGATGTGATGGACGGTCTGAAAACCATCAAACTGTGTACGGCGTATGAGTGTGAAGGCAAGGTGTTGGATACGCCGCCCGTGGGTGCTGAAGCCTATGAGTTGTGCAAGCCGGTTTACGAAGAGATGCCAGGTTGGAGTGAATCCACCGAAGGCATGACGGTTTATGATGATCTGCCTGAGAACGCCAAGGCTTATCTGAATCGTTTGCAAGAGGTGGTGGGTGTGCCGATTGATATTATTTCAACGGGACCGGAACGCAATCAAAATGTGGTGCTGCGGCATCCGTTTGAGTAGTGGTTTTGTGTGAGGTATAAAAAAAGCCGCATCAGATGATGCGGCTTTTTTGCTTTTAGGCCTCCAAAAAGGAGTCTGAAAGTCTCTTATTTTGCAGCAGGAGCAGCTTTAGCAGGAGCGGTCATGCCGTAAGGAGCGTAACCGTTGTTGCCGTTGTAACCATAAGCGTTGTTGCTGTTGCCATGATAGTTGCTGTTGCCATGATAGTTGCTGTTGCCTTTCGCGCTGCCTTTCATGTTCATGCCGAATTCGCCAGCAGCATCACCAGCACCGTTGCCAGCGCCGTTACCGTTGTTGTTGCCCCAGCCGTTGTTGCCGTTGTTCCAAGGCATGTTGTTGCCATTGTTCCAAGGACCGTTGTTCCAACCGTTGTTGCCGTTGCTCCAAGGCATGTTGTTGCCATTGTTCCAAGGACCGTTGTTGCCGTTGCTCCAAGGCATGTTGTTGCCATTGCCGTTGTTCCAAGGCATGTTGTTGCCATTGCCGTTGTTCCAAGGCATGTTGTTGCCGTTGCTCCAAGGCATGTTGTTACCGTTCCAACCGTT
>CAZTQX010000063.1:0-13148 GCA_964615985.1 uncultured Gammaproteobacteria bacterium | reverse complement strand
TTCTAGGAGTGTGGCTCAACGGAGGGAAAGCTACCGCGAAGCGGTTTTGTTCAACCAATGTATTCACCGGATGAGCGCATCCGGCTATTACCCAATATCCAAGTGTTAGCCGGACGAGGGAAGACAAAGAAAGTAGAAAACCCAATCTCATACAATCTAAACCACCAACCCAACTAACCCAATTAACCCTCCTCAACCACAGCCGTCTCAGCCGCCACCTGCTTCTCAATCTCTTCCCGAATCCGACCAAAGTCCGCCGGTCTGACATACTGCATCAGCTCCTTGCCATCACCATCCACCGTGATCGCCAAACCCTGTTTCGGATAGAGCCAATAAGCCGTGTCCTCTTTCAAAGGCACCTTCTCATCCGGCAGACCAAAGCGACTCAGCAACAACTCCTCATCAAAATTCACCGTCGGCAGATAATTCAAACTGCGAATTTTCCAATTCACAATCGTCCTCAAATCATCCTCGGTCAACTCAAATTTCAGCGCCCCACTGGGGGTCGGATCACGATTGACGTTGCGCTCCGCAAACGCCCTCAACTGCGCTTGAGTCGCCTCAACCTCACAGATCAAACCCACCCGCAGACCCGACAACACCACATTTTCAAAATAAGCCTCCAACACCAAATGACCATCAGGATCTTGAAACAGACCCACACTGGCCGGTTTCGCCACCTTGACCCGCGCCTCTTGCAAAATCGACTGCCCCAAAGTCAGACCAAAGACCTTCAGATCCCCATTGGCCAACACCTCCTGCTGCCACGGCAGATCCGTCATCCGGTAGGTGGTTTTATCACTGGGAGCCAACATCCAAAACAGCCAAGCCAACACCGGCAGCGCCAACAACATGTATTTTAATATTCTCATCTCTCTCTCCTATTCTACTCAACCGCACCAGCGGAAATCGCCTGCTGATCCGCATGGTACGACGAACGCACCATCGGCCCACTGGCCACATGTTGAAAACCCATCTTCTTACCGATCACCGCCAACTGATCAAACTCCTCTGGAGTAACAAAGCGCGTCACCGGCAAGTGATCGCGGCTCGGCTGCAAATACTGCCCCAAGGTCAACATCTCACAGCCGTGGGCGCGCAGATCCAACATCACCTGCTCCACCTCGTCCAACTCCTCACCCAAGCCCAACATCAGACCCGACTTGGTGGCGATGCCCGCGAAACGCGCTTTAAAATTCTTCAACAGATCCAACGACCACTGATAATCAGATCCCGGACGCGCCGCTTTGTAGAGCCTCGGCACCGTCTCCAAATTATGGTTAAAAACGTGCGGCAAATTCTCACCCAGCGCATTCAACGCCACCTCCATGCGACCACGGAAATCCGGCACCAACACCTCAATCTGAATCTTCGGATTGGCGTTTTTCACCTCCCGAATGCAGTTGGCAAAATGCCCCGCACCACCGTCGCGCAGATCGTCCCGATCCACCGAAGTGATCACCACATAGGAAAGCCCCATGGTCTGAATGGTCTTGCCCAACTGCGTGGGTTCGTTCTCATCCAGCGGATTGGGGCGGCCATGAGCCACATCGCAAAAGGGACAACGACGGGTGCAGATGTCACCCATGATCATAAAGGTGGCGGTGCCGTGACTGAAACACTCGCCCAAATTGGGGCAGTTGGCCTCTTCACAGACCGTGTGCAGATTTTGCTCCCGCAGCAGCTTTTTCAACTGCTGCACCTTGGGATCACCCTGATGGGCAGCGCGAATCCAGCGCGGTTTACGCACCAGTTTTTCAGTGGGTTTGACCTTCACCGGAATGCGCGACAGCTTGGCGGCTCCGCGTTGATGGTGTTCAGGATCGAGACGCGAGGGGGCAGTAACAGAGTTTTTATCGGACATAATCGTTAGGAAATTCAGTGCTGAAATGAGGCGCATTGTACCCCAGTTCCGCCAGCAGATGCGCCGTCAACTGCCGCCCCGTTGCCGCCAGATCCAGATCCACCCCCAAGTCAGCCAAGCGAGTCACCTGCAGACCGCGATAACCGCACGGGTTGATTCCCGCAAAAGGGGACAGATCCAGATCCACATTGAGACTCAAACCGTGATAACAACAGCCTCTGCGCACCCGCAACCCCAGCGCCGCCACCTTCGCCCCTTGCACATAAACCCCCGGTGCATCGGACTTGGCCAGCGCCTCAATGCCCTGCTCCGCCAGCAACTTTATGACACTGTTTTCCATCAAGGTCACTAACTGGCGCACCCCCAACTTACGGCGGCGCAGATCCAGAAGCAGGTAGATCATCAATTGACCTGGGCCGTGGTAGGTCACCTGACCCCCGCGATCCACCTGCAACACCGGAATCTGGCCGGGATTGAGCAGATGCTCCGCCTTGCCCGCCTGACCCTGAGTGAAGATCGGCTCATGCTCCAGCGTCCAGATCTCATCCAGATCCTCCGGCTGGCGGCGGCCGGTGAACGCCTGCATCGCCCGCCAGATCGGATCGTATTCACAGCGCCCCAACGAGCGCAGGATCACGTCTGCTTCCGACTCTGCCATCTTAGAGCGCCATCAAAACCTGATCGTGAGCGGTCAAAGCACGATAAATATCATCCAAATGCTGCTGACTGCTGGCGTTAATCGTCACCGTCAATGAGCAAAATTTACCCTTGCTGCTGGGGCGCATTTTAACCGCCCCCTCGCCCAGATCAGAAACGTGCTGACGCACGATGCCCACCACCAGCGCCTCAAATTCAGCGCCGTTTTTGCCCATCACCTTGATGGCAAACTGACAAGGAAATTCAATCAAACTCTCTTTTGGTTCTTTATCACTCATCACGAATCCTTCTGCAGGCCACACTGCTGCTGTTTAAAGAGTTGGTAGTGGCTGCGGATCGTTTTCCAAACTGAACCCGGCAACCCCGTACCCACCGGCTGACCGTCCAGCTCCGTCACCGGCACCACTTCACGGGTGGAGCTGGTGAGCCAAACCTCATCGGCGTTCTGCAACTGCGCCAAGGAGACCGGCGCTTCACCGTGGGGCAGACCGTGCAACTCCGCCAGCTCCAAGACCAAATCCCGCGTCACCCCTGGCAGCAGTTGATCGCTTTTTGGCGGGGTGATGATCTTGCCCTGCTCAACGATAAAAAAGTTACTCGCCGAACCCTCCGTAACAAAACCTTTTTTCACCAACAGCGCTTCACTGGCACCGGCCTCGTACGCCTGCTGTTTGAGCAGCACATTGGGCAGCAGAGCGGTGGTTTTCAGATGGCAGTAGTCCCAACGGATGTCATCCATCGTCACCGCTTTGATGCCCTTCTCGACCACCTCTGCTGAGAGCGGCGCAATCGGCGTACTCATGGAAAAAACCGTCTGCACCATCGGCTCAGAGACCACATGATCGCGCCGTGCCTGCACGCCGCGCGTCACCTGCAGGTAGACGTTCTGCTCTGGCGCACGGCTGTGCGCCACCACCTGCTGCAAAATCTGCAACCACTCGGTTTCGCTGTGCGGATTGCTCAAACGAATGCCATCCAAGCTGCGCTGCAAGCGCGCCAAGTGCTGCGGCAAGCGAAACAACTTGCCGCCGTAAGCGGGAATCACTTCGTAGACCCCATCCCCAAACAGAAAACCCCGATCCAAAACCGAGACCTTCGCTTCACTCAAGGGTAAAAACTCGCCATTCAAATAGGCCATGACACTCATAAAAGGCACCTCTTAAAACGATTCTTCAACAACGAAAAAGCGCAGACAATGCTGCGCTTTCCCTAAGCAACGTGACGGCTGTTTCGATCTAAAAAGAGTCAATCGACTCCAAGATCGTATCCCAACTGCGCTGGAAGAAATTGCCCTCAGGCACCTCTTTTAAGGCCACCAGCGGCTGTTCTTTAACCAGCTTATCAAACAGATGCACCTTCACCGTTCCCAATGCTTGACCTTGAGTAACAGGAGCAATAATCGGCTCACGCAACTCCATATTGGCTTTCAAATCATTGTATTGATCACGAGGAATGGTGATGTAAAAATCATCATTCACCCCCAAAGGCAGCTCACTGACGGCTCCCTTCCAGATACGGGCTTTGTTCAAAACCTGATCTTTACTGTACAGTTTGTAGGTACGGAAAAAGAGAAAGCCGTAATCCAGCATCTTCTGGCTCTCACGGGCGCGGGATTTTTTACTCTTGGCACCTAATAAAATCGCAATCAGACGCATCTCACCGCGCTTGGCCGAGCTGGCCAAACAGTAACCTGCCGACTCCGTGTGACCGGTTTTCAGACCATCAACGCTGTTGTCGCTCCAAAGCAATTTGTTGCGGTTGTACTGCGGAATGTTGTTGTAAACAAACTGTTTCTCAGCGTACATTTTGTAATGTTCTGGGAAACGGCTGATCAAAGCACGCGCCAATTTGGCCAAATCACGAGCACTGGTGTAATGCTCTTTATCAGGCAGGCCGGTGCTGTTCATAAAATGAGTGTTACTCATGCCCAGCTGATCGGCATAGAGATTCATATGGCTGACAAAACTGTCTTCGCTGCCCGCCACAAACTCCGCCAAGGCAACACTGGCATCGTTGCCCGACTGAATGGTCAAACCCCGTAACAGATCTTTGACCGACACCTGTTTGCCCACTTCGATAAACATCCGTGAGCCTTTCATGCGCCACGCTTTCTCGCTCACCGTGACCAGATCGGACTCATTGAATGCGCCCTTTTCCAGCTCATTGTAAACCACATAGGCGGTCATCAATTTGGTGATGCTGGCCGGTTCAATACGCTCATTCGAGGCACGATCCATCAAGGCTCGACCACTGTCAAAGTCGATCAACAGATAACTTTTGGCCGCAATGGAGGGCGGGGCAGGAATGGGCATCGGTGCCGCACGAGAGGTCGAAACAAACAGCAACAGCAGCAAGCTAACAAAGCTTAAAGCAATTTTAGAAATAGATGACATGTGGATAATAATCACTCTGCTAACAATCAAAAAGAGACGAATGGTAACGCGCTTCCAAATAAAAAGGTAGATCTAGCGCACATCTCGCAACAACGCATAGGAAGATATGCCTTCTTGCTCCAGCCGCTGCAACACTGCATCGGCCTGCTGGCGATTTTTCAAAGGCCCAATACGAACCCGAGACAATTTTGCCCCTTCACTCTCCGTATAAAGCGTGACCCCTTGGCGACTAAAAAGCCTCTTCAGACGACGCTGCATCGCCCACGCATTAGCCTCTTCACCGTAAGCCCCCACTTGAATGTAAAGCGGTTCGTTTGGAATGGGTGTCTCACTGGCATTCAGTACGGTGAGCGAGGGATCTAAAGCACGAACCTGAACCCGTCCGGTACCTTTGGCCAAAATACCCAGCTTGGCCGCCGCTGCATACGAGAGATCAATAATGCGTTTGGAGTGAAACGGACCACGATCATTGACCTTGGCGATGATCTTACGATCATTATCCAAGTTGGTGATTTCAACGTAAGTAGGCAGTGGCAAACTGCGATGCGCCGCAGTGACCAAATACATATCAAACGGCTCACCACTGGAGGTTCGCCGACCGTGAAATTTGCTGCCGTACCAAGAAGCGATGCCGCGTTCGTTGTAGCCTTTACTGCTGGCCATCACATAATAACGTTTACCGAACACCACATAAGATTTGGGATTGCCATAACGGCTGCGAGGTTCAACCTTGGGAATGGGATCACGAATTTGTGATGGATCTAACACCCGACCGGGCCCGTCACCTGCGTCTGGTTTAAGCGCGCCACCACCACAAGCGCTCAACAACAGCAGAAGCAGAGCGACGGTGGGGAAACGCATCAGAGCAAGCTTTGGCAAAGGTTTACTTGGCTGCGCGACGCTTTTTCTCAATCTCTTCGCTCAATTGATAAACCGCCATCGCGTACATCGGGCTGTGATTGTAACGGGTGATGACATAAAAATTGTGCCGCCCCAACCAAACATCGGTGCCTTTTTTCTGCACAAACTCCGTGACACTAAAACGCTCACCCTTTTCAGCTTCAATATCAAAACCGGCTTTTTTCAACTGCGAGGCAGAACGTTTCGGTTTCAACTTTTTACTCAAGAGGCTCTTGTAAGCATTGCCTTTTGGATCCAATTTTTCGGTCACTGGCGCATCCAGCTTCCAGCCGTGGCGTTTAAAATAATTGGCCACACTGCCGATCACATCCGACTTGCTGTTCCAGAGATCCCGCTTACCATCACCATCAAAATCCACCGCGTACATACGATAGCTGCTGGCGATAAACTGCGGCATCCCCATCGCCGCTGCGTAAGAACCGGTCACATTATGAACATCGATGGACTCTTGCTCTTGCAACAGAAGAAAATGTTCCAACTCTTTGGTGAAAAATTTAGACCGTCTAGGATAATCAAACGCCAACGTCACCAAGGTGTCCAGCACCGGCAGCGTACCCCAACGTTTACCGTAATAGGTCTCAACCCCAATAATGGCAACGATGATCCGCGCCGGTACACCGAACTCTTTTTCTGCGCGTTCCAGCAAAGCACGGTTGTCATTCCAAAAGGCCACGCCCTTATTGATGCGGTTGTCGGTCAAAAAGATGCGCCGATATTTATGCCATGGCATCACTCCTTCCGCTGGACGAGCCATCGCCTTCAAGACCGACGCCTGTTTTTTAACCCCTGCAAACAAACCCGTTAAGGTTGCCTTATCCAATTGATGTTGTTTCACCATCTTCTGGATAAACTGCCGCACCTCTGGACGATCATTGTAAGACGCTTGCGTTAACGAAGCGGCCAACAACAACACCGAACCCACAACACCCTTCAAAAATATATTGTTTTTCATATCCCTATCTTGCCAATAGTCGTCGATCAGATTGAATGGACATAAGAATGCCAAACCCCACCATCAAAGTCACCGCAGAAGTGCCTCCATAACTCACCAGTGGCAGGGGTACGCCCACCACGGGTAACACGCCGCTCACCATACCAACATTCACCACTAAATAAACAAAAAATGTCATGCTCAAGCTGCCTGCCAACATGCGCGCGTAACGATCTTGCGAATTGGCGGCAATCATCAGGCCACGCACCACCACCAACAGATAGAGCAGCAGCAACATCACCACCCCAAACCAGCCAAACTCTTCTCCAAAAACGGCAAAAATAAAATCCGTCGAACTTTCTGGCAGAAAATCCAACTGCGACTGAGAGCCGTTCAGCCAACCCTTGCCATACAGACCACCGCTGCCAATGGCAATCTTAGATTGAATGATGTGATAACCGGAGCCTAAGGGATCGGACTCTGGGTTTAAGAAGGTCAAAACCCGTTGACGCTGGTAGGCGTGCATAAAAAAGTACCACATCACCGGCACCATTGCGCCCGCCACAGCCAATAAACCGGCGATCAAACGCAAGCGCATACCCGCAAAAAAGAGCACAAAAAAACCAGCACTACCGACCAAAATCGCGGTACCCAAATCCGGCTGCATACCGATCATCACACAGGGTATCAATACCAGCCCCATCGCCATCAAAATCCGCACCGAACGCGGCGGCAGGGCAAAGGCACTCAAATACCAAGCCACCATCATTGGCACTGCCAGCTTCATTATCTCTGAAGGCTGAAAGCGGATAAAACCGAGGTTGATCCAACGTTGCGCACCCTTGCCCATCTCACCAAACAGCAACACCGCCAACAGCGCCAACAGACCGAGCAAAAACAACCACGGTGACCAACGCTGCAACGTCCGAGGTGAAACCTGCGCCAGCAGCAACATCCCCACATAAGCTACGGCAAGATGAATAATTTGACGATCAACAATGGCCATGCGTCCACCGCTGGCACTGTAAAGCACAACCAAGCCCAAACCACAGAGCAAAGTAATTAAAAATAGGAGAGGAGCATCCAGATGCAAAAACTGCAACACCACCCTCGATAACGAGGTCGGCCTGTTATGCCGTCGATCATAACCGTAATACGCCATTGATCTACTGCTCCGTCGGTGAAGAGGCTGGCTCTTCATCAAGGTAATAATCTAAAATTTTACGCGCAATAGGAGCTGCCACCGATCCACCACCACCACCGTGCTCGGCAATCACCGCCAAGGCAATTTTAGGCTGATCAAGCGGCGCAAAGGCAACAAACAAGGCGTGATCTCGGAGTTTATAGGCCAACGTTTTGGCATCGTATTTCTCATTTTCTCCCAAACTGAACACCTGCGCGGTACCGGTTTTTCCAGCGATGCGATAGCTGGAGTTCAACCCCGCTCGACGACCCGTGCCACGAGGGGCGTACATCACACTCTCCATCGAGTGAATCACCGCCTGCCACGTCTGCTCTTTAATATCACTCAAGGGTTGTAACAGTTGACCGCTACTGAGTTTGACCTCTCCGCCCAAAATATCTTGTGAGCCCATCAAAAGGTGCGGCTGCACACGCCGCCCTTTGCTGGCAATCACCGACGTTGCCACCGCCAATTGCAGCGGTGTGGCAGTCATATAACCTTGACCAATACCGGTAATGATCGTCTCTCCTGGATACCACGGTTGTTTGCGATGGCGCTTTTTCCACTCCCGTGATGGCATAATGCCCCGCGCCTCACCCGGCACATCAATGCCTGTACGGTGGCCAAAACCAAAACGCTGCATAAACGGCGAAAGGTTATCGATACCCAATTTCAGCGCCAAATCGTAAAAATAGACATCACACGACTGGGTAATAGACTGCGACAAATCCACCAAACCGTGACCGCTGCGTTTCCAATCACGATAGCCGCGCTTTTCATTAGGCAAATGATAAATACCTGAGCAAAAAACTCGGTCACGAGCAGTGACAACCCCCTTTTCCAAACCAACCACCCCCATCATCGGTTTAATGGTCGAACCAGGCGGATACTGACCAGAAACACTGCGGTTAAACAGAGGGCGTTCGTCGTTGTTACGTAACAGATCGTAATTTTTCTGACTGATGCCATTCACAAACAGGTTGGCATCGTAAGTTGGCTTGCTCACCAAAGCCAAGACCTCGCCGGTACGCACATCAATGACCACCACCGCCCCACTGTACTCTCCCAAGGCTTTTTCGGCTGCTGCTTGCAAACCGGAATCCAAGGTTAAATAGAGGTTTTTTCCTGGCAGAGAGGCCTTTTTATCCAGCACCTGCACCACCCGCCCTTGTACATTAACCTCTACCTGACGAAACCCTACCTCGCCGTGCAGCAGATCCTCGTAATATTTTTCAATCCCCGTTTTGCCTATGTGAGTAGTGGAACTGTAATCCGCTCGATGCAACACTTTGGCTTCACGTTCATTGATCCGCCCCACATAACCAATCGTATGTACCGCCACTTCTTTCAGCGGATAATTGCGATTCAGGCGCACCGCCACCTCAACACCGGGGAAAAGGTGACGATGCACGGAGAAGTGCGCCACCTCTTGATCACTCATATTAAAACGTATCGGAACACCCTCAGAAGCACGTTTGCGTCGATTGAGCTTCTTAAAGCGCTTGATGTCACGCTCACTCAAAGAGACGTATTGCTGTAGTTTTTCTAGGGTCTCTTGCATGGAGACGACCTCTTCGGCGGTGATCTCCAGACGATAACTGGGAAGATTTTGCGCCAACACCACCCCATTACGATCAAAAATTTGCCCCCGAGTGGGGGCAATGGCCATCAGACGAACTCGGTTTTTAGTAGAAAGAGTGAGGTAGTGTTCATGGTTGACTTTTTGAAGAATAAAAAGCCTTGACAAGAGGGCGACGATAATCAACGCACAAAACAGCCCAGCCAAAATCGCACGTTGACGAATGACTCTGGCTTCGCCACTAAAATCACGAATCCGATCTCGTCGAGCCATAAACCTTACTCTTTACTGAGCGTCGTTTTCGTAACGTGCCACCGAATCCAAGATTTCCTGCTTCGCAGCTGCTGTATCAGCCCAACCGTCCACTTTAGCCCACTTACCTGGCTCCAACGCCTTGTACTGTTCGAAAAAGTGAGAAATCTCGTGCAAGAAGGTCTCCGGCAGATCTTCCAATTCATGTACGTCTTTGTATTGACGGGTCAATTTATCAATGGGTACCGCAATAATTTTGGCATCAATACCCGACTCATCTTCCATCTTCAACATGCCCACCGGACGCACTGCGATAATGGCACTGTTCAACAGCGGCACCCGCGTAATCACCAAGACATCCACCGGATCACCATCTTCAGATAAGGTGTGGGGCACAAAACCGTAGTTACAAGGGTAGTGCATGGCGGTACCAAAAAAACGATCAACAACCAAGCCACCACTCTCTTTGTCTAACTCATACTTGACTGGCTCACCTTGTGCTGGGATTTCAATCACAACGTTCACTTCATCGGGGACATTTTTGCCAATGTGCAGTTTATCCAAATTCATAACCCAATCACTCCATCAATCAAAAAGAGGACATTATACAAGCATTCTCAATCCCATGCGATAGGAACAGCATCCCTATCAAATTTTAACCCTAAACCCCATTTTTAAGGTGTTTAAACGTAAATCCTATAAAATTCTCATGAGTGACAGATGGCGGCAACCGTTACTCAGACCTACGGTGAGTCCGACTATTGACCCCTCCAGTCTACTGTGAAAAAGTTAACCCGTTGTTAACACAACAGCAAAAAGAGGTCTGAAAAGAGTCTGTTAGCGATCTCCGAAAAAAAGAAGATCGGTATGCGAAGATGAAGCCTCTCGACAAAGAGAGACCATAAATCGAGACTTAAACAACTGTAAATCTCCGCTCACCACAGTGTGATGGAGAGAGACAAAATGAAATGATCACCCAAACAATAACCAGGGTAGGAGGTTCCAAGGGCGATGAAAATTAAACTCATAACTTTACCAATTCTCGGCTTAGCCGCACTGTTTTCCATGCAGAGTGTCCAAGCTCGTTCTGTTAACATTTCACCGGAGCTGCCTTACGTGGACATTACCTATTTTGGTAAAAAAGTCCGCATTGAACGTATCCAAGACCAAAAACACAAGCTCACCAATGGTTTTGCAAAAACCTCACGTAAATGCCCACCTTTCTGTGTTCAACCCATGAAAGTAGCTCCTGGAGTACGCACGGTTGGCGAAATGGAGCTACTCGATTTTCTGCTCACCAAAGCCAAAGCCAAAGACGGCAGCGGCATGTTGATCGACGCTCGCACCCCACAATGGCATAAAAAGGGCACCATTCCTGGCTCTGTTAATATCCCCTTTACCATCACCAGTGCCCCAGCGGATGACCCCAACTTAGCTCAGGTTCTGAAAGCACTGGGAGCGAAGAAAAAAGGTGCTGATCTGTGGGACTTCCGCAACGCCAAATCACTGATGCTGTTCTGTAACGGTCCTTGGTGTGGTCAAGCATCCCGCGCCATTAAAGGTTTGATGCACGTCGGTTATCCACCTGAAAAATTGCATTACTTCCGAGGTGGCATGCAGACTTGGCAGTTGCTGGGTCTCACCGTGGTCAAACCAGGCAAATAACCCTGATCAACAGATGATGATCATTAAAAGGCATGTTGGAGAACGCCATGCCTTTTAATACCTAAAAGTGAAAAAGAGTTATACTGGCTCGACAAAGGAACGTTCACACATCTCGATCACGGCTGCTTTTCACTTAAAGACCGTGTGACTCATAAACCCCATTGGTCAAGCGTAGATTACACTTCGACAGACCTTTTTTTACTCGGCGGAGGGAGCAACATGAAAATTTCGCTCACCGTTTATTCGGCAATTATATTAACAAGCTTGCATTCGATGCCGCTGATGGCGGCCACCGACAGCGGAGATGCGCTCTCTTCAATTGAACGCGCCATTCTAAAAGCGGCCGGAACGGAAGTAGCTGAACCCGTAGAAATCAATACTGAGGCAACAGAGGCAGAGGCTCCACAAGCACCTGTCATGGTCAGCAAACCAGAGCCAAAACCAGAGCCAGAACCCAAACCTGAAATCAAAATCACCACCGCTCCCATTGTCAGCGAACCAGCTGAATCCAGCGGTGATGTCAGTCTTGACTCATCCTTTCTTTCCATTCAACAAGCCATTTCCAATGCCGTTGAAAAAGAAAGCCAGGAGACAGAAGAGGCAACAGACAGTCTAGCGGCTGAATTGGACAGAGAAGCCACCGAAACCGAACTGATTCAAAACGCGATTCAAGGTTTCAGTGCCACCATTGATGACTCCTCTGACCCCTACCTACAGAGCCTAAGCTCCGAAGTAGATGATGATGGTGAAACCGTCTCCGACAGTGGCGATGATGCCGAGCCTGGGGTTGACCTAAGTGCGACCGGCAGCAGTTTTACTGTACCCAGTGGTCTTACATCAACGTTCACGCTGCCCATTTTGGCAGAAGAGAGCACCTCTCAATCCACCATTACGGTCAAACCAGGAGACAGCCTATCTGGCATTGCAGCCCGTCTCTATGGAGATGCACAAGCCTATCAGCGTCTTTATGATGCTAACCGTGACATTATTGCGGATCCTAACAAAATCCGTCCTGGGCAGAAATTGCGTCTACCAACACGTTAAACGCACTGCTCTATCTATAAAATGTCACCAAAGGGAAGATTTTATCTTCCCTTTTTTCTGTCCAATATTCAATTCAACGAATCTCCTCAATACTCTGTTTTCTATCTAGAACCTGTGGAGTAATCAAACCGTACCCCTGTTGCTGCCAATGAGACAGCTCTGTCATCGCAGAAGGCACCACGGTCACAAAATCATAGAAATCCTTGTGCAAATAACCGTAATCTTCTGCTGCCAAAGCACAGATTCGAAACTGCACCCCCAAACTGGCGTAATAACGCATTCGCTCCACCACATCCTTGTAGGTTGAATAATTTTTCTCTGCCAAAGTCACGATCTCGGTACCGTGAATCACCACCTTCAACTGCATAAACTCAGGCGCGTAGTCGTAAGGCGAATCCATCAGAGGATTCATCAAAGAACGTATCCAAAACAGAGCACTGGCCATTTTTTTGGGATTATCGAGAAAAAAATCAAACACCACCTTTGGCTCAGCATAAGGGGTTTCTTCATATTTAGCCTCAGCCATCACCCCAGCAGAACTCAGACAAAACAACAGCAACAATACAATTTTCATCGTACACCTCCAGCTAGAGCTAAAAGTATAGGACTAATCAGCCAAACAGGCTTCCAACTGCGTGGTTAAACGTCGCATCAACTGA
>CAZTQX010000062.1:2701-13178 GCA_964615985.1 uncultured Gammaproteobacteria bacterium | reverse complement strand
ACTTAAGATTCTAGGGATTATTTAAGCCCGATTGCCCTGAGTCCGATTGCCCTACTTTACCACCTTGCTTCAACCTCATGTACAATTGCGGCCAATTCAGATCAAGAGCCCATTCCCATGCAGGTCACGATAAAAAACCAAGAAGAGATCGAAAAAATGCGCGTTGCGGGACGACTGGCCGCCGATGTGCTGACCATGATCGAACCTCATGTGCAACCCGGCATCACCACCGACGAGCTGGACAAACTCTGTCACGACTACATCGTCGATGTGCAAAAAGCCATCCCCGCTCCGCTCAACTACCACGGCTTTCCAAAATCCATCTGCACCTCGATCAATCATCAGGTCTGCCACGGCATCCCCAGCGATAAAAAGCTCAAAAAGGGCGACATCGTTAACCTCGACATCACCACCATCAAAAACGGCTACCACGGCGACACCAGCCGCATGTTCCATGTTGGCGAGACCAGCGCCCAAGCGCAACGGCTCTGCAACGTCGCCTACGACTGCATGAAGATCGGCATCGAAATGGTCAAACCCGGCATCCGCCTCGGCGACATCGGCCACGCCATTCAGCGCCACGCCGAATCCAACTACTGCTCCGTGGTGCGCGAATATTGCGGTCACGGCATCGGTCAAAAATTCCACGAAGATCCACAAGTGCTGCACTACGGTCGCCCAGGTACTGGCTTGGAGCTGCGCCAAGGCATGACCTTCACCATCGAACCGATGGTCAATTTGGGCAAACGCCAAGTAAAACAGTTGGGCGATAACTGGACCGTCATCACCAAAGATCGCAGCCTCTCGGCGCAGTGGGAACATACCCTGCTGGTGACCGCAGACGGTTTTGAAATCTTCACCCTACGAGACGGCGACAGCCTCTAATCTGAGCCTCATTTTATGTACAACACCTCACTGCTGGATCAAACCGCGCTGCAACGCGAGCTTAAACAGGCAAAAAATCCCGCAAAGATCTACGCCGACACCCTCAAGCGTTACGACGAGGTCATTCATCGGCGTTTTGAGACCGGCACCCCGATCCAAGAGATCGTGCAACTGCGCACCCAACTGGTGGACGAAGTGCTGTTGCCGATTTGGCAGAGCTATTTTCCAGCACAGCCCAATACGCTGGCACTGATCGCGGTGGGCGGTTACGGACGCGGAGAAATGATGCCCAAGTCCGATGTGGATCTGCTGATCCTCTTGGATGAAACCGACCCCGAACAGCACAACGAAGCACTGGAACAGTTTCTGACCTTTTTATGGGACATCGGTCTGGACATCGGTCACAGCGTGCGCACCGTGGCCGAGTGCGTTGAACAGGCAGCAAACGACGTTACCGTCGCCACCAATATCATGGAGACCCGCCTGCTCAGCGGCAGCTCTGCGCTGTTTGAGCAGATGCTCAGCGCCACCGCACCCGATAAAATTTGGCCCTCAGCAGAGTTTTTCCAAGCCAAACTAGCAGAACAGGCCCAACGCCATAAACGCTTTCAAGACAGCAGCTACAAGTTGGAACCAAACATCAAAGAGAACCCCGGTGGGCTGCGCGACATCCAGATGATCGGCTGGGTGGTGAAACGCCACTTCGGTGCCAGCTCGCTGCAAGAGCTGGTCACCCACCATTTTCTCACGGAGGAGGAGTACAAGCTGTTGATGGGCGGCCAAGCCCTGCTCTGGAAGATTCGTTATCTGCTGCACCACCTCAGTGGGCGACACGAAGACCGACTGCTGTTTGATCGCCAACGAGATCTGGCACACGCTTTTGGTTATCTTAATGACAGCAATAATCTCGCTATCGAACAACTGATGCAGCGTTACTACCGCACCGTGCTGGGTCTGCAACGCCTCAATGAAATGCTACTGCAACTCTTTAAAGAGCACATTCTTTACGCCGACGAAGCCCCTGAGATCACCCCGCTGACCCCCTATTTTCAGCTCAGTCGAGGCTATCTGGAAACCGTGGACGAACAGGTCTTTGAGCGTTATTCCTCCGGTCTTCTGGAGCTGTTTGTGCTGCTGTCAGCACACCCTGAGATCAAGGGGGTGCGCGCCAATACCATTCGTCAAATTCGCGCTCATCAGTACCTGATCGACGCTGAATTCCGCGCCAACCCCACCAATCAAGGCCTCTTTCTGACCCTGTTTCGGGAGTCCAGCGGCCTCACCCATCAGATCCGCCGAATGCACCGCTACCGTGTGCTGGATGCTTACTTGCCCGCCTTTGAGAAGATCAGCGGGCGGATGCAGTACGATCTGTTTCACATCTACACCGTCGATCAACACACCCTGATGGTGATCCGCAATCTGCGCCGTTTCACGCTGGCCAAACACCAACACGAACTGCCACTCTGTTATCAGCTGACCCAACAGGTTGAAAAAATCGAGCTGCTGTTTCTGGCCGGTCTGTTCCATGACATCGCCAAGGGACGCGGCGGCGATCACGCCCAACTGGGAGCAGTGGATGCTGAGGCCTTCTGTCTGCAACATAGCCTGAAAAAAGTTGACGCCAAACTGGTCAGCTGGCTGGTGAAAAACCACCTGATTATGTCCATAACCGCGCAGCGCAAAGACATCAGCGACCCTGAAATAATCCACGACTTTGCCACCGAAGTGAGTTCGGTCAAATACCTCACGCACCTCTACCTGCTCACGGTGGCCGACATTCGCGGCACCAATCCCGACCTCTGGAACAGCTGGAAAGACAACCTAATTAAAGAGCTCTATTACAAAACCCTCAGCGCTCTGCGCCGTGGGCTAGACAACCCATTGGATCGCCCCGAACACATTCAAGCAGTGCAAGAAGAAGCCTTAGAGCTGATGCCGCTGGATCAAAACGACAACCCACAACTGCACACACTCTGGCAGGGCTTTGGCGACAACTACTTTCTGCGCCACAGCGCCAAAGAGATCGCTTGGCACAGCGAGGCGATTCTCCAGCACCACGATGACAACCAACCGCTGATCATCTTCCACCCCAAAACACAGCGCGGCAGCACCGAGTTTTTTATCTACGCCCGTGACGGCGGCAACCTCTTTGCCCAAGTGACCTCGGTGATGGACAACCTCAACCTCAACATCGTCAATGCACGCATCATCACCGCCAACAATCGCATGACCTTGGACACCTTTCTGCTGCTGGAGGAGAACGGCAAAGCCATTACCGACCCCCAGCGCATCGAACAGATCAACAACGCCCTACAAGCGGCCATCCTAAACAACACCTTGCCCAAACCGATGCGCCACACACAGACCCGCAAACTGAAACAGTTTGATATTCCATTGCGCATCACCTACAGCAACGACCTTAAACATCAGCTGACCTCAATCTCCATCAGCGTCAGCGACCAATCGGGGCTGCTCTCTAAAATTGGCCTCTGCTTCTCCGAGTGCCAGATGCAAGTACACAACGCCCGCATCACCACCATCGGCGAGCGTGTCGATGACACCTTTTTTATCACCGACAACCACAACCAACCGATCACCAACCCCGACGACCTGCAACGCCTAGAAGCGCTGCTGGAACAACGCATAGGCGGACAACAGTCATGAGCGCAGACTCACAAACCATCCAACTGGCACAGAACCTGATCCAACGCCCTTCGGTGACACCCGACGACCAAGGCTGTCAGGAGCTGTTGATCGCCCGTTTGGAGGCCATCGGTTTTCAGATTGAACGGCTGCGTTTTGGCGAGGTAGACAACTTCTGGGCGCGCCGTGGTACTCAAGCACCGCTGTTCGCCTTTGCCGGTCACACCGATGTGGTACCCACCGGCCCTGAAGCCGCTTGGGACTATCCCCCATTTTCTGGAGAGATTCACAACGGTCTGCTGCATGGCCGTGGCAGCGCCGACATGAAAGGCAGCATTGCCGCCTTTGTCACCGCCTGCGAACGTTTTTTAGCTGAACACCCTGACCACAGCGGCTCCATCGCCTTTCTCATCACCAGCGACGAAGAGGGGCCATCCATCAACGGCACCATCAAGGTAATCGAACACCTCGAAGCGCGCGGCGAGAAGATCGACTGCTGCTTGGTGGGTGAACCCTCCAGCAGCGAAAAACTCGGCGATGTGATCAAAAACGGTCGGCGCGGTTCGCTCAACGGCAAACTGACCGTGCTGGGAAAACAGGGGCATGTGGCCTACCCTCAACTGGCTGACAACCCCATCCACCGCTGCACCGCAGCGCTGGATGAACTGGCCAAGATCGAGTGGGATCAGGGCAATGATTTCTTCCCCCCCACCAGTTTTCAGATCTCCAACATCAACGGCGGCACCGGAGCCACCAACGTCATTCCCGGTGAGGTAGAGATTTTGCTCAACTTCCGTTATTCCACCGAAGTCACCGCCGAGATTTTGCAACAACGCCTGCTGGCCATTTTGGACAAACATCAACTGCGCTACGAGATTGAGTGGACACTCTCAGGGCTGCCCTTTTTAACCCCTGCCGGAGCCTTGGTGGAGGCCACCATCCCGAGCATTGAAGCGACAATGGGTTTTAAACCGGAACTCTCCACCAGCGGCGGCACCTCCGATGGCCGTTTTATCGCCCCCACTGGCGCACAGGTGTTGGAGCTAGGGCCGCTGAACGCCACCATTCACCAAGTCAACGAGTGCGTTTCGGTGGCACATTTGAACCAGTTGTCTGAGATTTACGAAGGAATTTTGCAACGTTTGCTAAAATAAGGGGGGTCTCACTTAAAGACAGTGGAGAAGCCCATGACACCCGAGATCAAACGAAAAGCCTTTTTTCTGTTTGTTATTTTTAGCCTGATTCTAGCCGCCTTGTTAGCCACCATTATCACCTTGGATATTTTGTATGGCGGTTCAGACGGTCGGCTAACCCATATTTACACGCTAATTCTAGAAAAATTACTCAAATAGCTCAGCAATTCAACCACGGCAGCCATCATGACTTTGGATATTTTAAGCAAGCTCTGTTTCACCCTGATCATTCTCTGCATTTTGGCCGGTATCGGCCTCGCCTTGGCGATGATCTGGGGCGTGGTTCACGACAGCAACATCGTCTGGAAATCGTGGCTCACCATCGGGGTCTTTTTTGTCGCCTCGGTGATCACCATGAACGTCACCAAGGTGTTTGCTAAGTAAAACCCAAAATCAAACAGCAGCCTCCATCAGCAGTGCCGCATTCAACAAGGTTTTGGTGTAAGGGTGTTGTGGATTATTAAACAGCGCCTCGGTCTCACCCGACTCCACCACCTTACCCTCTTTCATCACCAAGACCCGATGGGAGACCGCTCGAATCACCGCCAGATCGTGACTGATAAACAGATAACTCATGCCGTGATCCTGCTGCAAACGGTGTAACAATTCCAGCACCTGTTTCTGCACCGACACATCCAAAGCACTGGTGGGTTCATCCAACATCACCAGTTTCGGCTCCAATATCACCACCCGCGCAATGGCGATGCGCTGGCGTTGGCCGCCGGAAAACTCATGGGGATAACGCCACAGCAGATCGCCACTCAACCCCACCTCTTCCAGCACCTGCACAATGCGCTGACGGCGCTGCGTCTTGTCCAGTTCGGGGAAATGAATCTGTAAACCCTCACCCACAATTTGCTCCACCGTCATGCGCGGCGACAACGAAGAATAGGGGTCTTGGAAAACAATCTGCATGTGATGGCGCATGGGGCGCAGTTGCCGACTGCTGAGAGCATTTAATCTTTGATAGTTAAACAGCACCTCCCCCTCTGCGGCTTGCAGTTGCAACAGGTTCAACCCCAAGGTGGATTTCCCTGAACCAGACTCACCGACAATGCCCAAGGTCTCTCCCGCCGCCAACTGCAAATCAACCCCATCCACCGCTTTGACCCAACCGTTGACCTTGCGGAAAAAACCAGCGGATTTGATCGGAAAGTGACAACGAATATTGGTGGCTCGCAGCAACGGCGCAGCGTGTTTTTTCTGCACCAGCTCAGTGACCAAACGCTCAGGGCGACTGTTCAATAATTTTTTGGTGTAATCGTGTTGTGGTGCAGTAAAGAGGCTTTCTATCTCCGCCGTCTCCACCACCTTGCCCTGCTGCATCACGCAGATGGAGTCGGAGAACTGCCGTACCAGATTGAGATCATGGGAGATCAGCAACACTGCCATGTTCAGCTCCAGTTGTAAATCTTCCAGCAGCTCCAAAATCTGCGCTTGCACGGTCACATCCAGCGCCGTGGTCGGCTCATCGGCAATCAGCAGCTTCGGCTGACAAGCCAGCGCCATCGCAATCATCACTCTTTGGCGTTGACCACCGGACAACATGTGCGGAAAGGCATCAAAGCGTTTCGCAGGTTCAGGGATGCCGGTCAGATCCAGCAGCTCCAACATGCGTTTTTTCGCCTGTGGTTTGCTCAAACCTTGATGCACCAACAGCGGTTCCATCAACTGCTCACCGATAGGGAAGACCGGATTCAACGAGGTCATTGGCTCCTGAAAGATCATCGCAATTTGGCTGCCGCGCACCGAGCGCAACTGCGCTTGACTCAGCTCCAGCAAATTTTCGCCAGCAAACTCAATGCGCCCGCCGTACTCCACCTGTTGAGGATCGTGCAGCCCCAAGATCGACATGGCCGTCACTGATTTGCCGGAACCGGACTCGCCAACGATGGCGCGTTTCTCTCCTTGGTGAATGGAGAAGCTGACTCCACCCACCACCTTTTGCCGTGCGCCCTGGGGACCAAAAGCCACCGATAAGTTGTCGATGTTAAGCAACGGAGTCTGTGTGTCGGTTTTAAGCTTCAACCCTGCCCACCCTGCGAAGGCAACTTAGCCGTGGTACCGGTGTAAAAACCGATGGCCGTTGCTGCCACAGCGGTGAAGGAGTAGTAGATCCCCGAAAATTCCTTAATGTCGTAACCCAAAGTGATCAACACCAAGGCAGCCACCGTCAACAGCAGATAGGTAAAAACGGTGCTAAACAGCATCACTTTTCTGGCTCGTGTAACTTCCACTTCAGCCCATTCGATTAACTTTTTCATCCTGCTCTCCTGGTCACTTATGGTAAAAACGCACTAAAAACTGGAAGAATTACAATATACTGCTTTGCCTCGAAAGTAAAAACCAACTTCTGGACAGCAGCCTCTTTTATGACACCCCTAATGCCTCTACCCAATCCAATACCCATCGTAGGGGCAACCCCCTGTGGTTGCCCTATTCCGGAGGCACCGTTTAAACAGGGCAACCACAGGGGGTTGCCCCTACATGCGCGCGCCTAAAGACAACAATAATTTGGCAGGTTGGTCGATCAAACACCCCATCGGGGTGGTGATGATCAGCCTCGCGGTGATGGTCTTGGGGGTCTTCTCCCTGCTGAAATTACAGCTCAACTTGCTGCCCCACCTGATCTACCCCGACATCCGCGTGCGGGTGTTGGCTCCTGGAGTGGCAGCCAACGTCATGGAACAGCGCATCACCAACCAGCTAGAAGAACAGTTGGCCATCACCGAGGGCGTGATTGCCATCACCTCCACCAGCAGCGAGGGGCGCAGCGCGGTCAATCTCTCGTTTGCCTACGGCACCGACATCAACGGCGCTCTGCGCGATGCCAGCACTCGCTTAGATCGTGCCAAACGCTTTCTGCCCAACGACACCCAACCGCCGGTGATCTACAAACGTGACCCCTCGCAAACGCCGGTGCTGGAGTACGTCCTCAGCTCCCCCAGTCGCAGCCGCGTCGAGCTGAGTGAGTGGCTGGAGAACGATTTTTCCAACTGGTTCCTCACTCTGCCTGGCGTGGCGGCCACCGAGGTGGGTGGCGCACTGCAACGAGAGATCCTGATCCAACCCAACAGCCTGCGTCTGGCGGAAGCGGGACTGGATTTGCTCAGCCTGAAAAATCAATTGAGTGCCGATCTGATCGAAGACGCTGGCGGTTTTTTGCAACTTAGCCAGCGTCTGCTCGGCACTCATCTGCACGCACCGCTGCAAAGCGTGACCGAAATTCGGCAACTGCCGATCCGGCGCAGCGACGGCTCACTGCTGCCGCTGGCACAACTCGCCACGGTGATCGAAAGCCACAGCGATGAAAAACTGCGCATCCGCCTCAATGGCATCAGCGGCATCAAGCTTTCAATCCAGAAACAGCCGCAAGCCAACAGCATTGCCGTAGTCGATGCGGTGGAGCAACGACTGGCCGAACTGCGCCAGCAAAACCTGCTGCCCGCTGACATCACCATCATCAAAGTGGCCGATCAAGCCCACTTCGTCCGCCTCGCCCTCAACAACGCCAGCCTCACCGCTCTGAGTGGCGCACTGCTGGCGATGTTGGTGGTCTATCTGTTTTTGGGGGATCTGCGCCGCACCCTGATCATCGGCAGCGCCATCCCCATTGCCCTGCTCATCACCTTTATCCTCATGAGCCTCACCGACCTGAGTCTCAATATGATGACCCTCGGCGGACTGGCGTTAGGGATCGGCCTGTTGGTGGACAACACCATCGTCATGTTGGAGAACATCAGCCGCCACCAGCAGCAGCAAGAAGAAAACGCCGCTCTCAACGCCAGCGCCGAAATCAGCAGCGCTTTGGTGGCTGCCACCAGCACCAACCTCGCCGCCGTGCTGCCGTTTCTCTTTATCGGCGGTTTGGTAGGTTTGCTGTTTCAGGAGCTGATCTTCACCATCTCGGCTGCTATTCTCGCCTCGCTGTTGGTGGCATTGACCTTGGTTCCAGCGCTGGCCGCTCCTCTCAGCAGCCGCCAACCCCATTGGCTCGCCCGTCTGGTGCAGTGGCTCATGGGAAAGCTGCAAAACGGTTATCAGTGGCTGTTAACACGGCTGCTCAAACTGCGCTGGTTGGTGATTGCGCTGTTTATTGTCGCCTTGGCCTACACGCTGCCACCACTGCTGAACGCCAAACAGGGCTTCTTGCCCAAAATGGAGAACGGTCAGGTCTCGGTCAATCTCAGCGCCGACCCTGGCACCAACTTGGCGGCAATGGATCAACTCAGTCGCAAGGTTGAAACCTTTCTGCTCCAGCAGCCAGAGGTGCAAAGCGGCTTTGCCACCATTGGTGGTTTTGTTTTTGGTCGCTCGCAATACCAATCCCCCAACCGCAGCAACATCCAGCTACAGCTCAAAACTGGAATCTCGGCTCAAGCTTGGATTAAGCAGATCAAAAAACAGCTCAAAACGGAGGCTCGACGGCGCGACTTTATCGGTCTCAAAATCCGCCTGCGCAGCCGAGGCCTACGCGGGGTGCGCCTCAGTCGTGGCAACGACGACCTGAGCTTCTATCTGCAAGGCGACGATCTGGAAACCCTCTCGCAGTTGGGCGAGCAAGCCATCGCGCTGCTCAAACCGCTCAAAGGACTGCGTAACCTAAAACACGCCGCCGAAGAGCGTCATCAAGAGCTGAGCCTCAGCATCGACCGCCAACGCGCCGCCGAGCTGGGTCTGAGTCTGACCCGCATCAGCGAAAGCGTCACGATGGCGCTGCAAGGCCAGACCATCGGCACTTTCTACAACAAGGGTCAAAGCTTGAACATCCGCCTACGACTGCCGGTGAGCCAGATCAACAACCCCGAAAAACTGCAACAGATCCGCCTACTCAGCCCCAAGCATGGCAGCATCACGCTCGCGCAGTTGGTCAGCCTGCAACTTTCGGCCGCCGCCAGCAGCATCGAACACCGCCAGCAGCGCCGTGTGCTGGAGATCAGCGCTTCGCTGAACGGCGATCAGGATCTGCAACAGATCTTGATCGAGGCCAAACGTCTGCTGCAAACCCTGCCACTGCCCGACGGTTACAGCCTTTACGATGGTGGCTCTCTGGAGACTCTGCAAGAGAGCCAAAATCTAGGCAAGATCATGATCGGCTTGGCGCTGTTTCTGGTCTTGGTGGTGATGGCGGTGCAGTACGAATCCTTGCGTAACCCGCTGGTGATTCTGCTCAGTGTGCCATTTGCCTTGATCGGTGTATCGCTGATGATGCAGCAACTGGCATTGGCACTCTCCATGCCGGTCTGGTTGGGGTTGATTATGCTCATCGGCATCGTGGTCAACAACGCCATCGTGCTGCTGGAGCAGATCGAGATCGAACGGCGCAAGGGGTTGGAGTGCCAAACAGCCATCTTATTGGCAGCTCGTCTGCGCCTGCGCCCTATTTTAATGACCACCCTCACCACCGTGATTGGCATGTTACCCCTCGCACTGGCGTGGGGTGAGGGCAGCGAAATGTTACGCCCCCTCGCATTAACCATCGTTTCAGGCTTAAGTTTCTCACTGCTGGTCAGTTTATTGCTGGTTCCTCTGTTCTACCGTATTTTTGCAACAACCGAGTAAGGATTTTATCTCCCCGTATTTGCTACACTACAGAGACAAAAACAGACATAAGATCGGATATAACTTGAAAAAAAGGCTAAATTCTGTTAATTACTCCAACTTGCTAATCGTAACAGCATATTAGGGAACCTAAATGGCAACCAGCAACGCAACCAGCAACACTTCAGCACCTCAACCCTACGATCTTCAAG
>CAZTQX010000062.1:0-2601 GCA_964615985.1 uncultured Gammaproteobacteria bacterium | reverse complement strand
GCAACCAGCAACGCAACCAGCAACACTTCAGCACCTCAACCCTACGATCTTCAAGAGGGTGAGGAGTACATGAACGAAACACAAAAAGAGCACTTTCGGGTCATTCTTCTTCAGTGGAAAAAAGAGTTGATGGAAGAGGTGGATCGCACCGTCGGTCATATGAAAGACGATGCCACCAACTTCCCCGACCCCATTGATCGTGCCGCTCAAGAAGAAGAATTCAGCCTCGAACTGCGTACCCGTGACCGCGAACGCAAACTGCTGAAAAAGATCGCTAAGACGCTGGACAACCTCAAAAGCGACGAATACGGCTACTGCGACTCCTGCGGCATTGAGATCGGTATCCGACGGCTGGAAGCACGTCCTACGGCCACTCAATGCATCGACTGCAAGACCTTAGAAGAGATTCGCGAGCGGCAACAATCGGCATAACTGCGCTCTATTGAAGCCCCTCCTTGCAGCGGGACGTTTTGCTCCCTCACCGACAGGCTCGCTGCACTTGGGTTCTTTGGTGGCTGCTCTGGGCAGTTATCTCAGCGTCCGTGCCAAAAACGGGCGTTGGTTTGTCCGTATCGAAGACCTTGATCCTCCCCGTGAAGAGGTCGGTGCCGCCAAAGCCATTCTCACTCTGTTGGAGCAGTACGGTTTTGAGTGGCACGGTGAGGTGCTTTATCAGAGCCAACGTCACGCTCTCTACCAAACCGCATTAGAACAACTCAAACAGCAACACCTCATCTACGCCTGTCGATGCAGCCGCAAACAGCTCCAACAACGCCCCTGCCCCTGTCAGCAACATCAATACGACGACTCCAACAGCGCCCTGAAGATGTTCGTGCCAGATAAAACCGTTCAGTTTGAAGATCAACGCTGTGGCTTGCAGCAGCAAAATCTGGCGCAGGAGGTGGGCAATGTTGCCCTCAAACGCCGCGATGGGCTGTTTGCTTATCAACTGGCGGTGGTGGTGGACGATGCGGCGCAGGGGATCACTGAGGTGGTGCGCGGGGAGGATCTGCTGGATAACACCCTGCGGCAGATTTATCTGCAACAGCAGCTCACGCTGCCCACGCCCCGTTACTGCCATCTGCCGTTGGTGAAAAATGCCAGTGGCGCTAAACTCAGCAAGCAGAATTTGGCTCCGGCGTTGAAAAAGGCCGATGCGTTACGCAATTTAAAAAAAGCGTGGACGTTTCTTTATCGGCAGTCCATTACGGAAGAGCTGACTTCCGTTGCTGATTTTTGGTCATGGGCTTTGCTTGAAAAAGTCCCGTTTTGGGACTATCATTAACAGCAATGAGAATCATCGCCTTATCAACGCTGAAAACATTTTGGGAAGATAACCCGAAATACATTGATGCTAAAGATGCAACCCTGGCTTGGTACCGTCATGCACTGAACGCCGATTGGAGTACGCCAACGGATGTAAAGAGGACGTTACGCAATGCCAGTATTTTGAGGGATGGGCGAGTTGTTTTTAATATTGCGGGCAATAAGTACCGGCTCGTTGTTTGGATTAATTATGCTTATCGAGTTGTTTATATTCGCTTTATTGGCACTCATGCTCAGTACGATAAAATTGATGTGCAAACCGTTTAAGCTGGAGGAGTAACGATGGAGATCAAACCCATTAAAACGGATGCTGACTATCGAGCGGCATTGAACGAGGTTGATGGCCTGATGATGGCGCTTCCAGACAGTGCAGAAGGTGAAAAGTTGGATGTGATGGTGACGCTGATTGAGGCTTATGAAGCGAAACATTTTCCTTTGGATCTGCCTGATCCGGTGGCGGCTATTAAATTTGAGATGGAGCGCAAGGGGTTAACGGTAAAAGATCTGGAGCCGATGATTGGTAAAAGCAATCGGGTCTACGAGATTTTAAACCACAAGCGTTCTCTCACTTTAAAAATGATTTGGAGGCTGCATAAGGGTTTGGGTATTCCGGCTGAGTCGTTAATTAAACCACCTCAAGCGTATGTCTAACTTTGCTTGGCAATGCCACTCTAGACGTTAAAAAACAACTCACCCCGTAGGATGGGCAAAGGAGCCTGCGACGTGCCCATCATGGATAACCCAGTATTTGCGATGGGCACGCTACGCTTTGCCCATCCTACATCACCCCGCTTTTTTCTTTTTCACGGTGCGTTTTTTCTTCACGGGTTTGAGTTTTTCTCGTTCGAATTTGATTTTGTCCAACAAGGCCTGGGCGGAGTTTTCGCCACTGATGAGGTCGGGGTTTTGTTTGCGCCAGTCGGCAGTGAGTTCGCCTCGGAAGGCTTTGGCGAGGATGGATTGGGTCAGGTGGTCAACATGCCCCTGAGCCTTTTTAATCCGTACTTCAATCCGATCTGCAAATCCAAACAACTCCTCAACCCGCCGAACAATTTCGGTTTGTTCTTTGATGGGGGGCTTTGGTAGTTCAATATTTAACAAAGCTTTTTGCCCAATATTACGCATCGACATTTGATTTCCTGTCGATCTAGATTCAATTTCATACCTCCCCTTTGATGATCGAAGGAAAATACTTAACCACGGCTTATCACATTCTGTCATAACAAGACGAAGCACCTTATCACTAAGCATCAAATTTTTTGTAACATCATGAAC
>CAZTQX010000061.1:0-13472 GCA_964615985.1 uncultured Gammaproteobacteria bacterium | reverse complement strand
AAATTTCCGTTAACGTTTTGACACCAAAACAACCCCAAGACATTAGGCTTATAATTACTTAATCAACCATCACTCCCGCTCTAACATCAACACAAAATATGGAACATCTATTGCTTAATAAAAACAACGGGGCGTCTTAAGCAGCCAGATAAAAAAATAAACCATCTATTATCAAGTAGTTACAAAATGAATTCAAACACCGTCAAACTTTCATCACTCAACAGCACGTTATCCATCGGCTGGTTGAAAGCACTCATATTGGTCTCCACCGTGTTTAACGCTTCCATCGTATTTGCGGTTAATCAAACACAATCTTTAGAAATAGAGAGTGAAATAATAAAATTTATCCAAAAAAACAACCAGAGGCCGAGTGACAAACTGGAAATTGAAGTCAACAAATTAGACCACAAACTTAAATTAAAACCGTGTGAAAAAAAATGGGATATCTCCTACGCAGGAAAACCAACAAACACAGGACGGCTACTGCTTAAAGTACAATGTGCTACCCAACCACAGTGGAAAACCTATTTAAGCGCCAAAATAGACTACAACGTCAAAGTACTTACCAGCACACGCTCTTTACCCAAAAACAGTCTATTAACAGCAAACGATCTTCGTATCACAGAACAAAAATTATCAAACCTCGCACGAGGTTATTACTCAAATATGGCTGAACTCGATGGCCTACAGACAAAACGCGCCTTGCGTAAAAATCAAATAATCTCACCCTATCAACTGAAAAAACAGGATCTTATAAAATCAGGAGACAGCATTTTATTGATTGCTCAGAGCGCAGGAATCAGTGTTAGCATGCAAGGGCGAGCGCTAAATCGAGGAGCAAGTGGCGATAAAATTCGAGTCAAAAACAGCAGTTCTGGACGGATCATAGAAGCCAGAGTGATTCGAAACGGTGTTGCAGCGGTTGTTTATTAAGGTGAATAACGTAAATTTAGCTCAACAATAAGCAATCTCAGCCGTTAAATGACCGAGATTCTTAATTAACCACACTGTATTTGGAGTAACCTACGATGTCTTTCACTGTCCATAACTTATCAAATTCTCGAACCTCAACTCTACCGAGCAATTCACAGACCAATAATGAATGCTGCGGTAAGAATAACAAGGTAACGGCCATCAGCCCCACCTCCAAAGCCGACATCCTTACACTCAGTCAAACTGCCAGAAGCCTAAATAACAACGAACAAACCTTAGCCAATATTGCAGAAATTGACCTTGAAAAAGTAACCAATATCAAACAGGCATTGGCCAATGGAACCTACACCTTGGACGCCGAAAAAGTGGCTGCCAAATTCATCGAGATAGAAAACCTACTAGGACAACGGTAATGCACAGCAACAGCGCAACCCAAATTCAAGATGAAAACCTATACCGTATTCTCAGCAAAGAGTACGACACCAGCCAACAACTGCTGGGTTGTCTCAAAAAAGTATCTGAGGCACTCAAAAACGGTGAAATCGAACCTCTAGCCGACCTGATACAAGCGGAAAATCGACTGAGTCAACAACTGGAACACCTCTCCGATAAACATCGCCGTCTGATTGGCAAAGAGGGTTACGCTTTCAGTAATAAGGGCATGAGCGCTTATCTGCACGATAAACACGCGCCAAGATCGATTAGAGAAAGCTGGCAAGCAACGGTAGAACTGCTGTCAAACTGTGAACAGGAGAACCAGCAAAATGCACTCTACAGTCGTCAACAACAAAATTTGATCGAAGATGCTTTACAGGTGCTGCAATACAATTCGGATGAACGCCAAAGCATCTACAATGCTCAAGGTAAGTCACTGCAAAACAGCTGGAGAAAGAGAGTTTTAGGAACCGCCTAGCGTAACGCCAGCCTGCCTATTTTGATGATGGATCTTCATCATCGGATTTACCAAACAGAAATGAAGTCATACTGCCAGTAAAAAGCAGCAAAATACCATAAGGTGTTAAACCGAGGATATTGACCCCCCAACTGTCGGGGTAGAGAAACAGAACGGCAAAACCAACAACAAAACCAAAAACCGTCAAAAACAAACCAATATAGGTCATCAAACGCCCAATCAGTTTCATACTCTACGATCTCAAAAAAGAAGTGGTGGAGCTAGGCGGGATCGAACCGCCGACCTCTTGCGTGCCACGCAAGCGCTCTCCCAGCTGAGCTATAGCCCCACGAATGTGGAAGAGGGCGCAGTCTAAGTGGATGTGACTTGACTGTCAATAGGATTTTTTTCCATGACCAGCAACGCCTCCACTTGATGCAAATCTTCTGCGGTATCGATGCCATGCCCTGGCATCAATAACGCCGCGCCGCAATGAATTTTAACCCCGTTCCAGAGCGCTCTGAGCTGCTCTAATGACTCCAACTGCTCCAGCTCACACGCTGCCATTTCACGATATGCGTGCAAAAACCCCACTCGATAAGCATAAAGGCCGATGTGACGAAAGGCGGTATTCAGCGCGCTGTTTTCCAACTCCAGTGCATCTCGTTCCCATGGAATCGGTGCGCGACTGAAATAGAGCGCGTAATCTTGCCGATCCCGCACCACCTTTACCACATGCGGGTCGTGCAGTTCGCTGGCGCTGTGAATCGGCCAGCAGAGGGTGGCGATGCCCGCCTGCGGATGTTGATGCAGATTGAGCGCCACCTGGTCAAGAATTTCTGGCGGAGTCAACGGCTCATCCCCTTGCAGATTGACCACCAACGCCTCATCGGGCCAGCCCAACTGCTGCGCCACCTCGGCAATGCGGTCGGTACCCGAACGGTGCTGATCCGAGGTCATGCAGACCTTAGCGCCCAGCTCTGCGGCAAAACGATAAATACGCTCATCGTCGGTGGCGATCACCACTTCGCTGGCGGCACTCTTGAGTGCCTGCTCATAAACGTACGCCAACATCGGTCGTCCCGCCAGCAGCGCCAACGGCTTGCCCGGCAAGCGACTGGAAGCGTAACGGGCTGGAATGACAATGCGGAAATCGCAGCTCATGATCTCAACCCTTCAACGCCTCAACGTCATCCAGAGAGAGCTTGCGCGCCTCTTCTTCCAACATCACCGGCACATCATCCCGAATCGGATAAGCCAAAGCATCGGCTTTGCAGATCAGCTCCGAGGCTTTTTTATCGTAAATCAATGGGCTTTTACACAGCGGGCAGACCAAAATATCGAGCAGACGTTTATCCATGATTTTTCCTTTTCAGTGCCGCCAAAAACGACGTTATAAATGATTGATCCAATTTTGCCGCAACCGGCAGATAATAAAGATTCGAGTGAGTTTGAAACGCCTGACACTTTACCGCATCTTTCTCCGTCATCACCACCGCCACACCATCTTCAAAGAGCAAATCCGCCGCTTGCGGTATTTGGTGATCCGGCAGCGGGTGTTCAATCAATTGCAAACCGGCTGCCCGCAACTGAGCAAAAAAGCGCTCAGGATAACCGATGCCCGCCAGCGCATGAACCCGCTGACCGGCAAAATCGGCCAGTGAAAACAGTGCATCATCTGAGAGGCGGATCAGTTGATCCCCCTCTAGATCAAAACCCAACTCGTTATCACTACGAGCGCCATTGACCAACACCCAATCCACCGATTTCAGCCGCTGCGGCGATTCCCGCAAAGGCCCCGCTGGCAAGCGCCAACCGTTACCCAACCACCGCTCGCCGTCCAGCACTGCAATCTCAAAATTGCGCTGCAAAGCGTAATGCTGCAAACCGTCATCGGAAAGAATCAGATCACAGGGAGCGTCTGCCAGCAGATGCAGACCGGCGGCGTAACGATCCGCTCCCACCGCCATCGGGCAACCGCTACGCCGAGCAATCAACAGCGGCTCATCGCCAACCCAAGTGGCCTTGCTGTCGGCAGTGACGCTCTGCGGCCATTTCGTGGCCTGACCGCCGTAACCGCGACTGATAATGCCCACTCGATAACCGGCCTGTTGCAGCTCAGCGGCCAACGCCACCACCAACGGTGTTTTGCCCGTGCCGCCCACAGAGATGTTTCCCACCACCACCAGCGGCACCGGCAAACGCTGCGATTTCAACCAGCCCCAACGGAAAAAGCATCTTCGCAAGTAGGCCAACAGAGCAAACAGTTGCGACAGCGGCCACAACACAATGGCCAACCAACCGCGCCGCTCCCAATGCTCTTCAATCGCCACTACACGCCTTTTTCAGTGGCAAATTGCAGTTGATACAGTGCCGCATACGCACCCTGTTTTGCCAGCAGTTCCGCATGACTGCCCCGCTCAACAATCTCACCCGCTTCCATAACGATAATCTGATCCGCATGTTCAATGGTGGAAAGCCGATGCGCAATGACCAAGGTGGTACGGTTGTGCAGCAATGCCTCCAGCCCCGCCTGCACATGACGCTCCGAATGGGTGTCCAGTGCCGAGGTGGCCTCATCCAGAATCAGAATCGGCGCATTTTTCAGCAATGCTCGCGCAATGGCCAAGCGCTGACGTTGGCCACCGGAGAGCAGCACGCCGTTCTCGCCCACCTGAGTTTGATAACCGTCGGGCAAGGCTTCGATAAACTCATCCGCATGAGCGGCTTTGGCCGCTTGCTGAATCTCGGCCAAACTGGCCTGCGCCAATTTACCGTAGGCAATGTTATTGGCAATGGTGTCGTTAAACAGAGTTACATCTTGACCCACATAGGCCAGCTGATCCCGCAGACTGGCCAGCGTCAACTCGGTGATGGCCACGCCATCCAACAAAATTTCACCACTCTGAGGTTCATAAAGTCGAGTCAGAAGATTAGCCAGAGTCGATTTACCACTGCCCGATCGCCCCACAAAGGCCACCGTCTGCCCCGCCTGCATGGTAAAACTGATCTCTTTCAGCACCTCACCTTTAGCGGCGTTGTAGGCAAAACCGACGTTTTTAAACTCAACATTTCCTATTGCCGTCTGTAACTGAATCTGGCCGTGATCCGGCTCAGAGTCTTGATCCAGCAGTTCGAAAATACTCTCTCCAGCGGCAACGCCTTTTTGCAACTCTTCATTAACCATGGTCAAGCGCTTCAATGGCGCAAACAACATCATCATGGCAATCATAAACGACATAAACGTCCCCACAGTGACCTCATCAATCATGCTCTCACGAGTGGCTGAAAAGATGATCGCAGCCAACGCCAGCGCCGCCAAAGATTGAATCATCGGCACACTGATGGCGCGGGTTTTAATCATCTTCATCTGCTGAACGCGGTTCTCTTCGTTCAACTGCTCAAACCGAGCGTTCTCAGACTCAACACCCCCAAAGACCTTGACCACGCGATGCCCCTCAATGGCCTCTTCAACCACATGCGTCACCAGCCCCATCGAGCCTTGAATGCGGTGGCTGATACGACGAAAACGACGGGTGATGGTACTGAAGATCCAAGCCATAAACGGCCCTACGAGCAGAAAGCCGAAGGTCATATACGCATTGAGATAGAACATCCACGCCAGTAAACCCATAATGGTTAGGCTGTCACGAATCAAAATGGTCAGAGAATTGGTGGCTGCTGCCGAAACCCGCTCGACGTTAAAGGTCAATTTGGAGATCATCTCCCCCGCCGAACTGCGGTCATAAACGGCGGTGGGCAACGTCACCAACTTATGAAACATCTGCTGACGCAACTGTTTGATCACCTGCCACCCCACAGAAGCCATGAAATAGGTGGCGTAAAATCCCGCCAACCCACGCAGCACAAAAATACCCATCAACACCAGCGGCAGCCAAGTGATAATTTCAGGGTCACGCTCGACAAAACTGCCATCCAACAGCGGTTTCATAATCGCGGCAAAGGCGGTGTCCGTGGCCGCGTAGACCACCAAACCCAACACCGCCACGCCAAAATGATGCCACTGCCCCGAAAGGTAAGAGAGCAGCCGCCGATACGTCTCCACCCGGCTATTCCGAGCTGCGCGTGGTGGCGATGGAGAGTCGCACCAAACCCAACTGCGCTGCCGCATCCATCGCCGTAATCACCGCCTGATGCGGGGTGAGCGCATCGGCACGAATCACCAACGGCAGATCTTTATTACCCGAAGAGAGTTTCGCCAGCGCAGAGACCAAGGTGTTGAGCTGATTGTTGACCAACTCCTGCCCACCGATAAAATAATCCCCGCTGGCATTGATGACGATCTGCAACGGCTGCACCTCAACGGGACTATTGGCCGTCGCTTCGGGCAGTGTCACCTTCAGCTCTGACTCACGCTGAAAGGTCGTCGAGACCATAAAGAAGATCAGCAGCAGAAACACCACATCAATCAGTGGTGCGATGTTCACCTCCAGCTCCTCCCGTGGTCGAGATTGGAACTTCATACCGCACCTTCCGCATCACGGCTGCGTTCGCCGTGCATCACCTCCACCAGCTTGATCGCCTCTTGCTCCATCTCGATCACCAGCTCATCGACTTTGCCACGGAACAAACGGTAGAACATCAGGCTGGGAATGGCCACCGAAAGACCGGCAGCGGTGGTGATCAAGGCTTGCGAAATCCCACCAGCCAATTCGGTTGGATTGCCGACACCGACGGTGGTAATGGTGGTAAAGACGCTGATCATCCCCACCACCGTACCCAACAACCCCAGCAGCGGTGTGATGGCGGCGATGGTACCCAAGGCATTAAGAAAACGCTCCAACTCGTGCGCCACATGCCGCCCCGACTCTTCGATGCTCTCTTTCATCACTTCACGGCTGTGATGACGATTTTGCAATCCCACCGCCATAATCCGCCCCAACAAGGAGCCTTGTTGCAGTTGACGAATCGCCGCCTCATTCAGGCTTGAGGTACCATTCCAGAGCTTCCAGATCTGTGCTGCACGGTGCTGAGTTGGCAACACATTGCCAAACCGCAACGCCCAAAAACGCTCCACCACAATTGCCAAGGCAACCACGGAACAGAGGAGAATCGGCAACATCAACCAACCACCTGCTTTCACCAGTTCAAACACAGCAGCACACCCTCGTTGTAATTCCTAAAAAGAAGACTCGCAATGATACTCTGTTTCACTGCTCGGTCGTAGCGGAGGATCAGCAGTTTTTAGACCGATGATCCATCGTCAACTCTGGAGGCAGGTATAAAAATTTCTGCGCCTCCTGCAAAACAAACTGCTTAAACGTCTCAGCAATGGGAGACAAGCGTTTCTCCTTGCAGTGAGTGATGTACCAGTGGCGCATGATCGGCAAACCCGCCACATCCAAAATACGCACCTGCTCTGTCTTCAACTCCAACTCCAACGTGTGCAAGGAGACAATCCCCAAACCCAACCCAGCCCCCACCGCCTGTTTGATCGCTTCGTTACTGGTCATCTCCATACCGGTATTAAACGGCACATTATGATCACTGAAAAACCGCTCAATGGCGTGGCGCGTACCAGAGGCCGCTTCACGCACGACAAATTTCTCCTCAGCAAACTGATGCAGTGGAATGGCTTGCTGTTGGCAGAGGGGATGCTGAGTCGGGGCGATCAACACCAGCGGATTGTCCATAAAGATCTTCGACTCCAATTTAAGATGCTCTGGCGGCTGCCCCATAATCACCATATCCGTTTCGTTGTTACTGAGCTGTTGGTACAAGGTCTCACGGTTGGTGACATCCAAACTGATGTGTACGCCTTCATAATGACAAGAAAAGTCCGCCAACAACCGAGTGGCAAAATGGCTCGCCGTGGTTGCCACCGAGACCGCCAACTGACCGCGTTGATTGCCTTTGATCTCATCAAGGTAACTCTCAAACTCACCCAAAGAACGGGTAATGCGACGACTGTAACCCTGTAGTTCTCGCCCCACCTCCGTTAAGTAGAGCTTCTTTCCCAACAACTCAAACAGCGGCAAGCCCACCTGAGACTCCAACTGTTTCACCTGCATTGAAACCGCCGGTTGACTCAGATGCAGCTCTTCCGCTGCGCGAGTAAAGTTTAAATGACGGCAGACAACCGCAAAAACAGCCAACTGTCTCAAAGTAATGTTCATCGTTTATCTCACAGCCATAAGTAATTGCTTATACAATATATCAAAATATTTGAATGTTATTTATATCTTTTTTTTTCTATACTGCGCCGCGTTACTACTTTTTATCGTTGTGATCTCACGCCAAGCGGAGAAGATTGCAACGCAAACTCACCACATGAGGTTTTTTCATGGATCAATCAGCACGTTATGCAGACCTGAGTCTGGATGAAGATACACTGCTCGCCGATGGCGGCCATATTTTAGTGGCTTACACGATGACACCAATGCCTGGTTTTGGCGGTTACTTGGAGACCGCAGCTCACTTTGCTGCTGAGTCCTCAACCGGCACCAACGTCGAAGTCTCCACCACCGATGACTTCACCAAAGACCTCGATGCGATGGTTTACGAGATTGATGAAGCCAAAGGCATCATGAAAATCGCATATCCTTGTGGTTTGTTTGATCGCAATATCATTGATGGCCGCGCGATGGTCGTCTCTTTCCTCACCTTGGCCATCGGTAACAACCAAGGCATGGGTGACGTGCAGTGCGCGCAAATGGTTGATTTCCATGTGCCAAAACAGATGCTCGACATCTTTGATGGTCCTTCTATGGACATCACCGATCTGTGGAACACCTTGGGTCGTTCACGCACCGAAGGCGGCTACATCGCCGGTACCATCATCAAGCCCAAACTCGGCCTGCGTCCTAAGCCTTTCGCTGAAGCGGCTTACCAGTTCTGGCTGGGTGGTGATTTCATCAAAAATGATGAGCCTCAAGGCAACCAACTCTACGCACGCATGAAAGACGTAACCCCTCTGGTTGCTGACTCCATGAAACGCGCTCAAGACGAAACCGGTGAAGCGAAACTGTTCTCAGCCAACATCACCGCTGATGATCATCACGAAATGTGTGCTCGTGCAGATTACATCTTGGAAACCTTCGGCGAAAACGCTCACCACGTTGCCTTCTTGGTTGACGGTTACGTTGGTGGTTGTGGCATGGTCACCACCGCTCGTCGTAACTACCCTGGTCAATACCTGCACTACCATCGTGCCGGTCACGGTGCCATCACCTCTCCTTCTTCTGTTCGTGGTTACACCGCCTTTGTACTGGCCAAACTGTCACGTCTGATGGGTGCATCTGGTATCCACGTCGGTACCATGGGTTACGGTAAAATGGAAGGTGGAGCGGATGATCGTAACATCGCATACATGATCGAACGCGACAGTGCTGATGGTCCTTTCTTCCATCAAGAGTGGTTCGGCATGAAACCCACCACCCCAATCATCTCCGGTGGCATGAACGCCCTGCGTCTGCCTGGTTTCTTCGAAAACCTCGGTCACGGCAACGTCATCAACACCTCTGGTGGTGGTTCTTACGGTCACATCGACTCTCCTGCTGCGGGTGCAACTTCCCTGCGTCAAGCGTACGAGTGCTGGAAAGCCGGTGCTGATCCCATCGAATTCGCCAAAGAGCATAACGAATTTGCTCGTGCATTCGAGTCCTTCCCTGGTGATGCAGACGCTCTGTACCCTGGTTGGAGAGACAAACTGGGTGCTCACAAATAAGTTAGTTACTCATTTGTGTCATTCAAAAGCCCTCGCCTTTCGGCGGGGGTTTTTTCTCCACTCTACGACCACCGCCCTTTCAGGCAAAACCATTCTCCCCTTACGGATCAGTGATTTTTCCTGAACGTGCCGAGCCAAACCCAAATTAAGCTAAATTCCCCAATTTCAAGGTGCCCTGATGAGCGACTACGACATCGACCAGTACAACATTACCGACCAGCCCTACTACGAAGCCCAAGGCGATGAGGTTGAAATCTACACCGCCGCCTACGCCAAACGTCTGCCCGTGATGGTCAAAGGGCCGACCGGTTGTGGTAAGTCGCGTTTTATCGAACACATGGCCTGGAAACTGGGCAAACCCCTGATCACCGTCGCCTGCAACGAAGATATGACCGCCTCGGATCTGGTCGGACGCTACCTGTTGGATGCCAACGGCACCCGCTGGTTGGACGGCCCGCTGACCATCGCTGCCCGTATCGGAGCCATCTGTTACTTGGATGAGATCGTCGAAGCCCGCCAAGACACCACCGTGGTGATCCACCCACTCACCGATCATCGTCGCGCTCTGCCGCTGGATAAAAAAGGTGAAATAGTCAAAGCTCACGCCGATTTTCAACTGGTGATCTCCTACAATCCGGGTTATCAGAGCTTGATGAAAGATCTGAAACAGTCCACCAAACAGCGTTTTGTCGGTCTCGACTTCGACTACGCGCCAGTGGATGTGGAAGCGGCGATTGTCGCCAAAGAAGCAGGCGTAGACAGCGAAACCGCACAAAAATTGGTCAAAATCGGCCAAGCCGCACGTAACCTCAAGGGGCATGGTCTCGATGAAGGCATCTCCACCCGCCTGATGGTCTACGCAGCGGGTTTGATGAGCGAAGGCATCTCACCACAAAACGCCTGTCGTACCGCCATGGTTCGCCCCATCACCGACGATGCGGAGATCCGCAGCACCTTGGATCATGCCATCGACACCGTTTTCGGTTAAGGAACCCGCATGAGCCTGAGCGAACAACAGCTTATCGATTATCGAGCGCAGCTTTCGTGCGGTTTTGCCCAACTGGACGACACCTTTGAGGCCTGCGTCAGCGATGCCTTTGCCCGTCTCAGTAACTCAGGCGTTAACGACTATCTGGCCGGAGCCAAACTGATCTGCATGATTGGGCGTGGCGTGGAGCCGGTGCAGGTCTATCTGGAAGAGATGCCTGAAGTGGCACAGAAACTCGGCGAAGAGACTCTTTCTATGGTCTCCCAAGCCGTTTGGCAGATGTCCCGTTCCCCCAACGGCAACTCCATTCCGCCTTTTTTACAGAGCACCGCCACAGCGGCACGCACACTCGGCAGTCTTGAGCTGTTTCAACGCTATCTTGAACTGATTCACGATCTGCAAGAGCGTACCACCGGTTCCATCCACGGTTTTCACACCACCATTCCCAGCCCAGGCAGTCCTGAGCTGCTCAAACAGATTCCCTACCTGTTGAGCCAGTTGTCACTGGACGGTCTGCGCAACTGGATCGACTACGGCATTCGCAACTACGGCGACAACCCTGAGCGGCAGAAAGATTTTTTCAGCCTGCAAAGTGCCGACAGCAAGGCCATGTTGCAGTACGAACGCCACGGCACGCTGTTTTATCGCAGCGAACGATTGCTGGATCTCTACATGCGCGCCATCTGGCCAACGGCAAAGGGCGAAGAACGCCCTTTCTTTATCCCCTACTCTCTGGGTTGGGATGAACTGCGCAAACCACGCCCCTATTTTGATAAGTTGGGTCTGCGGATACCCGATGTCTTTGATGATCTGGAAACCCCATCGGGACACGTCATCAGCGGCATCGATCGCTATCGTGCTGTTTTAGCCCACATGGCCGCCCACAAACGCTGGAGTGGCAAGATTGTGGTGGACAACCTCAGCCCCTTTCAACGCGAAGCGGTGGAGTGGCTGGAAGACAGTCGAGTTGAATATCTGGCCATGCAAGCGTATCCCGGTTTGCGTCGCCTCTGGTTAAGCCAACACCCCAAGCCCATCGAGGGCGATTGTCAGGAAGATTCTGAGTCCTGCATCCGTTACCGCCTAGCAATGCTCTCCTACGCCATTTTGGATGCCGACCACGGTTATCAAAACAGCGACGTATTGGAGTGGGTGGAGAAATTTCACGCCTTGATGGCTCAAGGTGAGGCCAGTACTCAAGAGATCTCCATGTTGGCCGTGGGTTTTATCGCCCGCACCCGCCGTCAGTCCGATCAGCTACCCAAAGTTTACTTTAAGGACACCGAAGTCGATTACCGCGATGACAATCGCCACCTCTGGATCTTTATCGAACAGAGCGACGACGAAGAGATCTTTGAAGATCTGGAACGCAAAGCACCCGAAGAGGACGCAGAAGAATACGCCCTGCCACCGCGCCACTACCCTGAATGGGACTACCACAGCAAATCCTATCGCCCCGACTGGGTCAGTCTCTACGAGACTCTGCATCCACAAGGCGATGCCAGCAAAATCGACGACCTGCTGGCCAAACACAGCTCTCTGGCCAAACGCATGAAGCAGATTTTAGAGCTGCTAAAACCGCAACGTTACGTGCGCATTCGTTACCAAGAAGAGGGCAGCGAACTGGATCTGGATGTGGCCATTCGCTCCTTGATCGACTTTAAAAGCGGTGCGCAACCCGACACGCGTATCAACATGAGCCACAAGCACGATGGTCGCGACATCTCTGTGATGCTGCTGTTGGATCTCTCCGCCTCTTTGGCAGAGACGCCCGAAGGCAGCACCCAGACCATTTTAGAGCTGAGCCAAGAAGCCGTCGCGCTGCTGGCGTGGGCGATTGAGATGCTGGGCGATCAGTTTGCCATCGCCGGTTTCTCCTCCAACACCCGCCATGAAGTACGTTACCAGCACATCAAGGGTTACAGCGAAGCGTGGGATGAAGAACCCAAGGCACGATTGGCGGCGATGGAAGCGGGCTTCTCAACCCGCATGGGAGCAGCAATGCGTCATGCGGCGCATTATTTAAGCGCCCAGAAAGGCGAGAAAAAGTTATTGTTGGTGCTCACCGATGGCGAGCCTGCCGACATTGATGTGGGTGATCCCAAGCTGCTGATTCAAGACGCTCACAAAGCGGTGCAAGAGCTGGATCAAGATGGCATCTACACCTACTGCATCAACCTTGACCCGCACGCCGATGAATATGTGCAGGACATTTTTGGCCACCAATACACGGTCATTGATGATGTTGCCAGCCTGCCAGAAAAGCTGCCACAGCTCTTTATGGCTCTGACCAAATAGAGACTGACGCATCATGAGCAATAAAACACCGAACAACAGTCTAGAGATCCAAGTCAGCTTCTCCTACAAAGGCGAAGTATTTGACTGCCGCTCCACTCTCGATCTGGATCTGCTCTCCGAGCGAACAACCGAGCTGCCTGACCTGCATCGAGAAGTGGCACAACGCAACAACATCGACACTTACTCTTATCTTTATGAGGTGATGGAATCACAACCGCTGCAATTTTCTCAAGCCACCGGCGTGGCTCAACAGTGCTTGCAAGGAAGCCAGTTTAATTGGGTAAAATTCAGACAGCTCAAAGAGGCGCAGCGGCTCTTTACGGCACTGAAAAAGATTGCTCAGCAGCACCTAGAGATTGACGATCTCAACCAACACCCCAAGATCAAGGCGGCCTTAACCGCCGCCTATTTAGCCAATAACAGCGAAAGCCAACCGTAAGCTAAAACACCAGACCCAACGCCTGATAAGTATTGCGACCCGCGATACCATCGGCTTGCAAACCGTGATTGCCTTGCCACTCGCGCAAGGCCGCATCGGTGTCTTCGCCAAAACCACCATCGGGCACCAGATCCAACACCTGCTGAAGCTTTTTGACCCATTCACCTTTGGAACCCAGCTTCACGGTTTCATAATCCACCGACGGAATCACGCCACCGACCATCTCCAACGCCAC
>CAZTQX010000060.1:0-13674 GCA_964615985.1 uncultured Gammaproteobacteria bacterium | reverse complement strand
GGTGAAGGAACGACGTTTATTGTTATTCTGCCGATGGATTAACCTTCGAGTAGGTTCTGTTGTTTGGCATGGGCGAGGCACTCCCCTCGACTACTGACGTCTAAGGTTTGAAACAGCACCGCTGTGCGATTGCGTACCGCTGCTAGATTGATGTTCAGTAACGTGGCCATGCGTTGTTCTGGGTGGCCTTTATTGAGTAGATATAAAATCTGCTGTTGTTGTTCTGCCAAAGCATGATGGGGGCGTTTTTTTGTTGGTAAATGATCAATTTTAATCCGTAGATAATCGGGCAGGTAATACTCACCGTGGGTGATTTTCGTGATGGCTTGCTTCATCTCTTCGAGGGTTGAGTGTTTGGGAATAATGCCCTTTGCTCCGGCCTTAAGAGCTTCTTTGAGCTGCTTGGGTTCTTCGTTGGCGGTGATCATGGCGGTTAAAACATCGATATTATGATGCTCAAGGGCGTGTAGAAAATCGATGCCATCGACAACAGGCATGTTCATGTCAACCAGCACCAGTTCAATTTTCGGGTCTTCTTTTAGAATATGCAATGCCTCTAATGCATCGTCGGTATGAATGACTTTCTTTAAGCCGCAGCCGTAGCGCAGCAGTTGTTGCAGCGCGGTGGAGAAGAGAATGTGATCATCGATCAGCAGTGTTTTCATGGCAGAATTACAAAATAACGAAAGTCGAAATTTTAGCATAAAAGCCTCCCATTCTAGGTATAATCGCCCCCTTTGGTCTTTTTTCAGGTATTTATTCGTGATCTCTACAGCAAATCTCACCATGCAGTTTGGCGCTAAGCCCTTGTTTGAAAACGTCTCTTCTAAGTTTGGCGATGGCAATCGTTACGGTCTTATCGGTGCCAATGGCTGCGGTAAGTCCACCTTTATGAAAATTTTGGGTGGCACCTTAGAAGCCACCGCTGGCAGCGTCAGTATGGACAACGACGAGCGTCTGGGTAAGCTGGGTCAAGACCAGTTTGCTTTTGAAGAACACACCGTGGTGGATACGGTGATCATGGGTCACAGTGAACTGTGGAAGGTCAAAGCGGAGCGGGATGCGATTTACGCCAATCCCGATATGACCGAAGAGGATGGTATGCGGGTGGCGGATCTGGAAGTGGAGTTTGCCGAGATGGATGGCTACTCCGCCGAAGCGCGTGCCGGTGAGTTGTTGTTGGGTGTGGGGATTCCTTCGGAGCAGCATTTTGGTCTGATGAGTGCCGTGGCTCCCGGCTGGAAGTTACGGGTGCTGTTGGCGCAGGCGTTGTTTGCCGACCCTGATATTTTGCTGCTCGATGAGCCGACCAACCATCTGGACATCAACACCATCCGTTGGTTGGAGGGGGTCATTAACGAACGCTCCAGCACCATGATCATCATCTCGCATGATCGTCACTTTTTGAACTCGGTCTGCACTCACATGGCGGATCTGGATTACGGTGCGTTGCAGATCTATCCAGGCAACTACGATGAGTACATGGCGGCGGCGACTCAGGCACGGCAACGACTGTTGTCGGATAACGCCAAGAAAAAGGTGCAGATTGCTCAGTTGCAATCGTTTGTGGCGCGTTTTTCGGCCAACGCTTCCAAGGCTCGTCAAGCCACCTCGCGTGCTAAGCAGATGGATAAGATTAAACTGGCGGAAGTGAAACCTTCCAGTCGGCAAAATCCGTTTATCCGTTTTGAACAAGAGAAAAAGCTGCATCGTCTGGCGCTGGAGATGGAGAGTGTCAGTCAAGGTTACACGGGTGAAGAGCCGCTGTTTAAAGATCTGAATTTAATGGTCGAAGCCGGTGAACGTATCGCAGTCATTGGCCCGAACGGCATCGGCAAAACCACTTTGGTGAAAACCTTGGCAGGCCAAATGGAAGCACAGTCTGGTAAAATCAAGTGGGCTGAGGCAGCGGAAATCGGTTATTTTGCGCAAGATCATACGGATGATTTTGCCGACGATGTGAATCTTTACGACTGGATTTTGCAGTGGCGGCAAGAGGGCGATGATGAGCAGGTGTTGCGCGGAGCTTTGGGGCGGATGCTGTTTTCTGCCGAAGACATTAACAAATCCGTTAAAGTCATCTCCGGTGGGGAGCAAGGGCGGCTCTTATTTGCTAAGCTGTCGATGTTGAGAACGAATGTTTTAATTATGGATGAACCCACCAATCACTTGGATATGGAGTCCATTGAGTCGTTGAATTACGCCTTGGAAAATTACGAGGGTACTCTGATTTTTGTCAGCCATGATCGTGAGTTTGTCTCTTCGTTGGCAACCCGTGTGATTGAGATGACCTCGGAAGGGCTGGTGGATTACCAAGGTACCTATGAAGAGTATCTGCGCAGTCAGGGTTTGGTTGGCTAGCGCTGTTTGAAGCCTGTTTTTTTCTTCCAAGGAGGGAGGGGAATTTGGATCTGTGGTAGCGGATGGTATTTTGAATTTTAGGGAGTCACTGCTGTGCCGATTGAAGAACCTGTTCAGAAAGAGCCGTTATTGCGTTGGATTTGGCGCTCTTACCTGCGAGCTTCTTTAATTCCTCTGTTGTTGGTTGAGGTCGGTTTGGTGGCCGTTTATCTGCTCAGCACCAGTTTTTCCCGTGATGAAAATGTAGCGGCTCTGCAGCAGTTGGCCGATGCGGAGTTGCGACTGCTGGTGGATCGAGAAACACATTTGATTCGCAAGCAACTTAATGCCATCGAAGCTAATACAGCTTTGCTGGCTGAATCTAGCTTACGAGTTCTGTCAAAGCCTATTCTGGCGGGTGAATTTTCCAAGGAAGAGTTAAGTCACTACCGTTTTTCCGATTCAGGCATCTATTATCTTGATAAAAATATCGGTGGTACGGCGCTTTTTTACAGTGGCATTCAGCCCATTGGTGAGGTGGAGCAAGATAAAGCACTGCGTACCGCTCGACTGGATGGTTTAATGACTTCCATTCAGCGTCATTCTCCTCTGGTTGAACAGCTCTATTTCACCTCTTTTGATTCTTTAGGGCGTATTTATCCTTTTTTTGATGTTGTGGCGCAGTTTCCTGCCAAATTAGATGTGTCTTCGCTCAATTTCTATTACGAAGCAGATGCCAAACACAACCCAGAACGTAAAAATATTTGGACGGATCTTTATCTTGATCCGGCGGGTTTGGGCTGGATGATCTCCAATTTGGCACCGGTCTATCAAGGTGATTTTTTAGAAGGGGTGGTCGGTCAGGATATTACCGTGGCTAAAATTGCCAAAGAGGTGCTGGATCTTAAGGTGCCTTGGCAAGGTTATGCCTTGTTGCTGGGGCGTGATGGCAAAGTCATCAGTATGCCTGATCGAGGTAAAGAGCTTTGGTTTACTGGTGTGATGGCTAATAAAGAGCAGCTAAACCTTTATCAGCAGCGCAATTTGCCTGAATCGTTGCGCTTGGTACAACAGCAGGCTGTCGGTTTTGAGACTCTGATGTTGCATGATGAAGTGCATTTGATGAGTTGGGCTACGGTGCCAGGTGTTGATTGGAAGCTGTTGTTGCTGACAGAGCAGAAAAATATTTATGCCTCGGCGGATCTTTTGCGTGATGAGTTGCTGGCGGTGGTTTGGTGGATGGTGTCGGTACTGGTGCTGTTTTACCTGTTCTTTTTTGTGCTGTTGTATCAACGTGCGGAACGGATGAGCCGATTTATTGCGTCGCCACTGAGAAGAATTCATAAATTGATTCAGCAGATTGGGCGAGGAAATTATCAACATTCGGTGCCGGAACTGCCGGTGCAAGAGCTGTCGGAAACAGCAGAATTGCTGGTGTTGATGGGCGCACGTCTGCACGATAATGAAAAAAAACTGCAAGAGAACCAGAAAAAATTGCAGCGATCAGCCTGGGAAGCTGAGCGAGCCAGCCGCAATAAATCCAACTTTTTGGCCGCAACAAGTCATGAGATCCGTACTCCCATGAACGGTGTGATGGGCATGGGTGAGCTGTTATTGGCCACGCCACTGGATGATGAGCAGCGCGATTATGTTTTGAGTATTCAAAAATCGGCGGATCACTTGTTAAAAGTGATTAACGACATTTTGGATCACTCCAAAATCGAAGCGGGTGAGCTGCGACTGGAATCACTGGATTTTGAGCTTTCTCAGCTGTTGTCTGGGGTGCAGATGAAGATGGGGGTGTTGGCGGCGCAAAAAGGCTTGCGTCTGCGTCAATCCATCAGCGTGGAGTTGCCCAAGTTTTTGCGCGGCGATGCGGGACGTTTGACTCAGTTGTTGTTGAATTTGATCGGTAATGCGGTGAAGTTCAGTGAGCAAGGGGAGGTGTTGTTGCGGGTGACGGTGATCTCTTGGCGGGCAGAGTCCGTGCGGGTGCGCTTCGAGGTTCAAGATCGTGGCCCTGGGCTGGATGCTGGGCAAATGAAAACTATTTTTGACCCCTATGTGCGGGTTGAGCCGAGTTCGGTCTGTACTCAGGGCAGTGGTTTGGGTCTCTCTATTTGCCGTGATCTTGTCTCTCTAATGGAGGGGCAGATTGGGGTTGAGAGTCAACTTTCTAAGGGCAGTTGTTTTTGGTTTGAGCTGCCCTTCTTATTGACCGACGGTCATACGCTGGCGTTTCATGAGACCGGTGAGATGAGTGCCCACCGTTTTGAAGCGGTGAGTGTGGATGCGCGGGTGTTGTTGGTTGAAGATGATGAGGTGAACCGTAAAGTGGCCACCAAGATGCTGAAAACCCTCGGCTGTCAGGTGAGCTGGGCGGGTGATGGCGAAGCGGCAGTGGAGCAGTTTCAGCAGGCTACGTTTGATCTGATTTTTATGGACATGCAGTTGCCAAAACTGGATGGTTGCGAAGCCACTCAGCAGATTCGCCATCTGGAAGGGGCAGTGTTACAACGTGTGCCAATTATTGCCTTGACCGCCAATGCCATGAAAGAAGATCAAGAGCGCTGTTTCCAAGCAGGCATGGACGGCCATGTCAGCAAGCCGTTTCTGTTTGCCAAAGTGCGTGACACCTTGTTGCATTTCTTGCCAAAAAGCCGCTTAAAACCCTGATTTTACCCCTTTTTTCCAGTGGCGTTCGCCTCTGGTCTCTGTTGCTCCCTGAGTTATCGTGATTTTAATGCCAATATCCGCTTGCTGTGGGATGCTTGGACTAAGCTTAGGACTGATTCTGGCCAGAGCCGTTGGCTGACTTCATTGTGACGGAGTGATAATGACGTGTTAAAGAAAATAGGCTTGGCGTTGCTGTTTGTGGCACCGCTTGCTTTGGCTTTACAGCTGACGCTGAATTACATCGAAGAGAACCAGCTGCAAGGCCGAGCGGTTTCAGAGCTGCTGAAAAAAGAGCTGGAGTTTCGTACGCAGCAGAAAAAACAGGCGGCCAATAAACCCTTGGTTGAGTGTACGGACAGCTTGGCATTGAAAGCCGGTTTGAAGCCGAAAGGTTTGTTGCCAGCGGGTTTAAAGGCTGTTTGGGCGTTGAACGACGGTGAGCGGCTGTCATCCGTTTTGGCTGAAGGAAGGTCTCGGCAAGACAATGTGGTCTGGAATGGCTGTTATGTGGATCTGGTCGCCGTGCGTGATGAGGTGGTGGCCTTTCAAGTGGTGCTGGAAGCGGGGGGTTCGGGGCAGCGCGACCTACAGGTCTCTATGAGCGAATTGTCGCATCAAGATGGCCATAAAATTAACAATGATTTTTATCTGCCTGGCGGCGATGACGCCGATGTCAGCAACAGCGTTGGCCGCCGGATCGAGGTCTTCCGTGAGGAGTTTTTGCGGGTTAAGGAGACATCGAGAAGTCTCTATTTTGATGAGCAACGCGAACATACTCTGTCCACAGGGCATTGGGCCGACATTTTAACCCCGACTTCTGTGGCCGATGCCTTTAAGCCGTTAAACATCGCTCCTGGACGCATTCAGCCTTATTGGGTGGATATTTATGTGCCACGAGGCACGCCTGCAGGCAGTTATTACGGTTGGCTTTCGGTGATTACCCCTGATTCGGGAGAGCGTTATCAATTGCCGGTGAGGCTTTATGTGGCAGAGTTAGAGCTGCCGAAAACATTTTCTCTACAGACCTTGGCTTATTTGGCGGACTCACGTCAGATTCGACGTCGTCATGGGGTCGAGTCAGGCACTCCTGAGTACGCTCGTCTGCTAAAGCGTTATCAGCAGATGTTGCATCGCCATCGTCTGGATTTGGTGGTGGATAAACCGGTGCGTCGCGCCGATCAAGCGGTGGCCGATATGTTGAGCGGCAAAATTTTTAAAGCCGATCAGGGTTATGAAGGCCCGGGTGAGGGTGTCGGGACTAAAATGCTCTTTACTCAACTCAACACCACCAGCAAGGCAACTCTGCAGGCGGACATCAAGGCCTGGCAGCGCTGGTTTAAAAGTAATAAATTGCCTTGGTCGGCAGCGGTCTATTCGATTATGGATGAACCGAGTGTGGAAGATTATCCCGAAGTGATTGCACATGCCGCTTGGGCGCATGAAGTACGACCACGAATCAAAACCTTTTTGACCGAAAAAATTAATAACGCCTTGTTGCGTCGTAGAAAGCCCGAATACATTGATATTTGGTCAATGCCCGCAGCCTTGAGTGGTTACGATCAACAGTCCATTGTGGATCGGAAAAAAGCCGGTGCTAAGGTTGGTGTTTACAACGGTTATGCGCCAGCGACGGGCACGGCGCTGATTGACGATCACGCGGTGGCGATGCGGACGTGGGGTTGGGCAGCCTATAAATTTGATTTGGATTCGTGGTATTTCTGGGACATTGCTTATTGGCATCAAAAACGCGCCAATCGTGCCACCGATCTCTGGAATGACCCCTTAACCTACACCAGTGGCCTGTTTGGTGGCAGCCCTGAAAACGTCGGTAACGGTGATGGTAGTTTGCTGTATCCAGGCGAAGATAAATTGTTTCCTGCCAGTGATCGTCGTTTTGCCGGACCGGTGGCTTCGCTGCGTTTGAAAAATTGGCGGCGTGGAGTGCAAGACTACGAGTTGTTGAAAATGGCGGCCAAGAAGGGTTACGGGGTGCAGGTCAATCAGCTGGTGCAGAAGATGATACCTAAAGCGTTGTTTGAGAGCGAAGAGGGTGAGTCGGTCAGTTGGTCTCAACAGGGAGCTATCTGGGAACGGGCACGGCGTGAGTTGATTCGCCTGATGTTGACTAAAAAACCCTGAAATTTGATCTTCATCATGCTTTAGGGTCTTTGATTGCTTATTCTCAGTTGCAATCGAGAATCATTCCTATTAACATTTGCTCCATATTGTTATCGACAGGAATGATTATGCAGCCACAAACCTTAGCCACTGTTTCTGAACGTACCTTGAGCCGCATTACCGGTTATCAAACGGAACGAGGACTTAAGCAGCGCTTGATCGCTTTGGGTCTCTTTCCTGGTGCTGAAGTCACCACGCTGCAACGTCGTGGCGGTGGTTTGGTGGTCGCACGCGGTTCTGATCGCATTGCCCTTGGTGGTGCGATTGCCGCGCAAATTCTGGTTGAAGCACTGGCATGAAAGGTTTTACCGTTGCCGTTACCGGCAACCCTAACTGCGGTAAATCCACCCTCTTTAATGCGCTGACCGGAGCCAATCAACACGTTGGTAATTTCCCTGGGGTCACCGTTGAAAGCAAGCAGGGCAGTTTTGAAGAGCAGCAGATTCGCATTGAGCTGGTGGATCTGCCGGGTCTCTACTCTCTCGACAGCGGTGGCAACTCCACCGATGTGACCGTTTCGCGTAACTACCTGATGGCGGGCAACGCCGACCTGATCCTCAATGTTCTGGATGCCTCTAATCTGGAACGTCATCTTTATCTCACCACACAACTGCTTGAATTGGGGCTACCGATGGTGGTGGTGCTCAATATGATGGATGTGGCCGAAGCTCGTGGCCGCAAAATTGATCTGGCAGCGCTGCAAAACTTATTGGGCTGCCCAGTGATCCCGCTGGTGGCGAGTCGTTCCAAGGGCATTGATTTGCTAAAAAGTGGTTTGTTGAGTGCCTTGGAGGCCAGTCAACAGCCCACCTTGGAGGTGGATTACCATCAGCCCATGAGCGGCGTGTTGGATCAGATTTGTGGCCAATTGCAACAGGCAGAGCTGCGTTTTCCGGTCTGTTATCGTTATTTGGCCGTCAGTGTCTTGAGCGGTGATTTGGGTGTCGAAGAAGGTATTCCTGAAGCCATTGTTGCTTATGCTAAACGTGAAGTGGCAGGCATCGAGACCGCTTCGGCAGAGGATCTGGATATTTTGCTTGCCGATGCCCGTTACAGTTTGGCGCATCATCTGAGCGGCATCGTCACTCAACAGCAGGGCGAGGTGAAGAGTCTGGTTTCGGATCGAATTGATTCGTGGGTATTGAACCGTTATCTCTCCTTGCCACTGTTTATTTTCGTCATGTATCTGATGTTCACCTTCACCATCAACATCGGTGGGGCGTTTATCGACGTTTTTGATCAGTTGGCGCAGACGATTTTTGTCGATGGTTTTGGCACCGTGTTGAGCGCGATGGGCAGCCCCGATTGGTTGCGGGTGCTGTTGGCGGATGGAGTCGGTGGTGGTATTCAGGTGGTGGCGACCTTTATCCCGATCATTGGTTTTCTCTATCTGGCTTTGGCCTTTTTGGAGGACTCCGGTTACATGTCGCGGGTGGCTTTTATTATGGATCGTTTTATGGGGCGCTTGGGTCTGCCAGGCAAAGCCTTTGTGCCGTTGATTGTTGGTTTTGGCTGCAACGTGCCAGCGATTATGAGTGCTCGCACCTTGGAAGACCCGCGTGAACGGGTGATGACGGTGATGATGAGTCCGTTTATGTCCTGTGGTGCGCGGCTGTCGGTTTATGCTCTGTTTGCGGCGGCCTTTTTTGCCGATGGCGGTCAGGTGATTGTTTTGCTGCTCTATTTGGTGGGCATTGCGGCGGCCATTTTGACCGCTGTGTTGCTGAAATATACGTTGTTGCCAGGTGAATCAGAGCCATTGATCATCGAGCTGCCCAGTTACCATCTGCCAACGGTGAAAGGTATTTTGATGCGCACGTGGCATCGTTTGCACGGTTTTTTGCGCGATGCCGGTAAGCTGATTATTTTGATGGTGCTGTTGATTAACTTTCTTAACTCCATCGGCACCGACGGTTCTTACGGCAATCAAGACAGCCAAAATTCGGTGCTGAGTGCCATGAGTCGTGCGGTGACACCGCTGTTTGAACCCTTTGGCATTCATGAAGATAACTGGCCTGCCACGGTGGGCATTTTTACTGGGGTGATGGCCAAAGAGGTGGTGGTCGGTTCACTGAATGCGCTCTATTCGCAGCTTGACATTGATTCCGCAGCGGCGGCTGAGCCAGAGGTTTTCGATTTTTGGGCGGGGATCGGTGGTGCGTTGGCAACGGTGCCGGAGAATTTCTCTTCCTTAACTCAATTGCTGACCGATCCTCTGGGTTTGGCTTTGGTGAAAGGGGATCAGCAGGCGGCGGCAGCGGAACAGGATGTGGACATGGCCACCTTCGGGGCGATGGCGAGTCGCTTTGATGGGGCGATTGGGGCGTTTGCTTATTTGCTGTTTATTTTGCTCTATTTTCCCTGTGTGGCGGCCACTTCGGCGATCATGCGTGAGACCAGCGGTCTCTGGACGCTGTTTGCGGTCTCTTGGAGTACCTTGTTGGCCTACGTCAGCGCCACGCTCTTTTATCAATTGGCGACCTTGCCACAGCATCCGCAGAGTTCGTTGTTGTGGTCGGCGGCGATGCTGATGCTGATCGCGGCGGTCTTTTTGAGTTTGCGCTACTACGCACAGCGTCAAACGGGTAAAGCGGCTTTGGTTTAAGTTTGAAATGGGAGTTGTATGATGATTTTAAGTGAATTGAAACGTTATCTACAGAGTCATTCCAAAGTGGCGTTGCGAGACATTGCCTTGCACTTTAAGGCTGATCCCGATGCCATTCGCGGCATGTTGCAACAGTGGCAAAACAAAGGCCGAGTGGAGAAGTTGCCAGTGGGTACCGCCTGTGGCGGTGGCTGCTGTAAGTGCGACCCCACTACGTTAGAGATCTACGCTTGGCGGGGTTGACCGGCTTCTGTTTACAACGTCTTTAAGTATTCCAGCAGCGCTTTCAGTTCTGCTCTGTTGTTTTCCCAATCCAGTTTGAATGTTTGCCCATCCAGCTCAATGTCTTGGTCGTGGCCTTGATGACCAATAATCTTTGATGAAGCGGTGTCGTAGAGATAGCCTTCGTCCTCTTTTCCCGACTGTTTTGTATCCCAGGCAAAACCGACCTTTTCTTGGTCATAATCCAAACGGCTTTTGATGAATTGATCGGGGCGTTCGTTAGGCACCAGCAGGTGATAAAGAGTGGGTACCGAGCCGTTGTGCAGGTAAGGCGCTTGCGCCCAGATGCCCACCAGCGGCAGGGCGTTGTAGCCGTCGTGTTGTTTGGGCGAGGTCATGGACTGATTGCTCTGGCCCTTGAGTGAAACGCCCTTGTATTCGGCGCAGGGTTTGACGCTTTTACCGCTGAGTTGGATTTCAGTGTCAGGGCCGCAGTTGGCGGTGAAGCTGCTCTGTGCGCCGAGGGTGGTGATGGTTCCGGCGATTTTAGCTCGACCGAGATGGGTGCCGATCTGCTGGTAGACGCGACCGTTATTATTTCGATGACAGGAGGCGCAGTGTTCGGCAAACAGAGCTTGTCCTTGTTGAGCCAGTTCGACATCAATCTCAAAGGGATAGGCCGGTGCAGGCAGTTCCAGCAGCAGCCGTTCGGCATGAGCGGAGACGCGCAGATCCACATCGTTAAAACCCAAGGTGAGTTGGGCGGCGAGGTTTTTGTAAAACAGCATGGGAATGTGACCGTTCCATTGGCCACCGCCGTCGGTCAGCAGTTTTTCATCCTCATCCCAGCCGAGTGGGTCGCGGCTCTGCTGATCCCAGACCGCCATAATGTCGGTTACCGCCGCCACATCGGGCAGCGCCAGCGAGGCAAAGGGGGCTGTGTACCATGCCGCATCAAGGCCTTGGTAGGCGTTGGCTGAATTGAAACTGATGGCGTCTTCCATCCCTGCATAACCGAGATTGGCTCTGCTTTCGATGCCTTTGTAGTTGCGTTTCACGATCAGTTTCCAGCCGTCGTAGGCTCGCTCTTGCTGGTCTATAAATGCGCTGATGTATTGTTTGGCATTGGCGCGAAACAGCTTGATTTGAGCTTTTTCATAGGCGGCATCAAAGTGTGTATTAGCGTGTTGATAATTTTTGTAAAAGTAGTGGGGATCACTTTTTTGTGCTGTGTCGAGGGCCGCTAGTAGAGCGTCGATTACTCGTTGCTGCTGTTTTTCTGCATCGGTTTCAGCAGCGTAGAGTTTATTCAGACTCTGGACAATTTTTTGGCGATAGAGAATGACGTTAAACTCGCTGTTAATGCCGCCATCCAAGTATTGAAATTCACCATTTTCCAAGCGCACTCGACCAATGTGGCAGCCGCCGCAGGTGAAGGAGGCGTAGTCGATGTTGCTCAGTGGTTTTTTTCGTCCCAAGCCGCTGATGCCGATGCCGCTGGGCATGGGGTAGTTGCCCATGCGTGGGTCATGGTAGAGGCCAATGACGCTGAGAAAATTATCCTCTGATCCCCAAAATTCGGGGGCGATTTTGGGCAGCAGTTTGAGGATCAGATAGGGAATGCCGTCGGTTTGGCTGACGGCAAAGTTGGCAAACGCAAAATAGTCCTCTTGGTGTTGTCCGAGGTGTTCAGCGATGGCTTTTTTATTGGCGGCCTGGTGGGCTGTCCAATCGGCTGGTACAGTTTTTACCTCGGCAGGCGAGTTTGGCGCACTCAATTGGAAGGTTTGGGAGGGCAACAGCAGGTAAACGAGCAGTAAGGCCAAAATAATAAGAGGAATACGAAATCGTTTGATCATGCTGTTTTTCCCTATTCAAATTCCATCGCTCGAAAAATACGTCCGGCATTCTGTTTTGCCAGTATATCAAAGGTGGGCAAATGGGAATAAGCTGATTGGTCGATGTTGTAGGCATCTTGCAAGGTGCCGTCGTTGTCGATGATTTCGGTAATTTTTCCGCGCAGATAGACCAAATAATCTCGGGTGTATTGTGTCACTTCGTTCATATTGGTGGGCATACCGTGGCCTGGAATAACGTATTTGGCCTTTAGGGCGGCAAATTTATCCCAGGTTTTGATCCATTCACCCGTGTCGGTGTGTTCAAAGACCGGCAGCAGCCGTTGATGAAAGGCCATATCTCCGGTGATGATCAGGTTGCGTTTGGGCAGCCAGACCATCGTATCCCCAGGGCTGTGGGCGGGGCCTAGGTTAAGCAGCTCAACGGTTTCACTGCCCAGTTGGATCACTTTTTTAGCACCAAAACTTTGATCGGGCATGACCAGTTGGGTGCCAAAGGCTTTATCGCGGCTGCGGCTCTGCATCCGATCAAGGGTCTCTTCGCCGTAGGTTTTGATTTCGGTGATGGTGTCCTGATGGGCGATGATGGGTACACCTTGTTCACGCCAGTAATTGGAGCCGAGCATGGCGTGGCCTTGACCGTTTTCTAACACCACGTATTTTACCGGTTGATCGGTGAGTTTTTTGATCTCTTCGTGCAGCGCTTTGGCCAGCAGATAATTGTCGCCTGCGTTGACCACTAAAACGCCATCGTCGCTGATGATAAAGGAGAGGTTGTTGTTGTGGCCGGAGTTGTTGTAACCGCCTGGTGCGGTGGCTCCGATGGCGGAGTAGACCCCGTCGATCACTTTTTGTGGGCGACGAAAGAGCATGGAGTCCGGCGCGGGGTTGAGTAACTTGACCGGCAGCTCGGCTTCTTGCCAATTAACAAAACCCTCATCGTAATTTTTTACATTGTGGTAGCCCATTTTGCTCAGGGTGTCGGCGGCGAAGGGGCTGCGTTGGCCGGTACCGCAGTAGGCGACGATGGGGCTGTTTTTATCGGGAATGGCGGCGGCAATGCGCAGCTCCAACCAACCGCGTGGAATATTGAGATTGTTTTTCGCCCTGATCATCTGGTTGACCTGCTCCAGCTCGCCCGTGGTGCGCACGTCGATTAGGTAGGTGTTGGGCTGTTTTTCCAGCAGTTGTTTTAGCTCGCTGGTGGAGATGTTATTAACCTTCTGTTTGACTTCGTTAAGGGTCAAGACGTGATCTTCGGCCTTGCTTGGACTGGTGTTGAAGAGAATCAGGGTGAGCAGGGGGTAGATGAGTTTTTTCATAACGAACGTCTCGTGAAGGTCAGTAGGATAAGGGTGGGGTATCTAGCCAATAACGTTAAAAGAGTCGCAATTTTTGCACTTCACCATTACTTGGGTCAGTTGACCAAGGCGCATCTTTTCCGCCACGGTGACTCCGCACTGGCCGCAGCTGTAGTCGATCTGCCCTTGGCCTTGAATGACGGAGTAGGGTTCTGCCATTGCCAAGTTGGGTGCTTTGAGGGTCAAGACGGCGGCATCGGGGCTTTGGGGTGCTGGCACAACTTTCATAGGGGTGGTGGACAAGGGTGAGTTTCCTTTGGTTTATGGTTTACAGGTGGTTGTGGTGATGGCTAGTTTGGGTGGTGGATTGCTGGCATTGTAGAGACAAGACATCTCTTGTCTCTACGGCGAGTCGGTGTTAGAAAATATCCGATACAATTAGATCAGGTTACACTTTTTTAACGCGTATTGTGCTGTTGCCAATGACTTTATTATT
>CAZTQX010000059.1:8853-14017 GCA_964615985.1 uncultured Gammaproteobacteria bacterium | reverse complement strand
AAAGCCAACGGCAACTACATGAACTCCATGATGGCGCTGCGCGAGGCGATGAACGACGGTTACGATGAGGCGATGCTGCTGGATAACGAAGGTTATGTGGCGGAAGGCAGCGGCGAGAATATCTTTATTATTCGTGACGGCACCATCTACACCCCCGATTTGACTTCGGCGCTGGATGGCATCACTCGCAACACGATCATGCATCTGGCCAAAGAGATTAATGTGCCGATCATCGAAAAACGCATCACTCGTGATGAGGTTTACATTGCCGATGAGGCGTTCTTCACCGGCACCGCTGCGGAAGTGACCCCAATTCGTGAAGTGGATAATCGCACCATTGGCAACGGTGGCCGTGGCCCGATCACAGAAAAATTGCAGACCATGTACTTTGATCAAGTCCACGGTCGTCGTCAGCAGTACCCTGAGTGGTTGAGCTTGGTGAAATAGGCTCGATTGAAACCGTAACTTTGTTAGGAAGAGATGATGTCCAAGCTGAAAACACCCAATGCCGAAAACCGTTACGACGTAACTCAGGCGGATTTGCCCTTACGCTGCCCACTGCCTGACAGTAGCCTGTGGAACTCGCATCCACGGGTGTTTGTGCCACTGAACGGTGAAGGTGAAGGTAAATGCCCCTATTGTGGGGCTGAGTATCATCTGCAAGATTAAAGCTTAATAATAACCGTAGTTAACCGCGCTGCCCATGCCTGGGCTGGGTAGAGTGGCGACAGACATGCCTTTGGTCTCTGGAAAGAGAAAGTCAGAAATGCGTTCCGATACTTTGCCATCGGCTTTGCCCAGCAGTTCACGACTGTAACCTTTGCGTCTGCGAGTGTATTCATCCGGCATACCGAGTTGTTGTTTGATGACGCTTTTGAGTGCCTTGTAGTCACTGGCATGGGGGCACATATTGGCGTACTGAAAAATTTTGTGATCCAAAGTCTTTTGCAGCCGGTAGTTGAGAGGCCCGCGATAACTCCAGTGTAGATGAAAAAAATCGAGCCAAATCATGGGTTTGTCTTGTGCGGCAAACTCAAATAGGGTTGATGAGCCATCTGCGATCAGTAGATCTGTGGCTGCCATGTAGGGCAGGATAGAGAGTTCGGAGGGGGGGATCACGTAGACGTTTTCAAACTCGGCCCATTCAGCAATCTTATTACGATCACTACGGTATTTATCATCGCTACAGGTGAGTGGATGAGGTTTGATAATGATGTTGTAGTCGGCGTAATCATCGGGCCACTCTTCTGGCATCTGGCTGATGGAGTTTGGCTCAAACGTCGGCGCGTAGAACAAGGTTTTGCGGTCGTGTTGCAGACCCAACTCTTCAAGATTGATGTAAGGTAGATCCGTGTTATTTGAGAACAAAGGGTCTAACTTGGCGTAACCAACCTCCAGCATGCGTTTGTCTGGATAACGTTTGCGCAGCTCGCGGGCGTAGTAAGGACCCTCCAGAAAACGAATGCCCATCTCCATGAGTTCTGGTTTGTAAATGTCGTTTTTTACCCCGATGTTGTGATAAAGCTGAGCTGTTTTGCAGGTTCGCCGAGGTTTGGGCAGTTTTGTGATGTATTCGCACTCATCACCAAACAAGATCCAAGTTGGACGGTTGATGTGATGGTAGGCGATGGCTTGTTGGTTTGAGTAGACGATTTGTGCTTGCACACCCTCTTTACGGATCAGACGACGAATGTGTTTGATATTATGTTTGTCGGCGTGAAATAGGATCTCACAGGTGATGTGACGGCGTTCCAACTCACGGTAAACCGGTAAGAATTGGTCGAGGTAATGGGGCTGTTGTGCATCAAAGCAGACAGACCGTAAATCATTTTTTGTGCTCATAGGCCATGATAATAGTTGAGTTATGGGTCGCTTTTCAATTAGCGAAATTGATTTTGTTATCAAGAGCGCAGCGGTTATTATCCATTTGTTAAGAAATTTTCGATAACTTAACCTTTTTAGGCGCTTGAAGCTGTTTTTTATAGATAACGCTCAGGTACAGATTATACTTAGGGGCTGATTTTTTTATGATGCGGTTCTTAAGTGACTCCAAAGAAGAATAGTGATTGTTATTGATGTACTTGGTAGGTTGAGAATTCACTTATGATGCCACTTTCTGACGCTCTTTTTTCCTCTCACCGTGTTTTGGTGGTGGGGGATGTGATGCTGGATCGCTACTGGTCAGGTAGCACAAGTAGGATTTCCCCTGAAGCACCGGTACCGGTGGTTAAGATCAGCGAATGCAAAAACCGTCCTGGTGGGGCGGCCAATGTGGCGCTCAATGTGGCTGCTTTAGGTTGTCAGGTGACGCTGCTGGGGTTGATCGGTGATGATGAACAAGGTGCGGCGTTAACAGACTCTTTGCAGGATTCGGCTTTGCATTGTGATCTGTTGACCGAGACGGGCGCAATGACCATCACCAAATTACGGGTGATGAGCCGTCATCAGCAATTGATCCGCCTCGATCAAGAGGATGGCTTTAAAAGCGTCGATCATCAGCGCTTGTTGCGTCGTTTTCAGGTTTTGCTGCCAGAGGCGGATCTGGTGATTCTCTCTGATTACGATAAAGGCACTCTGACCTCTCTTTCAAACTCATTAATTGCCGCTTGTCGAGCCGCTGGCATGCCGGTGTTGGTGGATCCAAAAGGGGGGGATTTCAGCCGTTATCAGGGGGCGACCTTGATTACCCCCAATCTGTCTGAATTTGAGGCCATTGTCGGCTCTTGTGCCAATGAGTTGGAGTTGATCGAACGTGGTGAGCAATTGATGCAGGATTTATCACTGGAGGCGCTGTTGTTGACCCGCAGTGAGCAGGGCATGAGTCTGTTACATCGTAATTTGCCACCGTTGCATCTGCCAGCTGAAGTGCATGAGGTTTATGATGTCACCGGTGCGGGCGATACGGTGATTGCGGTCTTGGCAGCCAGTTTGGCCTGTGGTTTTGCCATGAGCGATGCGGCGACCTTGGCCAATCGTGCCGCCGGTTTGGTGGTGGCGAAACTGGGTGCTTCCAGTGTTAGCTTGGCTGAGTTGCGTTTGTCGTTTGCTTCGGAGTCGGCGGAGATTTCCACCGGTGTGGTGGGTGTGGATGAATTGCTGCTGAGAGTGCAGCAGGCCAAACATCTGGGTGAGTCGGTGGTGATGACCAACGGCTGTTTTGATATTTTGCACGCAGGGCATGTGCAGTATCTACAACAGGCCAAAGCGTTGGGGCAGCGTCTGATTGTGGCGGTTAACGATGACGCTTCGGTGGCAGAGTTAAAAGGCGCTGAGCGGCCTCTCAATCCACTGGCGGAGCGAATGGCATTGCTGGCGGCGTTGGAGTGCGTTGATTGGGTGGTGGCGTTTTCCGGCGAAACCCCTGAAGAGCTGATCTGTGCGGTGTCGCCGCACATTTTGGTTAAGGGGGGCGATTATCGTCCTGAGGAGATTGCTGGTTACGATTGTGTAATGCAGAGCGGTGGCAGCGTTGAGGTGTTGAGTTTTAAAAATGGCTGTTCCACCAGTTCCTTGGTGGAGAAAATTCGCCGCTCTTAGTTAGCCCTTGGTTTGCCAAGCTAAAATAGCGTCCAATTTTTCGATCACCTCAGCGGTTTGGATCAGCAGCATGGTCTCTGGGTGACGTACACGTTGCCCCCAACGCACTTCATGCTCATCTTTGTTCAGATAGGTTTTAACGGCATCGGGGTAGCGGTTGACACTCCAGTGCAATGAATTATAAGGGCCGGTGCGCTTGGGGTTGGAACTGGCATAGAGACCGATCACTGGTTTGCCCAAGGCGTTGGCCATGTGAGCAGGGCCGGTGTCGGGAGAGACCACCACGCTGGCGCGATTGAGTACCGCCAGCAGTTGTTTGATGCGGGTTTTGCCGACCAAGTTGATGATTGGCAGACGGCTCTCGGCTTGGATCGCAGCGGCCATCTCTGTTTCGATGGGGTGCGGGCTGCCAGTGAGTACGATCTGCATTCCGTGTTGTTCACTGGCGTGTTGCGCCACTTGCGCGTAGCGTTTGGCCGACCAGTTGCGAAAGTTGCGTGAACGGTTGCTGCTACAGGGGTTGATCACCAAAATGGGCTGATCGCTGGCCAGTTGCTGCTGGGCAAATTCGACGGCCTCGGCGGGAATCGGCAGCGACCACTGAGGCATTTGCGGTGAGATTCCCAATGCTTGCAGAAAGCCAAAAAAGCCATCCAGAACGTGCTGCTGTGGTCGAGCTGCAATTTTATGGGTACTGAAGAGCCACTGAAAATCCCGTGCTCTGGCGCGATCAAAACCGAGCTTGATCGGTGCCTTGATCCAGCGAGAAATCAAGCTGGCGCGCAGTGCTACTTGTAGGTGTAGCAGCAGATCAAAAGAGCGTTGAGTCAGTTGCTGTTTGAGCTGACGGCGACCAGCTCGACCGGAGTTTTTATCGTAGACGATCAGTTCAATGCCTTGTAGACCGTCGATCATTTCAGCCTCTAAGCGGCCAATAATCCAACTGATTTTGGTCTTTGGCCACTGTTGTTGCAGTTGACGAACGATGGGTAGAACATGAGTGACATCCCCCAGCGCGGAGAGGCGTAATAGGCAGATGGATCGGGGGGGGGTGTCAAAATTGAGAGGCATATGCAGATAAAAGAACAAAAAATCAAAGAGTTGAATATCCTATACGATGCCGAGCTGTTTGTTAAGCCAGAGCCGCGATTGTTTGAGGAAGATTATCTAGAAGCAGAAGAGTTGCTGGAGAAGCGCGTGCTGGCGGGGCGTGGTTCGGTCTGCTTTTTTCACTGGCAGTCTGGAGCTTATGTGTTGCGTCACTACCGGCGGGGCGGTTTGATGGCCAAGCTGTTTGGGGATCGTTATTTTTTCAGCGGGTTGGCGCGCAGCCGTGCGTGGCGGGAGTGGCATCTGCTGTGGGAGTTGCGCCAACAAGGTCTTCCGGTACCGAAACCGTTGGCGGCGCGGGTGGTGCGCCGTGGGCTGTTTTATCGTGCCGACCTAATCACGGTGCAAATTGAGGGCGCGCAGTCGCTGGGTGAACGTCTGTTGCTGGAGCCGTTGTCGGAATGTTTGTGGCAGCGGATTGGGGTGGTGATTCGGCGTTTTCATCAGGCGGGGGTTTATCATGCCGATCTGAATCTGAATAATATTTTGCTGGATGAGCTGGATGAGCTGGATGAGC
>CAZTQX010000059.1:0-8753 GCA_964615985.1 uncultured Gammaproteobacteria bacterium | reverse complement strand
GCTGGATGAGCTGGATGAGCTGGATGAGCAGGATGACATCCATCTATTGGATTTTGATAAGGGGCGACGAGGTAAAAAAGATCCGGCATGGATGCAGGCCAATTTAGCCCGATTGTTGCGTTCCCTGCGCAAACAGCAGTCCGCGCAGCCAGATGGCTATTTTGATGAGGCTGATTGGCAAGCGTTGTTAAAAGGCTATAAAAGTTAAAGCTGGCAGGTTTGTTTAATGGCCTCTAGATAACGAGAGATCACATCGCCCTGTTGCTGCATTAGGTTTTGCGCGTTGTTGCCTAGCTGCTGCCTTTTTTGCGGGTTATCCAGCAGTTCTCTGATTTTCTCCCCTAGCTCTTCTTCGTTCTCTACTTGCAGCAGTGCCTCGGCGGCTAAAAACAGTTCTACCTCCTGTTGAAAGTTAAACATATGCGAGCCGCAGAGCATTGCTTTGCCCAGTCGTGCCGGTTCCAGCAGGTTTTGACCGCCGTGAGGAATAAGGCTGCCGCCGATAAAGATCAGTTCGGCGTGAGGCATAAAGAGATTCAGTTCTCCCAGAGTGTCGGCCAGATAGAGGTTGGTCTGTTTTTGAATGGTTTCTTTTTGGCTGCGTGTGGCGATTTTGATCTGCAAGGGTGCCAATTTTTGTAGAATCTGTGAGCGGCGTTCGGGATGTCTTGGTGCAATTACCAGTAGATGGTTGGGGTATTCCGGTTGGATCTGTTGCCAGAGTTTAGTTAGTCGCAGCTCTTCGTCATGGTGGGTGGAGATGGCTAGCAGGTAGGGGCGTTGTATGGGTTTTTCTTCTGTTACTGGGGTTTTTTGAGGGGCAAACTTAAGGTTGCCAATGATCTGAATCTGGGCGATTGGTGCGCCTAATATCTGAAAATGCCTGCCTTCTTGTTTGGATTTAGCCAACACGGTGACATTTTTGAGTGCCTTTTGATAGGCGCGTTGAAAAACCGCATGGCTGTTGAGAGTACGTGGCGAGAGGCGGCCATTGATAATGGTAATGGGGGTCTGCTGTTGCTGACAGAGTTGATAGAGGTTGGGCCAAATTTCGGTCTCCATAATCAAGGCGCAGCGGGGTTGAGTGGTTTTGAGGAAGCATCGCATCAACAGAGAATAATCGAGCGGTAAATAACTAAAATTGATTTTGTTACCCCACTTTTTTTGTGCGGTCTGCTGGCCGGTGGGGGTGTTGGTGGTGAGCAGAAAGGTTTCGTTGGGGTGCTGTTTTAATAGGGCATCGAGCAGTGGCGCGGCGGCATTGACCTCTCCAACCGAAGCGCAGTGTAGCCAAATAGGGGCTTGTAGTTTGGGCTGCTGAAGTCCAAAGCGTTGCCAAAAATAACGCCGATCACCGTCTCTAAAACTGCGACGCAGGGTGTAGAGTGCCAGAACAGGGAAGAGTAGGCTGAGCAGGAGGCGATAGGGCAGTAGCGTCATGAATAAGGGTCTTGTTGGTCGTTGCGGTCGGTTTTAAAGCGTTTGTGAACCCAGAGATATTGCTCGGGAATTTGTCGTATTTGATCTTCAAAGAGATGATTGATGCGCTGTGTATCGGCTTTTAGATCGTTACTCGGAAAATTTTCCAGTGCTGGTTGAAATTCAAATTCATAACCGCTGCCGTCGGCCAAACGGCGTGGCAGAATGGGTACCACGGCTGCACCACTGATGCGCGCGATGCGCGCGGTGGCGGGGGTGGTGATAACGGGATGCCCAAAGTAGTCGACCATGATACCGCCTCGACTGAATTTGCTGGCTTGGTCGGGGGAGTACCAGAGTTTTTCGCCTTGCTTGAGTCGGCGGATCATCTGGCGGACATCGCGATGGGTGATCAGCCCTTTGAAGTAGCGTTGCCGCCGGTTTTGCATAATGGCGTTGAAGAGGGCGTTTTTGGGTTCGGCAAAGGCGAGGTGGCTGGGGATCTGCAGGGCACCAAGATGACCACTGATCTCGACGGTGGTGAAGTGGGCGATGAGGATAATAACCCCGCGTCCATTTTGTTCGGCTGCTTGGAGATTATTTAAGCCTTTAATTTTATAATGTTTTTTCAGCCACGCTGGTGAGCGCCACCAAGCCATCCCCATCTCAAGCAGGCTGATGCCGAGGGATTTAAAGTGGGCGCGCAGCAGTGTTTGGCGTTGTGTTGATTTAAGGTCAGGAAAGCAAATCTTTATATTGGTGTCGGCAGTGGCGCGCCGCTTGGGAATGAGGTGGTAAAGTAGTTGGCCTAAAGCGGCACCCAGCTTGATTTGCCAGCGAAAAGGCAGACGACAGAGCAGCCATAATAGGCCGAGGCTGAACCAAACAGACCAGTAGCGGGGGGCTAAAAATGCACGATAACTCATGATAATGGGTGGCGGTTCTCTGGAAAACAGTTCTGGATTATAACGTTTACTTTTGCAGTGAAGGAAAAGCTGTTTGAGAATTGTATTCTATTTTTCGCTTAATTGATTGTTTCATAATGAGTTTGTTCTTTTCGGAATACTCTATTTGAGGATGTTTTTCTGACAGAGAGACCAGCATTATTTGACTTTAGGCTTAGAAAGGGATTGAAACATTTTCAATTAATGTATACTTTACTTTAACTTATCACTATAACTTAATGTCAGACCTTAGGAATTTTTGGTTTGATGATGGTCGAAAATGTGGAGCAATTCCGTTTATGGCACTGGCGATTTTGGACAAAATAGCGGCTGAAACGTATGCAATGGGTGACTTTATGAAATACAGACGTGCAGGATTACTCAGTCTTTTGCTGCTATTAGCAAGTTGCAGCTCGGCACCGACCGTTGAGGAAATGGAGGTCGAAAGGGCGAAAAATGTGTCTGAGGATTTGCAGAAGCTGCGCCCTGCTGAGGGTTTGGTCTTTGATCAACCACTGACGTTGGATGAGGTGTTAGAGATCGGCTTGAGCAACAATTTAGAGTTGCGCATGGCGGACTTTGAGCAGCAGATCTCTGACGATACCGCTGTGGCAGCGAAACTGTCGATGTTGCCGAACCTGGATGTTAGTGCATCTTCAGTGGATCGCACCAACCTACCCGCTTCCGATGCGTTCAATGTGGATACCGGTTTGGTCGAGCGCCAGAGTACCGTTGCGGAGTTAAAACATACGGAAAAGGCCAATCTGACCCTGACCTGGAATGTGTTGGACTTTATGATGTCCTACACCCGCTCTAAGCAGGCCGATATGGAGCGTCAAGCAACGCGCTTACGGCGTCAACGTCAGGCGCAAAATTTAGCCTTGGATCTGACTGATAATTACTGGAAAGCGGCCATTGCCGAAGATGCTTTGGATCATGTGAGACGGGTTGAACAGGAACTGGATCAACAAAAAAAGCAGTTGAAAGAGGAAAGTGATAGCTCGGATGCCAACCTTTTCGCCCTTAAAGAGGCTGAACTGAGGTTGTTGGAACTGGAACTTTCCATTCGTCAGTTGCAGGCGAATCTCTCCAAGGCTCGTCTTGATCTGGCCAATCTTATGGGTTTGAACCAGAGCGTTAAATTTTCTCTGGCGCGGATGGACATTCAGCCGATTATTGCCGACCTTCCCCGTCCTGAAGAGTTGGATATTTTTCAGTTAGAAGCGTATGCATTGAAACACCGTCCTGAATTGTATGAACAGGATTTGAAAGTTCATGTGCAACGAGAAGAAGCCTACAACGCGCTGTTAAGAATGTTTCCGGGTTTTGGTCTGTTTGCAGGTCGTCATTACGATGGCAATACTTTGTTAAGGGCGAATTATTGGGGCAGTGTTGGTGCCAATCTGAGCATGGACTTGTTTGCTTTGCCTTCGCGTTACATGCAGATGCAGGGCGAGGAGAAAGCGGTTGAGCTGTTGAAAGTGCAGCGCTTGATGATGACAGCTGGGGTGATTACCCAAACTCATGTGGCACTGCTGGATTACGCTATTAAAGTAGATCGTTTCTTGTTATTGGAGGAGACCTACACGCTCTCTGCTGAGTTGTTAAAAATGACGCGTAAAAGGGATGAAATTGAAAATGGCACGGGTGGAAAAGGCCGTAGCAGTCTTGCTGTAACCCAAAAAATATTAGAAGAGATGGCGGCTAAGCTGCGTCGTGATGAGGCGGTAGTCGAGCTGTTTGCGGCTCATAAACGTCTTTTTGTTAGCTTGGGTGTTGATCCAAATAAATGGAATTTGGGTTTTGAAGCTTTAGGGATTACGCGCTTGGCACTGGATCCAGAACCTGATCGTTCTATGGATTTTGAGATGATGGAAGATGAGGCGGTTGCCAATGTACTTTCGTTTGATCAAGAACCAGCTTCCGGTGTCAGTTCAATGATGAACAAGTACCTCTGGTCGGTACAGATTGGGGCTTTTAAACGCACCATCGGTCCGGCGCGTATTTTGACTCAAGTGGAGCGTTTGGTTGATCGTTTGGATCCGCGGGATGCGGTCATGACCAACACTCAAAAGGACGGTGTGACACTCAGACGGGTGCGCTTTGTCGGGCTGTCAGAGCCTCAATCACGCAGCATTTGTGATGAGTGGCGCAGTCATGACTTGGAGTGCTGGAGTGTGAGACCCGGTTATTAATAGGATGTGAAAGACAAAAGGTGTGTGCGATGAAGTTACTGAAGCTGGAAAACCGTATTGTTCTTGATGCTGCGGCGGTGATTGAGGCCGCTCAGCACACCGCTTCGTTGCCCGTTGCAACACCTGCTGTGGAGAGTCAGCCCTTAGAGATTGTTGCAGATCAGCAGCAGCCAGTGGTGGCTGAGGTGGTGGCGGCGCTGAGTTTGGAGCCTGTTTCCTCTGATGGACTCAATATCGCGCTGGTGGCCAATAACTTGAACAACTACGCTGAACTGACAGATTCTCTGACGGCGCAGGGTGTGACCGTGATCACCTTTGACACCCAAACGGACTCCTCCGAGGCTCTGTTACAGCAGGTGGAAGCGTTGGCGGTGCAGCAAAACAGTACGATCTCTTCTCTCTCGGTGGTTTCTCATGGTGGTGGTGGCCGTTTTTCTTTGGGCAATGAGATGGTGACGGCTGAAAGTTTGGCTCAAGATACCTCGGCTTGGTCGGCTCTGCGTGATAATTTTTCCGAAAATTCAGCGGTTTATCTGTTTGGTTGTAATGTGGTGGACGGTTCTGGGCGCGGACAAGCGTTGCTGGATAATTTAGCCGCTGCAACGGGCAGTGATCTTTTTGCTTCCAACGATCTCACTGGGGTGGGTGGTGACTGGATTTTAGAGGCTTCGTCTGCGGGAGCTGATGCTCAGTTGGCAACGCCTGATTCTCGAATGCTGCTGGCTTTGGCGGGGTTTGAGGGGACGTTGGCAAACACACCGCCGGTGGTGGTGGTGCCCGGTGCACAGAGTGTCAATGAAGATTTAGTCTTGGCCGTGGCTGGTATTAGTGTCAGTGATTTAGATGTCTCTCCAGCACAAGAAGCGGTTCGAGTGGTTGAGGTGACATTGAATGTCACCAATCTAAACGGAGTGACGGTTTCGGATGGACTGTTAACTCTCAACCAGACTGCCAATATTACCTTCACGCCCTCGGCGGTCAATGTGGTCTCTGATGGCATTGCCGATAGTCAGATGAGTTTTTTAGGCACCATTAGCGATGTGAATTTGGCCTTGGCTAGCTTGAGTTTTCAAGGGGCGCAAAACTTTAACGGTGATCTGTTGGTGCAAGTTAGTGTTAATGACCGAGGTAATATCGATACCGCCATTGATATTGCAGTGGATCCTAATCAAATTGGAGCCTTTTTGACGACCACCGCTTCGTTTGGTGTTACCGTAGTGGCGGTCAATGATGCTCCAACTGTTTCTGTTCCAACGGTTATACCTATTGCTGAAAATACTTCGTTGAGTCCCAGTTCACTGACTTTTAGTGGTGTTGGTGGTAATACTAATGCGATTCAGATTGGTGACGTGGATATTCAGTTCGACCAAAATCCAAATTTGAGCACGGCTACTACCCCCCTTGAGGTGACTCTTACCGCAGCTAATGGAACGTTAAGTCTTGCGAGTACCACAGGGCTGACGATGGCCGCAGGTAATACGCCAACTTTGATAACGTTTAGTGCTTCATTGGACAGTATCAATACCGCATTGGCCAGTGGGTTAACCTTTATACCCACGGTTGATTTGAATGGTATTCATGATCCCGCTAACCCCAATCTTGATCCCGCTTTAGCCTCATTTTCGATCAGTGTGAATGATCAAAACGTAACAGTGAATGGCAGTGAGCAAGGTGGAACATTGCTTCCTGGCGGTGGTGTTGGTGGAGCCAGTGATGGCATTACCAACCCTCCCGTTGATGTTAGGGTGGATATCACGCCGGTTAACAGCGCCCCTGTTAGTAGTGTCCCAACAGGCACTATTACCATACCTGAAGATCAGGCTGTAACCTTTGATGGTTTGGGGACAAACCCATCAGTTATTTCTGTTAATGACGTGGATCTTGGTGCTGGCAGTCTGACAGTGACATTGTCAGTACCTGCTGGGAGTGGTGTTTTAACGGTATCTGCTAGTCCTTTACAAACCGTGACTGGTGATGGCACAAATACTGTGACTCTTACGGGCAGTATCGCGGATATTAATACGGCTTTGAACGGTTTAACCTACACCCCAGCTGCCAATTTTAATGGTGCAATTAATCTTAGTGTGACCAATACTGATAATGCGTTAACTTCGGTGGATTTGATCGCACTTAATGTGCTGTCAGTTAATGATGCTCCCACACACGCGCTACCAACAGCAAACTTGAATGTGGTTGAGGATGGACAGCTTATTTTTGATGGTGTGGGTAATAATCCTACTGCCATCGTTGTGAGTGATGCGGAGATTGGTCAGGGGCAGGGAATAATGGCCGTATCTTTGGGGGTGAGCAGTGGTGCGTTAACGCTGTCAACCACGCAGGGATTATCGGTGGTAGGGGATGGCAGTGCCAGTATTGTTTTTTCGGGAACAGTTCCAGCCATTAATGCGGCATTGCTGGGTTTAACGTATGCTCCTGCGCTTAATTTTAATGGCTCTGTTGATATCACCATTGTGACGAATGATCAAAATGATGCTGTGGTACAAGCGCAGGGTAGTGGTGCTGGGGTAGACGTCTCCAGTAGCCTGGCATTAAGTGTTACTGCTGTTAATGATTTACCCGTTAATACGGTGCCTACAGGCACCTTTAACGTGGCGGAGGATACGCCTCTTGTTTTTAATGGCATAGGAACCAATCCGACGGCCATTACGGTCAATGACGTGGATCTTGGTGCAGGTGTATTGCACGTCACGTTGGGTGTGCCGCTTAACAGCGGTACTTTGACTGTCTCATCAAGTCCTAATTTGCAATCGGTGGCGGGTAATGGAAGCAACAGTGTCATACTTATTGGTACATCGGCTGATATTAATATTGCGTTGGATGGGTTGATTTTTACTCCAGCTGCAAATTTTAATAGTGCGTTCTCTTTGAGTATTGTGAGTGATGATCAAAGTGGGAATGTGCCGATACCAAGTGTGGTGTCCTTAAATGTGACAGCAATCAATGATGCACCCGTGTTGGTTTTACCGGCAGTACAGACCGTAGCAGAAGATACTTTACTTACTTTTAATGGCATCAGTATTAGTGATGTTGATGTTGGCGTGGGAGTTATGCAGGTTAGTTTGGCGTTGGGTAATGGCCAAACACCAGCACAGGGCACCTTGAATCTTACCAATACGACTAATTTGACCGTTGTCACAGGAACCCCTGCCATTGGCAGTTCGATTACATTCAATGGTTCCCTAACGGACATTAATAATGCTTTGGCTGCTCTGACTTACACTCCTAACCTGAATTACAACGGTTCAGATCAGTTGAGTATTACCGTGAGTGATGGGGGCAATACCGGCAGTGGAGGTGTTTTAAGTGCTAATGGTCTGATAGATATTAATGTTACTGCCGTTAATGATGCTCCTGTTGTGATCGTACCTGGGGCGCAGTCGATCAATGAAGATACTGATCTGCCCATCTCTGGTATCAGTATTAGCGATGTGGATGTGGATGCGGGTAACGGTTTGGTCTCGGTGAGTTTGTCGGCGGGTAGCGGTGTTTTGTCGTTGACCCAGAGCGCGGGTGTGAATTTTTCAGTAGGCACCGGTAATCAGGATAGCGGCATGACTTTCAGTGGAACATTATTGGATGTTAATGCGGCGTTGGCCAGCGTGGTCTTTTATCGGCCTAACCTGAATTTCAATGGCAGTGACAGCATTGTGGTTACGGTGAATGATCAAGGTAACAGTGGTGCTGGAGGGGCATTGAGTGACAGCGCCACGATTGCTGTGAATGTTATTGCTGTCAATGATGCGCCGGTATTGACTTTGCCAGTCGCGCAGACGGTGGCTGAAGACAGTGTGCTTGCTCTGAATAGCATTAGTGTGGCTGATACGGATGCTGGGGCGGGTTTGCTGGAGATTACGTTGACGCTTGGAGATGCACTGACTCCTGCTCATGGCGCTCTGATTTTGGCTGGAACCAACGGTTTGAATTTTGCGCCAGGTTCCTCGGCCAGTGGCAGTGCAATGACTTTTAGTGGCAATTTGGCTGATATAAATAATGCCTTGGGGACACTGAGCTACAGTGGGGATCTTAACTTTAATGGCAGTGATCGTCTTAATATCAGCGTCAATGACGGCGGCAGTGCGGGCAGTGGTGGCTCGTTAAGCGACAGTGGTGTGGTGGCAATTGAAGTCAGGCCGGTGAACGATGCGCCTGTATTGATAGTACCTGGCATCTTGGC